>DATICZ010000168.1:0-5922 GCA_035456525.1 Gemmatimonadales bacterium
TCGATCGTGTATCAGGAGAGCACGGTCATCGCCGGAGGGATGGTGCAACAGGGCACGACGGTGCACTTCACCCCCGCGGACCTCTCCGTGACGCAGGTCGACCAAACGGGGCGGGTTCAGGGTCAGCCCGCCGAGATCCACCTCACCTACGGCGCCGGACGGGTCAAAGGCACCTCCACGACCCCTCAGCCGGGCGGTACCTCCGCGACGCTGCAGATCGACACCACGGTGACCCCCGGCACCTATGACGACAACGCGCTCAGTTTCGTGCTGCCGGCCCTGCCCCTGGCGAACGGCCGCAGCTTCGCCCTCAACGTGTTCGAGTCGGGCAAAGGCACGACGCAGGTCATGCAGATCAAGGTGTCCGACGGCGGCAGCGTGACCGTGCCCGCGGGGACGTTCCCGGTCTTCCGGCTCGACATCACGGGTGGCCAGGTGCCGACGGCATTCTACGTGACTCGCGACGCGCCCCGTCGCATCGTGAAGATCGAGTTGATCGGCGCTCCGTTCGTCTTCGAGCTGGTGAAATAGTCCTCGTGCGGGAGACTCCTGTCATGCGATCCTCCTGGATCCTGGTGCTGCCGCTCCTGGCCGCGTGCGCCGGCGCGAGCGCTCGACCCGCGGCACAGACCCCGGCACCGGCTCCGGCCGCGGCCGCGGAGACGACGAGTGCGCAGCGTCCGCAGTATCCCTCGACCTACCGGCGCCATCCCAACCCACCCGTGTTGATCCGCAACGCGACGATCATGACGGCCGCGGGAGCGGAGATCCCGGGCGGTTCGATCCTGTTGCGCGACGGGCGCATCGTCAGCGTCGGCACGACGGTCGAGGCGCCGGCCGACGCCGTGGTGGTCGACGGCACCGGCAGGTACGTGACGCCGGGCATCATCGACGACCACTCCCATCTGGGCGTGTACGCGGCCCCCGGGACCGATGCCGAATCCGACGGTAACGAGGCGACCAATCCCGTCACGGCCGAGGTCTGGGCGGAGCATTCGTTCTGGCCGCAGGACCCGGAGATCCCACTCGCCATCGCGGGCGGGATCACGACGATCCAGGCGTTACCCGGCTCGGCGAACCTCATCGGCGGACGCAGCGCCGTGCTCAAGCTGATCCCGGCGCGGACCGTCCAGGAGATGAAGTTTCCCGGTGCCGGCTACGGCCTGAAGATGGCGTGTGGCGAGAACCCGAAGCGGGTGTACCGCACGCGCGGGCCCTCGACGCGGATGGGTAACATGGCGGGCTACCGCGCCGCGTTCATCCAGGCCGAGGGGTACCGCCAGCGCTGGGACAAGTGGAACCGCACGCATCAGGGCGATCCCCCGCAGCGCGACCTGAAGCTGGAATCGCTGGCCGAGGTGCTGCGCGGCAACATCTTGGTCCAGAACCACTGCTACCGGGCCGACGAGATGGCGCAAATGCTGGACCTGGCGCACGAATTCGGTTTCACGATCCGCTCGTTCCACCATGCGGTCGAGGCGTACAAGGTCGCCGATCTCCTGGCGCGCGAAAGCACCGCCGCGTCGGTGTGGGCCGACTGGTGGGGGTTCAAGGAAGAGGCGATGGACGGCATCCACGAGAACGCCGCGCTGCTCCAGGCCGCCGGGGCTCGGGCGGTGATTCACTCGGATGACCCGGGCGGCATCCAGCGACTCAACCAGGAGGCCGGCAAGGCGATGTACGCGGGCAACCGCGCCGGCGTCCCCGTCACGCGCGACCAGGCACTCCGGTGGATCACGGCGAACCCGGCCTGGGTGCTGGGGATCGACTCGATCGTCGGCACGCTCGAGCCGGGGAAGATGGCCGACGTCGTCGTGTGGTCGGCCGATCCGTTCTCGGTGTACGCCCGGGCGCTGCAGGTCTACAACGACGGCTGGCTGGTCTACGACCGCAACGACCCCGCCCGCCAGCCGCGAACCGATTTCCAGCTCGGCCAGGTGCCGGCGCCGGGAGGTGTCCGATGATCCCGTTTCTGCTGGCCCAGACCATCGCCATCACGGGCGGCACCGTGTACACCGTGTCGGGGCCGAAAATCGAGCACGCCACGGTGCTGATCCGCGACGGGCGCATCGCCGCGATCGGCACGAACGTGACCGTCCCGGCCGAGGCTACCCGCATCGACGCCACGGGCAAGTGGATCACACCCGGGCTCATCGACGGCGCCGGGCAGATGGGCCTGGTGGAGATCGGCTCGGTGCCCGGGACGCGGGAGGCACGGATCCAGGGCGACACGATCGCCGCGGCGTTCAACGTGGCTGAAGGCGTCAATCCGGCGTCGCAGGTCATCCCCGTCACGCGCGTGGAGGGCATTACCACCACGCTCGCCGCGCCCAGTGGGCACCTCGTGAGCGGGCAGGCCGTCCTGATCGACCTGGACGGCCCGACCATCGAGCAGATGCTGGTGAAGTCTCCGGTTGGGATCGTGGCCAACCTGTCGGAGAACGGCAAGGACGAGGGGGGCGGTTCGCGGGCGGCCGTCGTGCAGCGACTGCGCGCCACCTTCCGCGATGCGCTGGAGTACGAGCGGCGCCGCGTGGACTACCGTCGCGCCCAGATCGAACCGCTCTCCGCTTCGGAGGCGAACCTCGAAGCCCTGCTGCCCGTGCTCCACGGGGAGTTGCCGTTGATCGCGATCGCCAACCGACGGAGCGACATCCAGAACGCCCTGCGCCTCGCGCGAGAGTTCAGGCTCCGCTTGATCCTCGCCGGCGCTCAGGAAGGATGGGAGATCGGGGCGGAGATCGCCGCGGCCGGCGTCCCAGTCCTGGTGCAACCGCTGGACAACATCCCGTCCTACGACGCGCTGGGGGTGCGCTACGAGAACGCCGCCCTGCTGGCCCGGGCCGGCGTGAAGGTCGTGCTGCTCGAGACCGATACGCACAATTCCCGCAATATCCGTCAGGAGGCGGGCAACGCGGTCGCCAACGGCCTGCCGTGGGATCAGGCGCTCCGGGCCGTTACCCTCACCCCGGCCGAGGTTTTCGGCGTCGCGGACCGCTACGGCTCGCTCGAGGTGGGCAAGGTGGCGAACGTGGTGGTCTGGTCGGGGGACCCGTTCGAGTTCTCGACGGGCGTGGAGCACGTGTACATCCGCGGGCGGGAGATTCCGCTCACCAGTCGGCAGCGGGAGCTGTTTGAGCGGTACAAGAAGCTCCCCCCGGCGTACTAGGCGGACGAGGGCGGACAAAGGCGGAAGAGGGCGGAAGGGGTTTCGTGCACCCCTACTGCCCTCTCTCGCCAAGGGATCGATACAGCTGCCACACCAGAGATGCGGCTCGACGTCGTTGATCCTCGAGGTTGTCCCAGGCAACTTCGTCCAGGTAGTCCATGTCCCAAGCCAACCGGAAGGCGATCGAGAGTTCGGCAAGAGACCCAATCGAAATGTCCAGGAATCGGCGGAACTCTCGGGCACCTCGTTTCGCGGATCCTTCGACGAGATTCGCCACGACCGAGTAAGCCGCACGGCGGGATTGGGACGTCAACCCATACAGCTCATGCTTTGGAAACGCGACCGTCGCCTTATACGTCGCCAGCGCCAGCGCATAGCTCTCTCTCCACGCGGCAAAGCGCTCGTACGGCTGCATCAGATAGAATGCACGGTGGTCGACCGGAGCCGTCATCCGTCACACGCAGCGAGGGGCCAGAAAACTGCAAGGGCGGGAGAAGCTTTCGCCTCTTCCGCCCTCGTCCGCCTTCTTCCGCCCTTGTCCGCCCTCTTCCGCCTCACGCCGCCGGATACACACTCACCTGCATCCGCTTCTTGTCCTTGTACTCGAACTTGACGTGGCCGTCCACGACGCTGAACAGCGAGTCGTTCGAGGCCCGGCGGACGTTCTGGCCGGGATGAAACTTCGTGCCGCGCTGCATCACGATGATGCTCCCGGCGGTCACGAACTCACCGCCGTAGCGCTTCACGCCCAGGTACTTGGGTTGCGAATCGCGGCCGTTGCGAGAGGAGCCTACGCCCTTCTTGTGCGCCATGGTGACCTCAGCCGACCGTCACGTCGGCGATCTTCACTTCGGTGAACGGCTGGCGGTGTCCGGCATGCCGCCGGTACCCCGCGCGCCGCGCAAAGCGGTAGATCTTGATCTTCGGGCCCTTGCCGTGCCGGACGACTTCCGCCGTGACCTTCGCGCCCCGCACCACGGGCTGCCCCGCCTGTACCGTCTTGCCGTCGCTGGTCAGCAGCACCCGGTCGAAGGTGACGGTGGCACCCGGCTCCGCCTCAAGCAGCGGCACCTGGATCGTTCTGCCGGGCTCGGCGCGGAACTGCTGCCCGCCCGACACGAAAATGGCGTAACTCATAGGGCGCGAACTCTAACGGGGACATGCAGTTCCGTCAAGGGACGCCGACCCATCCCTCGTCCCCCGTCCCTCGTCCCCCGCTTAGGCCACCGCATACTGCTCCGTCACGTCCCGGCCCGCCGGCTTGGCCATCATCCGGAACTCGTCCAGCCGCATCATCGGGTCGTCCCGCACCTCGAGCTCGAGCCCGGTCTGTTTCTCCAGCTGCCGCAGGAAGTTGGGCTCCTGCTCGACCAGGTAGAGGGCCACCTCCGGGTGCAGCCGGACGGCGAGCTGGCGCTCCTTGTGGTCGGCGCCGGCCCGCTTGAGGGAGCGCTCCATGCGGCGCACCACGACCTCCGGACGGAAAACGCGCCCCGTGCCCGAGCAGGTCGGACAGGCGGCCGTCATCGACTGCAGCAGCGAGGGCCGGACCCGCTGGCGGGTCATTTCCACCAGGCCCAACTCGCTCACCGCGAAGGCCTTGGTGCGAGCGCGGTCGCGTCCCAGGTGGGTCCGCAGCTCCTGAAGCACCTTGTCGCGGTTGCCGCGGGTCTCCATGTCGATGAAATCCACCACCACAATGCCGCCGATGTCCCGCAGCCGCAGCTGCCGCGCCACCTCGCGGGCCGCTTCCACGTTGGTGCGCAGGATCGTGCTCTCCGGGTCCTTCTTCCCGGTGTAGCGGCCCGTGTTCACGTCGATCGAGGTGAGCGCTTCGGTGGGCTGGATGATCAGGTATCCGCCGGTGGGCAGGTCCACCCGCTGCTGAAACAGCCCGCGGATTTCGGCTTCGATGTCGTACTTGTCGAACAGCGGGGTTTCATCGCGGTACAGCCGGACGCGTTCCAGCAGCTCCGGATCGATTTGTTTCAGGTACTGCTCGATCTCGCCGTACAGCGCCCGCGAGTCCACCAGCAGCGAATCCACCTTGTCGCTGAACAGGTCGCGGACGATCCCCCGGGTGAGGGTCGTCTCCCGCTGCAGCAACGCGGGCGCCCGGACCGACGTGGACTTCCGCTGGACCTTCTTCCAGATGCCCAGCAGGTGGTCGATCTCGCGCCGGCACTTGTCCTCGGTGAGATCGTCGGCGACGGTGCGGATGATCCATCCGCCCTCGTCCTTCGGGACGAGCTTCGACACCATCTCACGCAACTTGGTGCGTTGCTCGCGGCCCTCGATCTTGCGGGAAACACCCACGCGGGAGGCGAACGGCATGTAGACGAGGAACCGGCCGGCGAGCGAAACCTGCGCGGTAACGCGGGGCCCCTTGGTACTGATGGGCTCCTTGATGACCTGCACCAGCTTTGCCTCGCCGCGCTTCAACTCCTCGGAGACGTTGGGCACCCGCCGCCGCGGGCGGCCGCGGCTTCCCCCGGAGCCGTTGCCCTCGGTGACGTCGTCGTCTTCGTCGGACCGCTCTGCGGGATCCTCCTCGTCCTCGGCTTCGACGAGGTCGGAGGCGTGCAGAAAGGCGCTTTTTTCCGCCCCTATGTCGACGAACGCCGCCTGAATACCAGGGAGCACCGCCTCGACACGACCCAGATGGATGTCGCCGACCGTGCGGCGCGTGTCGGGACGATCGACGAGCAGTTCAACAAGGCGGTCGTCCTCCAGGATCGCCACGCGGGTTTCCC
>DATICZ010000169.1:0-2727 GCA_035456525.1 Gemmatimonadales bacterium
ACCGCTGCGGACTGCTCCGTGCTCCCTGCTCCCTGCATTGTCGACTCCCCTCGCCGGCATTACCCGGATCAGGTCCGAAGGGTGTGTTCTCAGCCCGCCGGTCAGGCCTGGCGGGCACCCCTGTCTCAAGGCGAATCTAACTGTCTATGACCGGTGTCAACCCGAAGTTCCCCTCGTGGCGCCTCCTGGCGGCCGTGCTGCTCCTCGCGTGCGCGCACGCGACGGGGTCGCCGCGTGCGCCGGCGCCGCAATTCGCGAGTCTCGAGCGGGAAGTCGCCCGCCGCATCAACGCGTATCGCACCGCCCACCGGCTCCCCGCGTTGTCGTACGACACCGCCGTGGCCAGCATCGCCCGCGCCCACAGCAGGGACATGGCCGCGCATCGCGTGCCCATGGGACACGACGGGTTCAACAAGCGCGTCGACCGGCTGGGCCGGTTCCTGGCGCTCGAGGCGGCCGCCGAGAACGTGGCATTCAATACCTACAGCGCGAACAGCACCGTGCGCGTCGCGGTGGACGGCTGGCTTACGAGCCGGCACCATCTCGAGAACATCGAAGGAAGGTATGGCGTGACGGGCGTAGGGATCGCCCGTGCCGGTGACGGCGCGTTCTACTATACGCAGGTGTTCGTGCGGGCGGGCGTCAGCCCGAAGCGATAGCGGCTTCTTCCGGCGCTTCGCGCGGGTGGGGGGCCCCGTAGCGCTCGCTCTTGTCGTGCAGCCTCTCCCATTCGCTGCGGAACGCGAACGGGTCGAGACCGATGGCACGATCGAGCGCCAGAATCCCGTCCAGGTGATCGATCTCATGCTGCAGCAGCTCGGCCGTGGGGCCCTCGCACTCGAGCGAGTGCGCTTTGCCCTTGAGGTCGGTGTACTGGACCGTGATGCGGTGGGCCCGGTTCACCCGGACCAGCAGCTCCGGGAACGAGAAGCAGTCGTCCCACACCTCGAAATCCTCGGAGCCCACGTCGGTGATCTCCGGATTGACGAGCGTGATGCGCTGCTTGGCGCCGTCCACGTCCATGACGATCATGCGAACCGGCGCGCCGATCTGGGGCGCCGCGAGAGCCCGTCCCATGGCGTACTTCTCCTTGGCCCACTTGAGGGTGTCGCGCAGATCGTCGGCCACGAGGCGGGCCGCGGCCGAAGCCGGGTTCGCCACGCGCTGGCACTTCTCGCGCAGGATCGGGTCGCCCAGAAGGCGAATGCGGCGCACTGCCATGGGGGGACCTAATACTGGTGTTTTGGCGCCGCGACGCAACCGTCCAATCGCAAGTCATTATTCTGCAATCAGATACGGTTTTGCGGTTTGCCCCAGCTCCGCACCCCGCCTATCGTTGCTGTCCTCATGCCCCTCGCCGCCGTGGTCCTGGCGGGCGGCCGCTCCGCCCGAATGGGCACGCCCAAGGCGCTGCTCGACTTCCGTGGCGAGCCTTTCGTGGTCCGCATCCTCCAGGCGATCGAGGCCCTCGACCTGAAGACCCGTGTGGTCGTGGTCGGCCCACCCCCGGATGGGACCGCGGTCCGGGCGGCGATCGCGGCCCGCGACTGTACCGTCGTGGAGAACCCCGATGTGGAGGGCGGCCCCATCGCCTCGCTGCGTCGCGCCCTCGACGCGCTGCAGGCCGTTCACCCGCCCGCCGCCCTCGTCTGGCCGGTGGATCTCCCCCACATCCACGTGGCGACGATCGAGCGGCTGGTGGAGACCTACCGGCGGCGGCGTGCTCCCGTCACCCTGCCGACATTCGCCGGACGCCGGGGCCACCCGGTGATCTGGGATCAGAGCCTGTTCGACGAGCTCCGCTCGAGCGAGGCCGCGACCCGCGAGGGTGCCCGGGCGGTGCTCCATGCGCACCTGGACGGGGCCGCGCTGGTGCCGGTGGATGATCCTGCCGTGACCGATTTCATCAACACCCCGGCCGACTACGAGCGCCTGATCCGCGAGATCAACCGCGACGCCTACTGAGGGATCGGCAGCCTCCCGCTCTTCATACTGACTTCACGATAAATTTTTGAATTGCGGTTCAATTTTCTTGCCGGACCACTTCGTGAGGCCCCGGCATGGCCGCTGCAGCACCCGGCACACGCACGCACACCCCGACCCGCGGCTCCGCCCACGTGCGCGCCAAGCGCCAGCGGCGGCGCGTCGAGATCCTGCACGCCGCCCTGCGGGCCTTCCGCGACAAGGGCTACCACGCCACCACGCTCGACGACATCGCGCAGCAGCTCGGCGTCCGGAAGACCGCTCTGTACCACTACTTCCCCGACAAGGAAGCGCTCCTCCACGCCTGCCACCGCGAGGGGCTCGAGGAGGTCGCCGGGATCGTGGCGGCGGCGCGGCGCCGGGCTTCATTCGCCGAGCAGCTGGCCCACGCCATCCGCGAGCACGTGCGGGTCATGACCGACACCCTGGAGGGCTCCTCGCTCGCGTTCGAGGTCTCGGCGCTCTCGCCCCGCCACCAGGTAGAGGTCATCGCCGCCCGCGACCGCTACGAGCAGGCGTTGCGCGACATGATCCGCCGCGGCATCGCCGCCGGCGAGTTCCGCGCGGTAGACCCGAAGCTCGCCGTCTTCGCGATCCTGGGCGCCATCAACTGGGTCGCCCGCTGGTACTCGCCCACCGGCTCGGTGCACCCACCGACGCTCGGCGCCCACTTCGCCGATCACCTCGTTCGAGGACTCCTGGCCCCATGACGACCACGACTTCCATGCCGACGGCTCCGTCCAC
>DATICZ010000170.1:0-2916 GCA_035456525.1 Gemmatimonadales bacterium
AGCCGCAGGTTGTTGCCGATCCGGTAGCCCGCGTTGACGTTGACCGTCTGGCTCCAATCCACCCAGCCGCTGAAGATCCCGGCCGCCCACTCGAACGCCGTCTGGCGCCGCAGCATGATGCCGAGATCGAGCCCCTGCGCCCCGGCATACTGCAGGTTCAGCGTCCCTTTGTGCTTCGGGGTGTTGGGCAGCAGCTTGTCGCCCGCGGCGGTGCCCGTGGGCTTGTCGAAATCGAAGAACGTGTACGATCCCTCGACGCGCAGCTCGTCGGTCAGCTGATAACCGACGCCCAGTTCCACGCCCCGCTCCGTCACCTTCCCGGCGTTGGCGTAGGACACGACGATGGCGCGCGAGCCGTCGGGCAATGTGGCGAGCAGCCCCGTGTTGACGAGCGCGCCGTTGAGCTGGGCGTACCCGCCCTGCAGTTGCGGGATCGCGGCCCGCAGCGGGTGGGTCGGCGGCAGGCCTCTTCCCGCCAGGTAAGTGTCCAATGCGGAGAGGGTCCCCGGGATGTTCGTGCCGCCGTCGGTCAGCTGGTAGGTCGGGTAGGCCGGGTTCACGGCCGGCAGCAGATCGGTGACGAAATTGGAGAGCCGGTTCTGATAGAGATCGATGCTCGTGTACAACCGGCTCGTCAGGCTTCCCTTGTAGCCCAGCTCCAACCCGGTCACCTTCTCGACGTCGAGGTTCGCGTTGCCGAGCGCGAGGGGTTGGGTGAACGGGCTGAAGTTCCAGGGCAGATTCGTCGGGGTCGCGGGCAGGGTCGGGTCGGCCCCGAAATTCGCGCGAATCGTGGCGAAGTAGCCCTCGAGCGTCCCTTCCAGCGTCGCCGGGGCCGCGGTGGGCGCCCCGGCCCGCGCGCGCAGGTAGAGCTCCGAGTAGTTGGGCGTCTGGAAAGCCCGGTTCACCGTGACGCGAATCGAGTGGCGTTCATTGGGGCTGTACACCAGCGCGCCCTTGGGGGAGAACTGCGGGTCGAAGATGGTCCCGTCGTCGAATCGTCCTGCGACAACCGCGCGCAGCGTGGGCAGCAGCTTGTACTCGGCCTGGCCGTACGCCGAGTAGTAGCCGTCGCCGCGGTTGTCGTCCTGTGGGGCCATCAGCGAGGAGTCGGTGTCGAGGTTGTAGCGGCGGAACGAGGCGCCGAGCACGACGCGTCCCGCGTCGCTCGCGAAGCCGCGGTGGACCTGGCCCTCGACGTGCAAGATCGCCGAATGCTCGAGCAGCGGTGCGCCGGAGGCGAGCGAATACTGTGGCTCGCGCGTGTCGCGGCCGGAATACCACGCCGTCAGGTTGTATTGCGGCGCCACCCAGGCGAGCCGCGTCCACGGTTTGAAGCCCTGGAGCACCTGCACCCGTCCGATGCCCGTCACGAACACTTCGTTTTCGACCTGGGACGCGCCGCCTTCCACCGAGCCCACGGCGCCGTTATCGGCGTAGTAATCGAGCCGCACCGAGCCGTACATGTTCACCAGGTCTTTGCGGTCGCCGATCGCCAGACGGCCCGCCACGGTGTCCTGGCCGTTCAACGGCCGCACCTCCGGGGTGACCGGTGTAATCGGCGCGTCCGTTCCCTCGGCGTACTCGGTCCGGAAATCGCTCGAGTCGCGCGCCGTGCGCGAGCGACTCCAGGTGTCGCTGCGGTTGTACCCGAGATTCATGCGGTAGCCGAACCGGCCCGCGGACAGGAGGCCGGCATGGCGCAGGTCGGCGCGCATCGTGCTCAGCTCGCCGCCGGCGAGCGTGAGCTTCGTTCCGACCACTTCGCGCGACGCGGGCGAGATGATGTTCACCACGCCGGCGAAGGCATTCGCGCCGTACAGCGCCGAGCCGGGGCCCCGTACCACCTCGACCCGCCCGAAGTCCTCGAGGGGGAGCGCCATGCCGTTCCATTCCTGAGAGCCGAGGAAGGCGATGGCGAGGTCCCGGCTGTCCTGCAGCACCAGGACGCGGCGGTTCAGGGTCGAGTTGAAGCCGCGGGCGTTGAGGTTGAAATCGTTCATGCCGCTCTGCACCAGATCGACGCCGGGCGCGGTGCCGAGCGCGAGCGGGACCTGCCCGGTCGTGGAGAGGGCGCGACTCACGGCCGGATCGATCGCGGCCACGGCCGCGGGGGCCTCCACGACGCGTTCGGGGGCTCGGGAGGCGCCCTCGACCACCACTTCGCCCAGGGTGATCGGCTGCGCCTCGAGCGCCACATCGACGGTGTGAGTGCCGCCCGCGGTGACCACGAGGGTCGCTTCGTGCGAGCGGTAGCCGAGCCAGCGTATGACGAGCGTCTGCGTGCCTTCCGGGACACGCTGGAGGACGTAGCGCCCGTCGGTGCCGGTGACGGCGCTCGCGGCCGCGCCCTTCACGGTGATGGTGACGGCGGCGAGCGGGCCGCCGTCGCTGCGGCGCGTGATGGTGCCGGTCACGGTGCCGCTGCCGCGCTCCTGCGCGGGGAGCGGTGAAGTGACGGCGGCGAGCAGGGCGCCGGACAAGGCCAACCAGGACCGGAATCGCATGGACCACCTCGAGCGAAAGGGTCGTGGGGCCAAAACTGCGCTGCGCCGGGTGATCAGGCGAGGGGGGCCACCCGCGGTATAGATTGACCAGGGAGGCGCACAGGTGAGTCGCAAAACGAGGACCAGATTCCCGGCATTCGACAGTCGTGACGCATTGCTGGACGCCCCGGTCGCCGATACGATAGACCTGCATGGCCTCGGTGCGGTCGATGCCGAGCACACGGTGCGCAAGGTCGTGGAGAACTGGCACCGGCGCGGCGGCGGCGTGCTGCACTTCATCACGGGGAAGGGCAAGGGATCGGTCGCCGGGCCGGTGCTCAAGCGGAAGGTGGCGGCCCTGTTGAAGCGGGAATTGAGCGCCTTTGTGGCCGACCACGCGCCGGACGATGCGGGGGGCGGGTTCAAGGTC
>DATICZ010000171.1:0-2204 GCA_035456525.1 Gemmatimonadales bacterium
GCCCCCAACAAGGTGTGGTGCGCGGACATCAAGCAGGTCAAGACCGGCGAAGGCTGGTTGTACCTCGCCGCCGTGCAGGATCTCTTCAGCCGCCGGATCGTCGGCTGGGCGATGGCGCCCCACATGCGCCAAGAGCTCGTCGTAGCCGCGCTGGAGATGGCCGTGCATCGGCGACGGCCGGCGAAGGGGACGATCCATCATTCCGACCACGGCGGCCAGGGCGGATTCAACTGGTCGTCGCAACACCTTGAGCGAGAGGGGTTGCGATGGCAGGCAGAAAGCGGGCGTCGGATCGGGCGGGGCGGCCGGCGATGCGGTCACCGGGGCGGCCGCCGGTCGGGCGGTTGGAGCATCGGCAGCGGTTCTGGAGAGCGATCGGGCGTGGGCTGTCCAGCGAGGACGCTGCAGCGGAGGCCGGGGTGTCGGGGCCGGTTGGCGTCCGGTGGTTTCGCGAGGGTGGCGGGATGCCGTCCGTCACGCTGGCCCCGGCGTCGGGGCGGTACCTGTCGTTCGCCGAGCGCGAGGAGATCGCGCTGTTGCGCGCGCAGGGGTGCGGGGTCAGGGAGATCGCCAGGCGGAGCGATCGCTCGCCGTCGACGATCTCCAGGGAGCTGCGGCGCAACGCAGCGACCCGCAGCGGCGGGATGGAGTACCGCGCGACGACGGCGCAGTGGCATGCCGACCTGCGGGCGCGGCGTCCCAAGCCGGCGAAGCTGGCCGTCAACCAGAAGCTGTGCGAGTACGTGCAGGACCGGCTGTCGGGGGTCGTCAAGCGTCCGGACGGCGTCGCGGTCAAGGGTCCGGACGTCGCGTGGATCGGGCGTCGTCACGGGCGGCGCAAGGATCGGCGCTGGGGCCGCGCGTGGAGCCCTGAGCAGATCTCGCACCGGTTGCGGCTGGAGTTCCCTGATGATGAGTCGATGCGCGTCAGCCATGAGGCGATCTACCAGTCGCTGTTCGTGCAGGGCCGCGGCGGGTTGCGCCGCGAGCTGACCGCCTGCCTGCGGACCGGCAGGGCGCTGCGCGTCCCGCGTGCCCGCACCGCCGGGCGCGGCAAGGGCTTCGTGACCGACGAGGTGATGATCAGTCAGCGGCCCGCCGAGGCTGAGGACCGCGCCGTCCCGGGTCACTGGGAGGGCGACCTGATCATCGGCCTGGACAGCTCGGCGATCGGCACGCTCGTCGAGCGCAGCAGCCGCTTCACGATGCTGCTGCATCTGCCGCCGATGAACGCCCAGGCCGGCCCGCGGGGCAAGAACGGGCCGGCGCTGACCGGGCATGGCGCCGACGCCGTCCGCGACGCGATCGCCGCCACGATCACCACGCTCCCCGAGCAGTTGCGGCGCTCACTGACGTGGGACCAGGGCGCGGAGATGGCCCAGCACGCCAAGCTGCGGATCGACACCGGCCTGGCGGTGTACTTCTGCGACCCGCGGAGCCCGTGGCAGCGCGGCAGCAACGAGAACACCAACGGCCTGCTGCGCCAGTACTTCCCCAAGGGCACCGACCTCGCCCGCTACAGCGCAGAGGACCTCGCCTCCGTGGCCGACGCGCTCAACAGCCGACCGCGAAAGACGCTCGGCTGGAGGACCCCGGCCGAGGCGCTCGACGAGTACCTGACAGCAGCCGCCTGACCACCGGCCCCGGACATCACGAGGGGGTGTCCGGCGAGCGCACAGCGCGCCGGCGCCGCTACACCCTTCGCCCTACGGGCTCAGGGCTCCGCGGCGCCGGCGCGCTGGATTCCCCCAGCGGACTCTCTCCGACGAGGAGAACCCCAGCCCTGTCACGGTCATCCGGGCCAACGGGTAGCGTCCCAGATCGACACTGTTGCGAGGACCGGTTGAGCCCGGGCAGTACATCGGCCTGACCTTCGGCCAGGCCGCTCACGACGCGGGGATCGCGCAGTCGATGGGCGCCGTCGGCTCGTGTTTCGACAACGCCGTCGCCGAGACGTTCTTCGCGACGCTGACCAAGGAGCTGCTGCTCCACGACACCCCGAAGGGAGGCTGGGCGACCCGCACCGAGCTGCGCTCGGCGATCTTCGAGTACGTGGAGGGCTTCTACAACCCGAACCGGCTGCACTCGACGCTGGGGATGCGTTCCCCGGCCGAGTTCGAAGCCGATCACGCGTCCGGCGACCCGGACGGCCTCGCGCGCACGGGCACGGGCGCGCCCGCGCGCGGAAAAACTGTGCACAACCT
>DATICZ010000172.1:0-9453 GCA_035456525.1 Gemmatimonadales bacterium
ATCTCGTTCCGCCGCGCGATGAAGCGGGCGGTGCAGAGCGCGATGCGGATGGGGGCGCAGGGGATCAAGATCAAGTGCGGCGGGCGCCTGGGCGGCGCCGAGATCGCGCGCGTGGAGGGCTACCACGAGGGCCGCGTGCCGTTGCACACGCTGCGGGCCGACGTGGACTACGCCACGTCGACGGCCAAGACGACGTACGGGACGATCGGCGTGAAGGTGTGGATCTTCAAGGGTGAGCGGACCGAGGAGCTGGCGGGCCGCACCTACTCGACGGGCGTCTGACGATGCTGGCTCCCAAGCGCGTCAAGTTCCGCAAGCGGTTCAAGGGCAACACCAACGGGCTCGCCACGCGCGGCAACACCGTTGCGTTCGGGCACTTCGGGTTGATGTCGCTCGATCCGGGCTGGATCACCAACCGGCAGATCGAAGCGGCGCGCGTCGCGCTGACGCGCGAGATGAAGCGCGGCGGCAAGGTGTGGATCCGGCTGTTCCCCGACAAGCCGATCACGAAGAAGCCGGCCGAGACCCGGATGGGGAAGGGGAAGGGCAACCCCGAAGGGTGGGTCGCGGTGGTGAAGCCGGGCCGGGTGATGTTCGAGGTCGAGGGGATCGAGGAGTCGCTGGCGCGCCACGCGCTCACGCTGGCCGCGGCGAAACTCCCCCTCCGGTCGAAGTTCGTGAAGCGGGAGGAGCGGTAAATGGCGCGGCAACGACCCGACGACCTGCGGCAGCTGAAGACGGAGGAGCTGGAGCAGAAGCTCGCCGTGCTGCGCGAGGAGCGGTTCCGCCTGCGGTTCCGGGCGGGGACGGAGGCGATTACGAACCCGCTGCAGTTCCGGATGATGCGGCGGGACATCGCGCGCCTCGAGACCATTCTGCGCGAGCGCGCGGTGGCGGGGAGGCAGGCATGAGGACGCGGCGCAAGAGCCGGACGGGCGTGGTGACGAGCGACAAGCGGCAGAAGACCGTGACGGTGGCGCTGGTGCGCCGCTACGCCCACGGCTTCTACGGCAAGCAGGTGGTCCGCACCAAGACGGTCGCGGCCCACGACGAGCAGGGGGCCAAGACCGGAGACACCGTCCGGGTCGAGGAGACGCGCCCGCTCTCGAAGACGAAGCGCTGGCGGGTGGTCGAGATTCTCGAGCGGGCGAAGTAAGGGCCGGAGGGGACCGTGGTTCAGCAGGAATCGATACTCAAGATTGCGGACAATTCGGGCGCCCGGAAGGCGCTCGTCATCCGCGTGCTCGGCGGGTCCAAGCGGCGTTACGCGGGACTCGGCGACATCGTGGTCGTCACGATCAAGGACGCCATTCCCACGGGGCAGATCAAGAAGGGGGAAGTGGCGAAGGCCGTGATCGTGCGGACGGCGAAGGAGACCAAGCGCCGGGACGGCTCCTACATCCGGTTCGACGAGAACGCCGCCGTGCTGATCACCGATCAGGGCGAGCCGCGGGCGACTCGCATCTTCGGCCCGGTGGGCCGGGAGCTGCGCGACAAGAAGTTCATGAAGATCGTGTCGCTCGCGCCGGAGGTGATCTGACATGAAGCCGCTGGTCTATCACAAGTCGCGGCGCGTGCGGGGCACCGAGCCGCTGCGCTACAAGATGCACTTCGCCAAGGGCGACACCGTCCGGGTGATCCGGGGCGACGACAAGGGCAAGGAAGGCAAGGTCCTGCACGTGCACCCCAAGCTGCTGCGGGTGACGGTGGAGGGCGTGAACATCGTGAAGAAGCACCAGCGGGCGCGGACCGCCGAGCAGGAGAGCAAGATCATCGAGCGGCCCGCCCCGATCGCGGCATCGAAGGTGATGCTGCTCGATCCCAAGTCGGGAGCGCCCACGCGGGTGCGCCGGCGGCGGGACAAGGACGGCACGGTCGAGCGGATCGCGGTCAAATCGGGACAGCCGATCCCGCGGGTGAGGTGAGCATGGCGGAGACCAAGGAAAAGAAGACCAAACCGGCGAAGCCGGCGAAGGGCGCGCCCCCCGCGGAGGCGGCCGAGCCTCAGGCGGAGCTCGAGCCGGCGCCGCCCGCGCGGCTGCGGGTGCACTACGAGCAGCGGGTGCGGCCCAAGCTGCAGCAGCAGTTCGGGTTCGCGAACCCGCACCAGATCCCGAAGCTGGTGAAGATCGTGCTGAACGTCGGGATGGGCGACGCGCCGAAGAACCCGAAGTCGCTGGAGACGGCGGCGGCGGAGCTCGGCGCGATCACCGGGCAGCGGCCCGTGATCACGCGCGCCAAGAAGGCGATCGCGAACTTCAACCTGCGGGCCGGCGTACCGATCGGCTGCGCCGTGACGTTGCGGGGCCCGAGGATGTATGAATTCCTCGACCGGTTCATCTCGGTGACCGTGCCGCGGATGCGCGACTTCCGGGGGTTGCCGACCAAGAGCTTCGACGGCCGGGGGAATTACACGCTGGGCATCAAGGAGCAGATGGTATTCCCGGAGATCGACTACGACAAGGTCGAGCAGATCCACGGGATGGACATCACATTCGTCACGAACGCCGGCCGCGACGACACGGCCATGGCGCTGTTGCGCGAGATGGGGATGCCGTTCCGCGGCGAATCCCCGGTCGCGGTCGGCTAGGAGAGGACGGCATGGCAAAAAAATGCTGGATCGAGCGAGTCAAGCGCACCCCGAAGTTCAAGGTGCGGGCGTATCAGCGCTGTCAGCGCTGCGGCCGCAGCCGGGCCACGCTCCGCAAGTTCGGGCTGTGTCGCATCTGTTTCCGTGAGCTGGCGCTGCGCGGGGAAATCCCCGGCGTCCGCAAAGCCAGCTGGTAGGCGGGAGGCGCGATGAGTATGACTGACCCCGTCGCCGACATGCTCACCCGGGTGCGCAACGCCTGTACGGCGGGGCACCGCCGGGTCGACATGCCGGTGTCGAAGCTGAAAGTGGAGATCGCCCGGATCCTGCGCGACAACCATTACATCCAGGACTTCAAGGTCCTGGACGATGGCCGCTTCGGTCTGCTGCGCCTCTATCTCAAGTACCACAACGACGCCCCGGTGATTCGCGAGCTGGTGCGCGTCTCGGCCCCGGGCCTGCGGCGCTACGTGAAGGCGCGCGAGATCCCGCGGGTGAAGAACGGATTGGGGATGGCGATCCTCAGCACGCCGCAGGGCGTGATGTCGGACCGCGACGCGCGGACCGCCCGGGTGGGCGGCGAGCTGCTCGCGGTGGTCTGGTAGGAGGCGGCCATGTCGCGTATCGGCAAACGTCCGGTTCCGCTCCCCAAGGGCGTGACGGCGACGATCGCGGGACGGACGATCACGGTGAAGGGTCCCAAGGGCGAGATCAGCCGGACGATGCACCCGGACCTGACGCTCGCGCTGGAGGACGGCACGGTCGCGGTGCGGCGGCCCTCCGACGAGCCGCGCCACAAGGCATTGCACGGGCTCACCCGCACGCTGGTGGCGAACATGGTCGAAGGCGTCACCCACGGCTTCAGCCGCGCCCTCGAGATCCAGGGCGTCGGCTACAAGGCCGAGGCCAAGCCGTTCGGCGTACAGCTCGTCGTGGGTTTCTCGCACCCGGTGCCGTATCACGCCCCGAAGGGCATCACGATTACGGTCGAAGGCAACACGCAGGTGAAGGTCCAGGGCGTGGACAAGGAGCTGGTGGGGCAGGTCGCGGCCGAGCTGCGCAGCGTGCGTCCACCGGAGCCGTACAAGGGGAAGGGGATCCGCTACGTGGGCGAGCAGGTGCGGCGCAAGGCGGGCAAGACCGCCCAGGCGGCGAAGTAGCCATGCGCGCGATTCGCAAGATCAAGACGCAGGCCGACCGGCGCGCGCGCCGGCACCTGCGCGTCCGCAAGCGCATCAGCGGCACCGCGGCGCGGCCGCGCCTCGTGGTGTTCCGCTCCTCCAAGCACATCTACGCCCAGCTGGTGGACGACGAGCGCGGCGTGACTTTGGTCGGCGCGGCCGACACGACCGAGGGCATCCAGGTGGACGGCAAGGGCAAGACGGCGAAGAGCTTCGCGTTGGGGAAGCTGATCGCCGCCCGGGCCAAAGACAAAGGGATCGCCAAGGTCGTGTTCGACCGCGGCGGTTACCAGTACCACGGGCGCGTCAAAGCGGTGGCCGAGGGCGCCCGCAAAGGCGGATTGGAGCTCTAGATGATGGAAGAACAACTGCCGGGCGCGCAGGCGCCCGAGACGGCGTCTCCTCCTCCCCCCGCTCCCGAAACGGCCGCGACCGCGGTCGAGCCGGCACCGGCACCCGAGCATCACCGGCGTGGCGGGCGCGGCGGGCGCGGCGGCGGGGGACGCGGCGGGCATGGCCATGGGCGCGGCCGCGGCGGCGAGCGGGGCCCGGGCGGCGACCGAGGCCGCGAAGGCGACGGCATGGTGGAGAACGTCATCGCCATCAATCGCGTGGCCAAGGTCGTGAAGGGCGGGCGGCGCTTCAGCTTCAACGCCCTGGTCGCGGTGGGCGACGGGCAGGGGCACGTCGGTGTCGCCACCGGGAAGGCCAACGAGGTCAGCGAGGCGGTGCGCAAGGCGGTGGAAGCGGCCCGGCGCAAGACCGCGGAAGTACCGCTCACCGGCGGCACGATCCCGCACGAGATCATCGGGCAGCACGGCGCGGGGCGCGTGCTGCTCAAGCCGGCGGCGAGCGGCACCGGCGTCATCGCCGGCGGTCCGGTGCGCGCGGTGCTCGAATGCGCCGGCGTGCGCGACATCCTGACCAAGAGCCTCGGGTCCACCAATCCGCACAACATGGTGCGGGCCACGATGGACGGCCTCACCCACCTCACGACGGCGCGTCGGGTGGCGAAAGAGCGCGGCGTGGAGGTCGAGGCGATCCACTACAAGGCCCGCCAGGAGGCGACCCGTGGGTAGGCTGCCGCCGACGCGGAAATACCGCAAACGGAAGAGCAGCACCGATCCGGTGCTGCCGCCGGTCGGGAAGGGCAAGCTCGAGATCCGCCAGACGCGATCGGGCTCGGGAAAGCCGGCACGCGTGAAGCGCACGCTCGAGGCGCTCGGCCTGAAGCACCACCAGGACGTGGTCGTGCACGCCGATCATCCGGCGCTGCGCGGCATGCTGTACCAGGTGCGCCACCTCGTGCGGGTGACGCCCGTCAAGGGATAAGGACGATGGCCAAGGCGAAGGGGAAGACGAAGGCGAAACCGGCCCGGCGCGCCGCGCCGCGCCGCAAGGCGGCCGCCAAGGCGCCGGCGAAGCCGGCAGCGGGGAGCGCGGAGCCGCGCCCGATCACGCTGTCGACGCTGCGGCCGCCCCGCGGGTCCACCCACGCACGGCTGCGCGTGGGGCGCGGTCCCGGCTCCGGCATCGGCAAGACTTCGGGACGCGGCCAGAAGGGCCAGCGGGCCCGCGCCGGGGGCACCGTGCGGCCGGGGTTCGAGGGCGGACAGATGCCGCTCATCCGGCGCATTCCCAAGCGCGGGTTCACCAACCCGTTCCGGGAGCCGGCGCAGGTCGTGAACGTGCGCCACCTGGGGCTGCTCGCCGAGGGCGCCGAGGTGACGCCGGAGACGCTGTTCGGGGCGGGGCTGGTGCGCCGGCCCGACACGCCGATCAAGCTGCTGGGCATGGGTGACGTGCAGCGCCGCTTCACGGTGAAGGGCGTCGGGGTCTCGGCCTCGGCGCGACAGAAGATCGAGGCGGCCGGCGGCACCATCGAGGGACCGAGCGCGTGACCGCCCCGCGGATCCCGAACCTGTTCAAGGTGCCGGAGCTGAAGGAGAAGATCCTCTTCACGCTCCTGTGCCTCTTGATCTACCGCGTCGGCGCGCACATCGCGACGCCGGGGGTGAACCTCGCGGCGTTGGCGGACTACGCCAACCAGTCGAGCGGGACGCTGTTCGGGCTGTACGATCTGTTCTCGGGCGGCGCGCTGGCGCGGGCCAGCGTGTTCGCGCTCGGCATCATGCCGTACATCTCCGCAAGCATCGTGTTCCAGCTCGCGGGGCCGGTGTTCCCGGTCATCGAGAAGATGCAGCGGGACGAAGAGGGCCGGAAAACGCTGACCCAGTGGACCCGGTACCTCACGGTGATCCTCTGTCTGTTCCAGGCGTACGGGTACGCCCTGTTCGTGGAGACGCAGATTCCCGGGGCGGTGGGGAGCCCGGGCTTCGGCTTCCGGCTGACCACGGTGCTCACGCTCACGACGGGTGGCCTGCTCGTCATGTGGCTGGCGGAGCAGATCACCGAGCGCGGTCTGGGCAACGGGCAGAGCCTGATGATCTTCTTCTCGATCGTCGAGCGCATCGGACCCGAGACGATCCGCACCTTCGAGGCGCTGCAGGCGGGGTCGCTGCGCTTCGGCGTGCTGCTCGTGATCCTTGTCATGATGGTGCTGGTGGTGGCGGGAACGGTCGCGGTGACGGTGGCGGCGCGGCGCATCCCGATCCAGATCCCCCGCAAGGTGATGGGTCGAGGACGAATCGCGGAGGGACGCAAGACGTTCATTCCGCTGCGCATCAATTCGTCCGGCGTGATGCCGATCATCTTCGCCCAGTCGCTGATCATCGTGCCGGGGACGCTGGCGACGTTCAGCAACGTGCCGTGGCTGAAGCAGTTCGCGAACTACTTCTCTGTGACCTCGCCGGTGTACCTGGCGTCGCTGTTCCTGCTGATCGTGTTCTTCGCCTACTTCTATACGTCCATCATCTTCAACCCGGTGGATCTGGCGGAGAACCTCAAGAAGCAGGGCGGGTTCATCCCGGGAGTGAAGCCGGGGGCGGCGACCGCCGACTACATCGACGAGGTGCTGTCGCGCATCACGCTGCCGGGCGCGCTGTTCCTCACCGTGGTGGCGCTGTTGCCGATCATCATCGGCAACGTGCTCAACATGCCGTTCGGCTTCGGCGGCACGGCGCTGCTGATCGTCGTCGGGGTGGCCCTCGATACGGTGCAGCAGGTGCAGCAGCATCTCCTGCTGCGCCACTACGACGGGTTCATGAAAGAAGGCCGCATCAAGTTCCGCGGCCGCACCCGCTAGGGCGGGGCGCGCGGGGGAGGGGGCGATGTTCATTCTGCTCCTGGGCGCGCCCGGTTCGGGCAAGGGGACGCAAGGCGCGATTCTGGCGCAGCGGCTCGGCGTTCCGAAGATCGCTACCGGCGACATCATCCGCGGGGCCATGAAGGCCGGGACGCCCCTGGGCGTTCAGGCGAAGGCCTTCTACGACGCGGGCAAGCTCGTTCCCGATACCCTGATCCTCGAGCTGATCAAGAACGAGCTGGCGAAGCCCGAGGCGCAGCAGGGGGCCATCTTCGACGGCTTCCCCCGCACGGCGGTGCAAGCGGAGCTGGTGGAAAAGACCCTCACGTCGCGGGGCCAGCGGCTCGCGCACGTCCTGCTGCTGGACGTGCCGGAAGAGGAGCTGGTCAAGCGCCTGCACGGGCGCGCGCTGCAGGAGGGCCGTGCCGACGATACGCCCGAGGCGATCCGCACGCGCCTCGTCACCTACCACAAGGACACCGCCCCGCTCGTGGCCTATTACGCGCAGCGCGGCGTGATGCACCGGGTGCCGGGCGTCGGCACCGTCGAAGAGATCGCCGAGGAAATCAAGCGGATTCTGGGACGATGATCACGCTCAAGTCGCCGCGGGAGATCGAGACGATGGCGGCCGCCGGCCGCATCGTCGCCGAGACGCTGGCCCTCATGGGGCGCACCGTGAAGGCCGGCATCTCGACGAAGGAGCTGGACCGCCGGGCCGAGGAGTTCATCCGCAGTCACCCCGGGGCGCTGCCGTCGTTCAAGGGATTGTACGACTTCCCCGCCACACTCTGCACCTCGATCAACCAGGAAGTGGTCCACGGCATCCCGTCCGCCAAGCGCGTTTTGAAGGACGGGGACCTGATCAGCGTGGACGTGGGGGTGCAGCTCGAAGGGCTGCACGCCGATTCGGCGGCGACCTTCCCGGTGGGGGAGGTGACGCCGGAGGTCCGGCGTCTGCTGCAGGTGACCCAGGAGGCGCTCGCGGCGGGCATCGCCCAGGCGAAGGCGGGCAACCACGTGGGCGACATCGGGCACGCGGTGCAGCAGGTGGCGGAAGCGGCGGGCTACTCGGTCGTACGGGAGATGGTGGGGCACGGCATCGGGTCGAGCTTCCACGAGGAGCCGCAGGTGCCGAACTTCGGCAAGCCGAAGCGCGGGCCGCGGCTCGTTCCCGGCATGACGATCGCGATCGAGCCGATGGTGAACATCGGCGGGGCGGAGATCCGGACGCTGTCCGACAAGTGGACGGTGGTAACGGTGGACGGCTCGCTATCGGCGCACTTCGAGCATACGGTGGCGATCGGGGACAACGGGGCGGCGCCGCGGATCCTCACCCAGCTGTCGAAGAACGGGCACTAACTAGCTCGAGCCGGCCTCACGCTCCAACCGCAGGGCCTCCTCCAACAACGCTGCCCCCGACGCCGGGTCGCCCAGGGACTCGACGTTGACCCGCACGTTCTCCACCGCTCCCGCCAGGGCGGCGCGGGCGAGTCCCTGTCCGACGAGCGCATCCGAGCGCGCGTTCCTGTTCCCGATGCCGCCGATTTCCCCGGCGAGGACGACGAGGCGAGCGGCGCGGCGCGCCATCTCGAGCGGCGACCGTGCCGCGACGAGCAGGGCGGCGTCGATCGCCGCTGCGCGCCCCGGATCGTCCTTGGGGATCTTGTACGCCGCGCTGACCCCGCTGTACGCCGCGGCGTCATCGTCCACCAGGCGTCGCAGCTCGGTCCGCAGCGTCTCCGCTTCGGCGAGGATGGTCCGGGCGCGCTCGTCCACGGCGGCGTAGGCCTTCCGGCCGATGGTCAGTCGCGACACCATCGCGACCAGCGCCGCGGCCAGCGCTCCAGCGAGCGCCGCAGCGCTGCCGCCTCCCGGAACGGGCGCGCCGCCCGCCAGCTCGTCGATCCACCCGTCGAGTGTGGGGCCCTCGACCGCCCGGATCTTCGCCTCGAGCAGGTGATCGGCGGCATCGGGGAGCTTGAGGAGGCCCGCCCCCGCTCCAAGGATCGCGCGCTCGGGGATCAGCCCGACGACTTCGCTCTTCAGGATGCCGACCCCTCGCTCCCGCGCGGCACGCTCCACCGCCGCGTACACCGTCGCGGGCCGCGTCACGTCGATGTCGAGCAGGTTCATGGATACTTGGGCGCGGCCGTTCACGTCGAAGCCGCTCGCCTGGACGGCGGGGAGCCCGCCGCTCGAGGTGCGGATGCCTTTCGCGATCTCCTTCGCGAGTACCACGTCCGGGCTGTCGAGGTAGATGTTGTAGGCGACGAGGAAGGGACGCGCACCGATCGCCGTGGCGCCTGCCGTGGGGTGAATGCGCTTGGGCCCGAAATCCGGATCGACCGCCGGGTCGGTCCCGATGCGGTCGCGCAGTCCCTCGAACTCGCCCTTACGGATGTCGGGCAGCCGTTCGCGCTCCGGGCGCGCCGCGGCGCGCGCATAGAGGAACACCGGGATGTCGAGCTCCCGGCCCA
>DATICZ010000173.1:0-2518 GCA_035456525.1 Gemmatimonadales bacterium
GGGCCGCACTGCACGGCTCGATGAAGTCGAAGGTCGAGCGTGAGGTGAACGAGGAGATCGTCGAGCGTGCCGAGCGAGCGACGACGACCGAGCTGCAGCAGCTGGAGCAGGTGGCCGGCAAGTTCCGCGGCAAGGCGATCGAGCAGGTGGTCAGCACCGATCGCGCCGTGAGGCGCGAGCGTGGTCTGGCGCGCTTCTCGCAATACATCGATTACCTGTTCTACGTGCTGTATGGCCTGCTCGTGATCCGGCTGTCGCTGGGCGTGATCGGCGCGAATTCCCGCACCGGTTTCGTGCAGCTGATCCGTGATATCACGGAGCCGTTCTACGGCATGTTCCGCGGCATCGTGTCGAGCCCGGTTGCCGACGACGGCAGCACCTTCGCGCTGCCGATCGTGATCGCCCTGATCTCCTACATGATGTTGCACCTGGCGGTCAAGAGCTTCCTCCGCCTGGTGGTGCACCGGCGGACACAGATCTGATCTACCTGGTTCCCCCTCTCCACGTAGCGGAGAGGGGGTCAGGGGGAGCGGTAGAACTCAGGGGGTGTACCGGCGCTGCTCCACCAGAACGGCCGCGGTCGTGGTCCCGAGCGTGTACGCCGATCGGAACGTCCCCTCTACCCCGACTTTGGCCCCCTGCCGCGGCACGCCACCGCCTTCGCTCACGATGGACAGCGTCCCGGTCCCGTCATTCACCTGGTAGGCCCCAAAGCCCAGGGCGCCCACCGAACCTTGGACTTCCCCCGCAATCCGGACGGTCTTGCCATCGAACTGTTGCGGATCATCGAGCAAGGTCTTGATCGGCGTGGCTCCGCCACAGCTGAGCAACACGAGCGCGGCTGTCGCAAGCACCCACGGGTGCAGCTGGAAACCGCTACGGCGTTTCAGAATGCCTGGCATGATCGTCGCTCCTTGGGCGTTCAGCGCTGCGCCACTTCCGCCTTGTACGCCTTACTGGCGAAGATCGCGACTTCTACCCGCCGGTTCAGCTCCCGACCGCGCTCGGTGTCGTTGCCCGCGAGCGGCTCCACCTCACCCATTCCCCGGGTGGATACCCGGCTGCGTTCGACGCCCTGCAGGACCAGATAGTCCGCCGCGGCGGCGGCGCGTCGCTCGGAGAGGCTCTGATTGTACGACGCCGATCCCACCTGGTCGGTGTGGCCGACGATGAGGATGTCGGATCCGGGATACTTGTCGAGGCTCGTCGCCAGCGCCCGCAGGTTCTTGCGCGCCTCGGTCCGCACCACGTCGGAGTCGAAATCGTACAGCAGCCCCGACTCGAACGTCACCTGGATGCCTTCCCCGACGCGCTCGACCTTGGCGCCCGGGATGTTCTGTGCCAGCTCCTTCGCCTGCCGGTCCATCCGCGAACCGATGATCGCTCCGGCCGTGCCACCGACGGCCGCGCCGATGATGGCTCCGCGTGCCGTGGAGCCGGTGGCCTTCCCGATCACGCCGCCCACGACGGCACCGCCCGTCGCGCCGACGACGGCGCCGGTCTGGGTGTGCGTGGCGCAACCGTTGAGACTGACCGACGCCAGCACCGCCGCGCTGAGGGCGACGGAAAGAATTCGCTGTCTGGTCCCCATAGTTCCTCCTTGTGTGGGGGCCTGCGTCCTGTCGTAACCCGGCGGCTCCCGGGGGTTCTCTCGCTCTCGACGACTGAACCGCGCATCGTGACCCGTGCGTGTGTGATCGCGGCCACATTCGCGCGCAACCGCCGGTTTCCCCCGGGGTAGAGTGGCGACGAACCTCTTCCGGAGGTCGGTATGCCCCGCAAAGCGAGCAGGAAACGCGGATCCCGGCGCTACGGCCCGGCCGCGAGCCGCAGCGTCGCACGCGCCATGCGTCGCCGCAAGCGCGGCACCCTGAGAAGCGGGCGCGGCGGCAAGGGCGGCCGAGTGAAGAGCCGCAAGCAGGCGATCGCCATCGGCCTCTCCGAAGCCCGGCGCAGAGGAGCCAAGGTCCCGCGACCCAAAGGACGGCGGCGCTAGCGAGTCGCATGCACCACGGTGATGGTCGCGCGGCGCCCTCATCGATCCGTTGAACGTTTGTTGACGCACCGTGCCCACCTTTTGGCTTGCGATGCCCGTCGAGCTCCCGTACGTTCCGCCCATGACCTCACCTCCCGGCTTGCTGACGGCCGATGAGTTGCTCCGGGTCCATATCCCCGACAAGCGCGTCGAGCTGGTGCGGGGCGTGCTCGTGGTCCGCGAACCCGCCGGCGGGCGGCACGGCCGCATCGCCCTGAACCTGGCTCTGCAACTGGGCAACTACGTGAACGCCCACGACCTCGGCGCCGTCTACGCGGCGGAGACCGGGTTCACTCTCGCCCGCGCACCGGACACGGTGCGTGCCCCCGATGTCGCGTTCGTCCGCCGCGAGCGAGTTCCCACCCCCGAGCCGACCGGGTTCCCCGACCTGGCGCCCGATCTCGTGGCCGAAGTCCTCTCGCCGGGGGATCGCCCCGGCGAAGTCCTCGCCAAGGTCGCCGACTGGCTCTCCGCCGGTACGCG
>DATICZ010000174.1:0-3669 GCA_035456525.1 Gemmatimonadales bacterium
CTGTATGACCAGCACGGCCGCTATGCGTACGCCGGCGGCGTGAACCGCCGGGCCGTGCTCGCCCTCACGACGGGGGCGCTCACCGCGCTCGCCGGGCTCGCCCATCCGGCACTCCGGTTCTTGTTCGACGGCGCGTGGTTCTCGGCCGCGGGCGTGGCGGGAGGGCTGTACTGGCTCCTGATGAGATCAGAGCGGATGCCGGCGTGAGGTGCGCCACCGAAGTTCTCGTTGCCGATTGCGGATTGCGGATTGCGGATTCGCCCAACGTGCTTCGAGTAGCGGGACACTCGACCCGACGACCGCTCCGCCAATCCGCAATCCGCAATCCACAATCCGCAATCCCCTGTGCCGGAGCCCTCCATGCGCATCTATGACCTCTCCCAGCCGCTCAACGAGCGGTGCTCGTTCTGGCCCTACTACCCGCCTTTCGAGGTGAAGTACATCAAGCGCAAGGCGGAGCACGGGGTGAACGCGCAGTACATCCAGACGTCGAACCACATGGGCACCCACCTCGACGCGCCGCGGCACTTCGTCACCGCGGGCAAGACGATCGACCAGATCCCGCTCGAGTGGCTGTGCGGGCCGGGCGTGATCGTGGACCTGCGCGACGAGATGGACGAGCTGGGCGTGTACACGCCGCAGATGATCGAGAAGCGGGTGGAGGTCCGCGACGGTGATATCCTGATCCTCCATACCGGCTGGCACCGCTTCGGCGAGTTCGGCGGCACTCCCGACGAGGAGAAGTACATCCACCTGCACCCGGGCGCCCACCCCGACATGGTGCCGTGGCTGCTCGCGAAGAAGGTCCACGTGTGGGGCGTGGACTGCATCTCCACCGATCACCCGATGAACCTCCCGATCGGACGATTCCTCGGGAAGGGAATGCACAACCACTGCGAGCGCGTCCGCGCCAAGGCTGAGGCGAAGTTCGGCGCGGCGCAGATGAAGCACCTGTTCCCGGACGACGCCTACCAGCTGACCCACAACGCGCTTTTCCCCAAGGACTGCATTCACATCGAGAACCTGGGCGGCCGGATCGACGCGCCCGAGATCCAGAACAAGCGGCTGATCGTCGGATGCTTCCCGTGGCTTTTTCAGGGCGGCGAAGCCGCGTTCGCGCGGACGGTCGCGTTCACGGGGGAATGGAAGGCGGAGTGACCCGGTGATCTCGGCCGACCTCCCCGACCTCGCCGCCATCGAGATCCGGCGGCTCGTGGCCGCGCGGCAGATCTCCGCCGTCGCCGTCGTGGAGGCCTGCCTCGAGCGGGTGGTGCGCCACAACGAGCGACTCAACGCGATCGTGACCATCAACGAGCGCGCGCTGGATGACGCGCGCGACCTCGACGATCGCCTGGCGCGCGGTGAGCCGCCCGGTCCCCTGTGCGGCCTCCCGGTCGGGATCAAGGACGTCACGCCGGTCGCCGGCCTGCGCACCACGTACGGCTCGCCCATCTTCGCCGATCACGTGGCCGCCGAGGACGCGGTGGTGGTGCGGCGCCTGCGCGCCGCGGGGGCGATCATCCTCGGCAAGACCAACACCCCCGAGTTCGCGGCGGGCGGCAACACCTGGAACGACGTCTTCGGGCGGACCTGCAACCCGTGGGACCCCGCCCGCAGCGCCGGCGGCTCGACCGGCGGTGGCTGCGCCGCGCTCGCCGCCGGAATGGTGGCGCTCGCCGATGGCACCGACTTGGGCGGATCGCTTCGCATCCCCGCGTCGTTCTGCGGCGTCGTGGGCCTGCGTCCGTCGGTCGGCCTCGTGCCGACGCACCCGGCGGGCTGGGTGTGGGACACCCTGCAGGTGAGCGGCCCCGTGGCCCGCACGGTCGCCGACGTGGCGCTCGCGCTCCAGGTGATGGCGGGGCCCGATCCGCGCGCGCCGCTCGGTTCCCGCGTCGATGGCCGCGACTTCGAGGCCGCCGTGCGGCGCGGTCCGTCCCCGGACCTGCGGATCGCCTACTGCCCGGACATCGCCGGGATCGGCGTCGATGCGGACGTCGAGCAGGTGTGCCGTCGCGCGGCGCTCGAGCTGACCGACATCGACGCCGCGGTGGACGTGATCGCGCTGGACCTCGGCTTCGCGCGCCCGGCGTTCCTCACCCTGCGGGGGCTGTGGTTCCTCTCGTGGCTGCACGAACACCTCGGGCACGCCACCCGCTTCGGCGTCAACGTCGCCAACAACGTGCGTTCGGGACTCGAGACGCCGGCCCTGGACATCGCGGACGCCGAAGCAGCCCGCGGCCGCGTGTGGCATCTCTTCCGCGAGTTGTTCGAGCGGTACGACTACCTGCTCACGCCGACGATGGCCGTGCCACCGTTCCCCGTCGAGCAGAACTACCCGGACACGGTCGCCGGCCGGCAGATGGAGACGTACGTGGACTGGATAGCCCCGACGTTCCTGCTCAGTCTCACGGGACTCCCGGTGGTGTCGGTGCCATGCGGACTGGACGGGGACGGCCTGCCTGTGGGGATGCAGATCGTCGGCAAACCGCTCGGGGAGGAGGCCGTGCTGGCGCTCGCGGCGGAGGTGCAGAACCGTCACCCGATCGGGCTGCCGCGACTCCCCTAGCCCGCCAGCAACCGCGCCAGCTCCGGCTTGGTCACCTTCCCCATCGCGTTGCGCGGCAGGCGCGCCATCACGATCAGCGAGCGCGGCACCTTGTACGGCGCCAGCCGCTCCGCCGCCCACGCCTGCAGCGCGGTGGACGTGAGCGTCCGGCCCTCCACCAGCTCCACGCCGACGCCCACCCGCTGGCCCCACTCCGGGTCGTCCACCCCCACCACCGCGCACTCGGCGATCGCGGGATGGTCCCGCAGCACCTCCTCGATCTCCAGAGCCGACACCTTGAAGCCACCTGTCTTGATGATGTCCACCGACGTCCGGCCCAACAGCCGGTAGTCGCCGTCTTCCTGCACCGCCACGTCCCCGGTGCGGAACCAGCCCTCCCGGAACGCTGCGGCGGTCTCTTCCGGACGGCGCCAGTACTCGGTGAAGACGCCCGGCCCGCGCACCTCGAGCTCCCCCGGCGTCCCCGGCGCCACGGCCACTCCGCCGTCGTCGACGATGCGCACTGACACATCGGGGAGCGGCGACCCGACATACCCCGGCACGCGCGCGCCGTGCAGCGGCTGCGACAGCGCCATCCCGATCTCGGTCATGCCGTAGCGCTCGAGCAGCGTGTGCCCGGTGATCTCGCGCCAGCGGTCGAGCGTCTGGCGCGGCAGCGCCGCGGAGCCCGACACCATGAGGCGCAGGCGGCGCGCTCCCTCGGACCACCGTCGCCGCCGTTCCGCGGGCGCGGCGTCCCACGCCGAGATCAGCCGGTGATAGATCGTCGGGACCGCCATGAACAGCGTCAGCCCGCCTCCACCCATCCGCTCCCACGTGTCGACCGCGTCGAAGCGCGGCGCCATCTCGCACGTCGCGCCGCTCCACAGGGCGCAGGACACGACGTTGACGATGCCGTGCACGTGATGCAGGGGGAGGACGAGCAGGATGCGGTCGTCGGGTCGCCACTCCCAGGCGGACACCAGCGACGTGATCTGCGCCCGGAGGTTGGCGTGGGTGGTGACGACCCCCTTCGGCCGGCCGGTGGTGCCGGACGTGTAGACGATCATCGCCCGGCGGGACTCCGAGAGCGCAGGGAGCAGGGTGGAGGGAGCAGGCGT
>DATICZ010000175.1:0-9393 GCA_035456525.1 Gemmatimonadales bacterium
TCTTCGGGGTGGCGGCGGTGAACGCCGCGGGTGACGAGAGCCCGGTCAGCTACCCGTCGCCGGGGCGGTAGGGAGGCTCTGCGCACAGGTCGCGACGTCGGGAGTGGGATCCCGGACGCGTTGGACGCGGGGGCGCTCGACCCGGACCAACGATTCGGTGCTCATTGCCGGCCAGCAGCGACTATGTCCAGACCGTGCGGCCCCCGCGTCCTCGCGTCCTGGATCCCACTCCTGGCGTCGTGCGAACTTGTCCAAAGCTCCCTCTGCGCGCCGCCCTCAGGGGCGGCGCGCAGCGCCCGTGTCCGCGGTGGCGCCGCCGGCGTGGTGCTCGCCGCGCTGTGCCGCCAGAAACTGGTGGATCGCCCGCACGGCCGTGGTGTCGCGGGTCGTGATGCGGACCGCCCCGCCGCCCGGGAGCGTGTCCACCCGGTAGCTGATCGCCGCGCGGCGCTCGCGCATGATCGCCGTCCCTGGCAGCTCGTGCTGATGCACCGCCAGGGTGTGCCCGAAGTCGCCCGCTTCGAACGCCCTAACGATATCCGCGAGGTGCGCGCGGATCGTCCGCACCCCGGCTGTATCGGCGGCCGAGCGGGTGAGGACGATGCGCCCGCCGTCGGGCAGATCGTCGAAGCGGTGCAGGCTGGTGTATTGGTCGACGCCCATGACCTGCTTCCCTCGCTGCTGCAGGGCCGCGAACCCCGTGTCCTTGGGCGTCTGGGCGGCGAGCGGTCCGGCCAGCGTGAGCAGCAGAATCGCGTACGGTGATCGCATGTGACTGTTTCTCCTTGTCCGGTCGGCTATCGTTGAGCACCCCAACAGACCGAGTCCATCTATGGCCGCCCGCCCCTACGTCCTCAGCGAGATCACCTGGAAGGCCGTATCTGATACGCGCTACGAGGTCGCCGTGTTGCCGTGGGGCTCGACCGAGGCGCACAACACCCATCTCCCCTACGGCACGGACAACATCGAGACCGAGGGAATCGCGATCCGTGCCGCGCAGGTCGCGTGGGACGCCGGCGCGCGGGTGTTGGTCCTGCCGCTGGTTCCCTTCGGCGTGCAGACGGGGCAGCTCGACATTCCCTTTTGCCTCAACCTCAACCCCAGCACCCAGGCGCTGGTGTTGCGCGATCTGGCCCGTTCGCTCGACGGGCAGGGAATCCGCAGGCTCGTGGTGCTGAACGGCCACGGCGGCAACGACTTCCGCCAGATGATCCGGGAAGTCCAGGTGGGCCTGCGCCTCTTTCTGTGCACGGTGAGCTGGTACGCCGTCGTCAATCCCCGCGAATATTTCTCCGATCTGGGCGAACACGCGGGGGAGTCCGAGACGAGCGCGATGCTACATCTCTCTCCCGATCTCGTGCGGCCGCTCACGGAGGCGGGACCAGGTGCTGCCCGGCCGTGGAAGCTCCGGGCCCTGCGCGAAGGGTGGGCCTGGGCGCCGCGGCAGTGGACCAAGGTGACCGACGATACGGGCGTCGGGGACCCGAAGGGCGCGACTCCCGAAAAGGGCGCGCGGTATGTGCAGGACATCACGCGGCGCCTCGCGGATTTCCTGATCGAGCTCGCGTCCGCCGACCCCGACGATCTCTACGGCTGGCCGGTGCCACACTCGAATCCGGCGACATCCTGACACCACGCAGACACCGTTGTCGCAACCAATCGCCGTCCTCCGGCGTTCTAACGCGTGAGACACCGGGGGATGCCGTCCCACGACTCTCCGGCCGCGCTCCAAAACGGAGCATCGGAGGATGGCTATGGTGGTCACGCTCATCGAGTCCGGGCGCAAGAAACGCCTGTTCAGCGGCAGCATCCCTTCCCTGGTGGTGCACTCCTCCATCATCGGCGGTGCGGTCTTCGCCAGCCTGAACGCGCGTCCGAGCGACTCGCAGATTGCCTACGACACGACGCTGGTGTTGCTCGCCCCGGAACCGGAGCGGCCCGCGGCGCAGCCCCCCGAGCCCGAGCTCAGCGTGCCGGTGAAGGGGTTCCAGACGGTGAGCGTCCCCGTCATTGTCCCCACGAACATCCCGCCCGTGTCGCTGCAGGAGCACTTCGACCCGAAGGACTTCTCGGGGGCGGGCGTCGAGGGCGGGAGAGCCGACGGCCTCGAGCCCGCACCGGATCAGGTATTCGAGGAAAGCGCCGTGGACGAGTTGCCGCGGTTGCTGGCAGCGCCGCGACCCGAATATCCCATCCTGCTGCGCGATGCCGGAATCACCGGCCGCGTGCTGTTGCAGGCGGTGATCGATACGACGGGGAGGGTGGACCCCGCGTCCGTGAAGGTGGTGCAGAGTCCGAATCCGGCGTTCGACAATTCCAGCCGCCGCTGGATCCTGCAGGCGCTGTTCCGTCCCGCGCGCATCCGCGGACGGGCGGTCCGGGTGCTGGTCAACATGCCGCTCGATTTCTCAGTCGCCGGCCGCAGGGGAGAGTAACGGCCCAGGGGTCTAGGCTTCGCCCTTCTGGGCGTCGCCCCTCTGGGTGTCGTCCTTCTTCCCCCGCAGGAGCCACATCACCAGCAGCACGACCCCCACGATGGCCGCCACCTTGACCAGCGTGAACAGCACTCCCAGGAGCGTGCCGACGAGCGGCAGGAAGAGGAAAGAGAGGACCTTCCAGAGGGCGAAGCCGAGCACGCCGGCCGCCGCGAGCGATACGATGGGTTTGGCCATGGTCGCCTCCCTACGGCCCCAGCGGCTAAAAGGTGTCCGATGGCTTGGCGGCGCGCACGAACGCCCCCATCACCCGCCCGCCGATCTCCCGGGCCAGCACGTCGGCGTCGAGGCCCGTTCCGGCGAGAAACGTCCGGGCGTCCTCGAAGGCGTACAGCCGGGTCGGCTCGATCGAGACGTCCGTGAACCCGCTCGCCGCGAGCAGACCCTTGAACTCATCCTCCTCGAGCGCTCCGGCGACGCACCCGACCCACAGCTCCATGTTGCGCCGGACTTCCGGCGGCAGGGTTCCGCGCACCACCACGTCCGACACCGCGAAACGGCCCCCGGGCTTCAGCACGCGGAATGCCTCGGCCAGCACGCGATGCTTGTCGGCGGCGAGGTTGATGACGCAGTTGGAGATGATGACGTCCACTGATGCGTCGGGAAGCGGAATGTGCTCGATGTCCCCCTTGAGGAACTCCACGTTGTCCACGCCCGCCTTGCGCTGGTTCTCGCGCGCCAGCGCGAGCATCTCGTCGGTCATGTCGAGGCCGTAGGCCTTCCCACCGGGCGCCACGCGGCGCGCCGAGAGGAGCACGTCGATCCCGCCGCCCGAACCCAGGTCCAGCACGACGTCGCCCGGCTTCAGCTCGGCCAGGGCTGTGGGGTTGCCGCAGCCGAGGGAAGCGAGGACGGCGGTTTCCGGCAGTCCGGCCGTCTCCCCTGGCGCATAGATGTTGGACGTCACGGGGTCGCAGCTCTCCCCGGGCGCGCCAGCGCCGCAGCAACTCGAGCCGCTCCCGGCCAACACGCGGAGCGCGGCCTTGCCGTACTTCTCTCGCACCGTCTGCTTGATCGTGTCGCTCATGACCGTCCTCGTCTATCAAGAAATGTTGATGTGTGTGGCGAAAAAAACCTCACGCACAGCACCCGGCACGGCAGCTCCCGGCGTGCTTCCCGGGCTGCACTGCCGTGGCGAATGCGGCGATCTCGTCCAACGCGTCGCGGTTCAGGGAATAGTGGACCCAGCGGCCGTCCCTGCGGTCGGTGACGAACCCCGACTCCCTGAGAACTCGCAGGTGAAACGACAGCCGCGACTGCTGCGCGCCCAGCGCGTCCTGGAGATCGCACACGCAGCGCTCGCCGTGCGAGAGCATGCGGACGATCTCGAGCCTGGTCGGATCCGAGAGGGCGTGGAACCAGCGCGCGGCACGCGCGGTGTTCGGCAGTGTGGCGGTCGTCATGCGCTCAATTATACATCAACAAATGTTGATACGTCAAGAGGGGCCGGAATCGCCCCTTCATGCGCCAGCAGCCAGCGCTTGCGCCCCAGCCCGCCGCCGAACCCCGTCAGATCCCCATTCGCCCCGATCACACGGTGGCAGGGCACGATGATGGGAATCGGATTCTGCCCGTTCGCCGCCCCGACCGCCCGCGCCGCTGACGTGGGGGCGCCTATTCGCCGGGCCAGCCCCCCGTAGCTCTCGGTCGTGCCGTACGGGATGGCGCGCAGCCCGTCCCAGACCCGGAGCTGAAATGGGGTCCCCTGAGGCGCGAGCGGCAGGTCGAACTCGGTGCGTCGCCGGGCGAAGTATTCCTCGAGCTGCTCAGTGGTGCGCAGCAGGATCTCCCCGGCCCGCCCCCGCCCGTCAGCGGCGGGCCATTCCGTGCCCTCCGGCCGGCCGTGCCGGGAGGTCTCGAACCACACGCCCGCCAGCCCGTCCGCGTTCGCGAGCAGCAACAGCTCGCCGACGGGGCTCGGCACGCAAGTGATCCTGGCGTCCGTCATATCCCTTCGAACAGGCTCTTCAGGTTGAGTGTCTTCGCGCTGCTCCGGATCTCGTCCTGGACCTTGGGGAAGATCTCTTTGGCGTCTCCCTGAAAGCGCTGAAACAGATCCCGCAGGTCCTGCGTGCTGAGCCGCCGACCCTGGGCGTAGTACTGCTTCGCGACGTGGCCGAGCGCGTAGGTTGCAGCGAACGTCACGGCCGCGCCCGCCGCCATGCCACCCGCGCCACCCACGAACCCGCCGAACAGCCCACCGGTCACCCCTCCCACGAGTTTCCGCACCACACCTTCCATCACCTGTGCCGCGGCCCCGAGGCCGAGGGTGCCGGCCAGGTCCTTGATCTGGTTCGCGTCGAGTTTCTGGCCGTACTGCTGGCCGATCTGGTAGACCAGGCGCAGCTGCAGCGGCAGGATCACGACATTGGCGAGCTTGTCGGGCAGCAGCTCGACGGCGCTGGTGATCATCGCCTGCCGCAGAATCATCTGGTCGAGCGCGTCGTCGGAGGGGGGCTTCCCCGACCGGACCTCGACGGGACCGGCAGTGCGGGCTGCGGCGAGGCCCGCGGCGCTCTGCTCCAGCTCCGCGAGCGTGGCGGGAGCGAGCCCCAGGGCGCTGCGCAGCGCGCTCAAGAAATCCGCTTCCTGGCGGTTGAGAGGTCCATCAGCGTGACACACCACGAGGGCGGTCTCGAACGCGAGCCGGCGGGCATCATCGCCCGAGAGCTGCCGGGCGAGGTCCGCGAGGGGCGCCCTGACGGCGCTGCCGCGCTGGGCGACGGCGTCGACGTCCGTGACGCCCAGGCGCCCCAGCGCAGCGCGCAGCTCCTGGTCCTCCGCGGGCGCCGTGCGCCCGTCGGCCAGCGCCGCGAGGTAGGCGACGGTGACGATGGTTTCGTGATCGCGGTCTTTCATAGGTCGCAGTCCGTGCGGAAAGCTGGAGTATAAGCAGATGGGGCCGCGGGCGGCGGGTACTCCCCTACTTGCGGCGGGCCGGTATGAGATCGAACGCGAACACCACTGTGGCCGCCGCCGCCAGCGCGAGTGCCGCCCACAGCGGAGCGAGCCCGAGCGGCCACCAGATGTTGCGGCGCCACTGCCCCACCACGCGCGCGATGCGGGAGGCCCGCACGTGGGCCGGGAGGCTGTCGCCCCGGCGACCGGCCAGCACGTGCGCGAGCGCCGCCTCGATCCTCGGCCAGCGGAACCACAGGATTCCCACGAGGAGGGCGGCGATCACGAGCAGCAGCACGCCCTTCGGCGTCGACCATTCGATCTCCCAACGGGGCGCGAGAAACGGATGGGTCACGAGCCAGCGCAACCCGTTCACGAGGCGATCTCCCAGCTGGCCGACCGACAGGTCCTGGAGCCCGAGGAGTACGAGCGCCGTGACGCCCGCCGCGTAGAGCACTCCGCGCAGCGGCCATGACAGGGCGACCGCGCGGAACAGCCGTCGCGCACCGGCCCGGAGGATGGCCGTGAGGCGCGGCGACGTCGCGCTGTCCGGGGCCACGACGACCAGCGGGGGCGGCGCGTCCTTCGGATCGCCCAGGAAGGTCGCTCCGAGATGGGTCCGCACGAACCGGTCCGCGAGCTGGTATCCCTGGTAGATGAGGGCGTCGATTTCGACCGGGGAGAATGCGTCGAGATCCGTACGCAGTGCCGCGATGGCGTCGGCGTCCGGGTGGGGCTCCGGCGGTTTGGGACCTGCCGGGACCGCCGCGAGCGCGTCCGAAGCCATTTCGAAGAACGCGACGGCCTCGAGTCGCGAGGCGGGGCGGGCGGCGCCGCCCGCCTCGCTTGCCCGCAGTCGCTCGCGCAGCTCCCGCAGCTGGCGATTGCGCACGTCGGCCATGAGGACGGCGCCGATGCGCGCCAGCATCGGAATGCGGCTGGTGCTCGGCCGACTCTGCCGGGGCAGCGACCCACCCGCGTCGCTCGCGACGATGTGGGTGCACTCCTCCTCGAGCAACGCCGACAGCCCCTGGTTGTCGTAGACGCCGCCGTCGGTCAGCGCCAAGCGGTGCGTCGTGGCCGGGTCGTACAGGCCGGTCACCATGTAGGGATTGAAGACCGGCGGGAAGTTGGCCGACGCCGCAACGGCGTCCGCCAGCGTGAGCCGCCCGAGCTCCTGGGCCACGGCCCAGCTCAGCCGTTCGGCGCTGCGGAAATAGTAGACGTCGATCACCAGCTCGACGAACTGGTCGAAGATGTTTCCGTGGAGGCGCTGCCGCAGCTCGTCGCGCCCCGGCAGCGCGGCGCGCAACGCGTCCCACAGGTGATCGACGTGCTGCTCCCGCGTGTAGCCGCCGGTCACCGGCGGATCGCGGCGCAGCCCGTCGCGCAGGTACCAGGCCGCGAGCTTGGCCTTCCGCAGCTGGGCGAACTCCACCTTCGCCAGCGCGTGCAGCACCTCCGGCCCGTCTCCCGCCAGGGCGAACACGGTGTCCGGGATGGCCGCGCGTCCGGACACGTCCTTCCATGCGGCGCCATGGCGCGCGGCGACCCACCAGTAGAGGTGCGCCGCCGTGAACTCGCGAAACGGGTGGTGCTCCGGTGCGGCGACCGCCGGCCGGCCGGCCCCCGCGCCTCCTCCCACCACCGCCAGATGCCGCAGCCAGGGCTCGTCCCTGGACAGGAACGCGTCGCGGGCCTCGGTCACCATGTCGGGGAACCACTCGGGGCCGTCGGAGGCGCGCCGCTGGGCCGTGGCCAGCAGCCGCTTGTAGGCCAGCACGGTCGGCGTTTCATCGAAGCGGATCGCCCCGAGCTCGGGATCTCCGATCTCCGACATGGTGAAGCGGAAGTCGCGCCCGGTGTTGAGGGAGGTGGCGTTGATCACCCACTTGGGAACGAGCGTGGGTTCCGTCACGCGCGCGGCCTCGCGGTTATGCAGCTCCACGTCGAACCCCACGGCTCTGCCGGGCGGGCGGAACTTCAGCTCCTGCAATGGCACGCCGTTCCTCCAACCAGGGTTGATGCGCCGGGCCGCGTCGCGGAACAGGTACCGCTGGTAGAGGCGCGCCATGCGGCGGCCCCAGGAGAAGTCGCTGCACAGCATGCGCAGGTTCCACCACGGCGTCATGAGCAGGCGCGTGCGCAGATTCTTGCGGACGCCGCGGCGCAGCGACGCCTCTGTGGCGGCGACGACCTCTTCGTAGTCGCGGCGGGTGAGCGCGCCCCAGTTCGACTCGAAGCGATGCTTCAGATGGAGGATGTAGCAGCCGCCCAGAATCGAGCCGCCCGACACGGTCGACAACACACTGACGTGTCGGAGCACGTCGAGCTCGGCGAGGCGTCGCAGGACGCCGAGATGGAAGAAGGAGGCCCGAAACCCGCCTCCCGAGAGGGCCAGGCCCAGCTTGGCTCCCGCCGTCAGACGAGCCCCCTGTTCGCGACACGCCCGTGCCAGGATCGCATTCGATTCCTTAGGGACGCTCTGCAGAAGTCCGGGCGACGCCGGGGTGGGGGGCTCGGACGCGTTGGACGCGGGGGCGCTCGACCCGGACCAACGTTTCCGATCTCATTGTCGGCCCAGGGCGACCATGTCCGGGCCGTGCGGCCCCCGCGTCTTCGCGTCCTCGCCCTCCACCCGCGGCGTCGCCCCACCTACGCAGAGGTTCCTTAGAGGACGGCGCGCCGCAATGTGGGAGACGGGGACTGCTACGTCAAGGACGGACGCTGGATGACGAACACCTGGACGCCGTCCCGCTCAGCGACGGAGAGGAGATTCCACCGGCTCTGCCGCGCCAGCGCCGGGATGTCGGCCAGGGAGCCGGGATCGGTGCATTCGACGCGCAGCACCTGCCCGGGATGCAGCCGGGCGAGCGCCTGGCGCGTCCTGTAGGCCGGCAACGGACAGAGCAGGCCCTTGCAGTCGAGCTCGGCGTCGGCGGTGAGCGCGGCCATGTCAGGGCTCCCCCGTGTCGGAATCGCCCACGAGCCCGGCGTAGAACGACGCGTACTTCTGGCCGCCGTCGGGGGAGATCCCCACGATCGGGCCGGCCGCGTCCTCGAGCGACGCGATCGCGTGGACGATGGCGCCGGTCGAGGGCCCCACCATGAGCGATTCCTCGCGGAACAGGCGCAGGACCATCCGATAGGCCGGGGCGTCGTCCACCCGGATCACCTCGTCGATCACCGAACGGTCGAGGATCGCGGGCGCCCGGGCCTCCTCGAGGTTCTTGAGCCCCGGGAGGCGGTGCCCCGGTTGCGGCTCGACCGCGACGACGCGGATGCTCGGGTCGCGCTCCTTCAGGAAGCGACCGATCCCGGTGATGGTGCCGCACGTGCCGTAGCCCGCGACGAAGGTGCGCACCTGCCCCTCGGTCTGCTCCCAGATCTCGGGGCCCGTGGTCTCGTAGTGCGCCCGCACGTTGTCGGGGTTGGCGTACTGGTCGGGCATCGCGTAGCGGCCGGCGTGCGCCGGACTCTCGGCGATGGCGCGGGCGAGCGCGATGGCCCCGTCGCGCGGGTTGTCGACCGGGCACAGTTCGTCCGGCGTCGGCATCACCGTGGCTCCGAGCATGCGCAGCAATACGAGCTTCTCTTCCGGCACGCCCGAGGGGATGGTGACCGTGAGGCGCAGGCCTTCGAGCGCGGCGAGGGCGGCCAGGGCGATGCCGGTGTTGCCCGATGTCGCCTCGACCAGCTCCCGGTCGCCCAGCTCGTCTCGTTGTCGCATCCCCTCGAGCAGCGCCCGGGCGGTGCGGTCCTTGATGGAGCCGAAGGGATTGAACCACTCGAGCTTGAGATAGGCGTCGCGTCCCGCCGGCAGCACGCGGTTCAGCCGCACCAGCGGCGTCGGATTCTCAGGGGAGGCGATGAGCTCGCGCACGTCGTGGTAGCGGCGGCGGCGGGAATCGGTGGTCAGTGGCTGGTGGTCGGTGGTTTCGATCGTATGGGCCATCGTCATTCAACTCCTCATGTTCCATCGAAAGAACACGCCCGCGAC
>DATICZ010000176.1:0-11381 GCA_035456525.1 Gemmatimonadales bacterium
GTCATGAGCAGCAGTAATCATCCGGAAATTCGTTTGTCAAATATTTGAAAACAAAGACATCTTTACCTGTCGGCGTATGGCATCGAAGCTGCACTTAGTCGGGTTACAAGAATCGAAGGCGACTCACGCAGTGGAAAAAACAAGGAGGATCTCAATGATTCGGTGGTGGACGAAGAAGCGACTCACGGTAGCGAACCAGCGAGGCTTCACCCTCATCGAGCTGATGATCGTCGTCGCGATCATCGGCATCCTGGCGGCCATCGCCATCCCGCTCTACGCCAACGTTCAGGCGCGCGCGCGGATCGCCAAGGCCCAGGCCGATGGCCGGGCCCTCGCGTCCTCGATCTCGATCTATGCCGCCCACATGGGCACCGTTCCCTCGGCGCTTGCTGCTCTGACCGTGATAGCGACGAACCCCCTCGGCCAGACGGCCGGTCCGTTCATGGCGGTTGTGCCTGCGCCGCCCGCCGGCTGGAGCTCGCCGTACGCGTACGCGTTCGACACCGGGTCGGGCACGTTCAACGTCTCGGCCTCGGGTGACAGCACGACGATGTCGATTCCGTAAGCAGGCGTAAACTTCGCCTCGCGCACGGGAAGGGCCGAGCCCTTCCCGTGCGCGCGTCTGTAATAAGTGTCGTCTGCCGATGACCCTGTCCCCGCGCTGAGAGGAGCGTCATGTCCCGGATCCAAGGCGTCGACGTCGCGGTCGGCCCATCCACGCTAGCCAAGCCCACGACGACCTCGCGCCTCTGGAGCCCGCGGCTCATCCCCCTGGCACTCGCCCTCGTGACGTTCCTGGTGTTCCTGCCGGCGCTCTGGAACGGATTCGTCGCGTGGGACGACCAGGTCAATCTGTACGAAAACGAGAAGTATCGGGGGCTCACATGGATTCAGATTCGGTGGATGTTCAGCACCTTCCTGATGGGCCACTGGATTCCCCTGACCTGGCTCACATTCGGGCTCGACTACGTCCTCTGGGGGATGAACCCGGCGGGCTATCACCTGACAAGTCTGGTCCTCTTCGCCGCGAACGCGGCCGCGCTTTACTTCGTCGCACTACGCCTCCTCCGGCTGACGACCGGGTTCGTCGAGGGCACGCTCCGCTTTTCGGCGATCGCGACGACATTGTTCTTCACCATTCACCCGCTGCGGGCCGAGTCGGTCGCCTGGGCCACGGAACGGCGCGACGTTCTCTCCGGGCTGTTCTTCCTGCTCACGGTCCTTGTGTACCTCAAGGCTCACGATGCGCGCGGGACACGTCAGCGGTGGCTGCTGGCCGCCGCGGTTGGCATGTACGCTCTTGCGCTCGTCTCGAAGGCGAGCGTCATGGTGCTCCCGGCGGTGCTCGTCGTGCTCGACATCTACCCGCTCCGTCGCCTCGGCGGGCGTTGGCAGGGGTGGGTAGGATCGGCGGCACGCGCCGTCTGGTTGGAGAAGATCCCCTTTCTGGTCCTCGGCATCGCGGGCGGCATCGTCACCTATCACGCGCAGAACGTAAACATGTTCATCACACCGCTCGAGCGGTACTCCTTGTCGGCACGGCCCGCCATGGTGTTCTACAGCCTGTGGTTCTACCTCGAGAAGACCGTGGTGCCGCAAGGACTCTCTCCGCTCTACGAGCTCCCGGCGCGAGTGAGCTTGCTGGACCGGCAGTTTCTGTTCCCGGCAATCGCCGTGACCGCAATCACCGCGGCAGTGGTCGCGCTGTGGCGACGCTGGCCCGCCGGGCTCGCGGTCTGGGCCTATTATGCGATCGCGTTAGGTCCAGTGATCGGGATCGTTCACTCCGGGCACCAGCTGACTAACGATCGATACAGTTACCTCCCCGGCTTCGGCTTCGCCCTCGTCATCGGCGCGGTCGCGGGCGCCGTCGTCCAGGCGGCAGCGGTGGGAACGCTCCGCCCGGCTCTCGCGCGGGCGCTAGCCGGACTCGGCGTGGTATGGTTCTGCAGCCTGTCATACTTGAGCGCCCAGCAAGTGCAGATCTGGCGAGATACCGAGACGCTTTGGAGATACTCGCTCGAATCCGATCCGAACTGCTCCATCTGTCACGGTAACCTCGGTGTTTACCTATCGAATAACGGACAGCTTGGGCTGGCGAAGACTGAATTCGAGCGCGCGCTGGAGCTCCGACCTGACAACAAGAAAGTCCATCAGCACCTCGGCTATACGCTCGCGATGCTCGAAGATTTTCCCCGCGCGTTCGAGCATTTCCAGCTCTTCTTCGCGCGATACCCGAACGATGTCCAGGGGCTCAACAATTACGGTGCCGCGTTGCTGAACGCCCGGCGGCCGGGCGAGGCGCTCGAGCATCTGCAGCGCGCGGTCAAGATCAAGCCCGGCGACGTCCTCTCCCGCGTCAACCTGGGCTACGCGTACGCTGACCTCAAGCGGCCGGCGGAGGCACTCGCCGCGTTCCGCGAGGCGGTCGCGTTGCAATACAATTCGCCGCAGGCTTGGTTCGGGCTCTCCCGCGTGTACCTGGAGTTGGGGCAGCCCGAAGCCGCGCGCACGGCGTGCGGAATCCTCGGACAGATCGACCGGAGGTACGCGGCCCGGATCGAACCCGCACTTCTTCAGACCTGGTGATCGTGGCGGTTCTGCAGGCCGTCGCCGACGCGTCGCCGGCCGGAATGGTCGTGGCCGTTGGGCTCTTCGGCCTCGTCATCGGGAGCTTTCTCAACGTCGTGATCGTCCGGCTGCCGGAGCACCGCAGTCTCTTGCGTCCGCGCTCCGCCTGCCCACGCTGCAGTGCACAGCTGTCGTGGTACGACAACATCCCCGTGGTGTCATTTCTCATTCTGCGCGGCCGCTGCCGCGCCTGCGCGGAGCCCATCTCCTGGCGGTATCCGATTGTCGAGGCGGTCACGGCGGTGGCGCTGGTCCTCGCCTATCTCGCGTTCGGACCCACGACCGACTTCGTCGTCGCGGGTGTGTTGCTCGTCACACTCATCGCGATCACCGCGATCGACCTGCAGCACTTGCTCATTCCGGACGTGATTACGCTTCCGGGGATCCTGGTCGGGCTGGTCGCCAACGTCGCGACGGCGCGCATTTCCTGGCTGGAATCCGCGGTCGGCATCGTCCTCGCGGGCGCCCTGTTCCTGACGATCATCCTCGTGAGCCGAGGCGGCATGGGCGGCGGAGACCTGAAGCTCGGCGCGATGCTGGGCGCGTTTCTCGGCTGGAAGGCCCTCCTCTTCGCGCTCTTCGTCGCGATCATCCTCGGCGGCGTTCTCGGGATCGCACTCCTTCTTTCGGGTCTGCGCGGGAGGAAGGACGCTGTCCCGTTTGGCCCGTTCCTTGCCATAGGCGGAGCGGCGGCGTTGTTCTGGGGTGAACGCGTGTTTGACTGGTGGGTGACCGGATTTGGATTTGGTGGATGAGTGATGAGTTCTCGCGGCTTCACGCTGGTGGAGCTGATGGTGGTCATGGCGATCGGCGGTGTTCTAGCCATTCTCGGCGCGCCGACGCTCGTGACCTATGTGCGGACATCGGCGTTGCAGGCCGGAGCGCGGGAGCTGGCGACGGTCATCAATCTGGGACGACAGCTCGCGATCACGCAGAACACCGCTGTGTGTGTCGAGGTGAGCGGCGGGATCATCCGACTCCGGAAAGGCGGATGCGGCGGGACGATATGGACCGGGCCCGGGACCGACGGGACCGGCGTCATCAAGATCTCGGAGAGTAGCGGACTCCGGATCAGCACGGCGGCGAACGTCGTCTTCACCGCCCTGGGAGCCGCCAGCCCGGCCGGTACGTTCACCGTGACCCATCCCGTGGACGGCGGAACGCGGACCGTGGTTGTCGCCGCCACCGGCCGCGTCAGTGTCAGGTGACTGATCCGACACGCGACCCGCGTGGCTTCACCTCGGTCGAGGTCCTTGTGGCGACGCTCATTCTCTCTGTCGGCCTCGCGGCTGTCGCCACCGGCCTACAGCACGCAAGCAGCGGCATCGAGACCGCCAGGGGCGAGACGACTGCGGCTTTCCTGGCCGAGCAGCGGCTCGAGCAACTGAAGAATCTCGCACTGGCGGACTGGCCGAGCACAACGCTGAGCGCCGGCACGACGACCGAGGCCTACGGTGCCATTTCGCACGCCCCGGCCTATCGGCGGGTGACCATGATCACCGACAGCCCGGGCTGGACGTGCACAGCGAACTGCAAGCTCGTGCGGGTCACGGTCTTCTATCGACCTGTCACGGGAGAGGGTCAGATGGACCAAGAGCGCCGTCTCGAGGTAGTCACCATGCTCGTGTCGCGCATATGATGACGGCTGTCGAGCGTCCGCCGCGCCACCGCCACCCCTCGCGAGACAGCCGGCTCATCGAAGCCGAACGCGGCGTGGCGCTCGTAATGACCCTGATCATCTTGCTGATCCTCAGCGGCCTCGTGCTCGCGCTCCTCTCGGCCTCCGGCTTCGAACCACAGATCTCGAGCAATCACAGTCACACCGTCCGCGCGCGATACGTCGCCGAAGCTGGCATCGAGTACGCATATGGGCAACTCGCGGCGAATACCGACGCCTGGGACGACTCCCTCGCCGGGGCGACGTGCGCTCTCGGGACAATCCTCGGCGCACCGACCTCGAATCTCCCAGGCCTCGGGAGCGCGCATGGAACCTTCACGGTCAGGGTCCGCAATGACTGCGACACCAACGACGACAGACGGACGGGATTGAGTCTCGACACGACCACGGGTCCGTGCGGCGGCGCCGGCCCTGGAAGCCCCACGCACGACGCCAATTGCCAGGTCATCGTGACCTCCACCGGCAGGATCGGAAGCACGACCAGGACGATCAGCGTCGTAGTTTCGAAGATCGCCTTCCCCGCGCCCACCGCCGCCCTCGCGTTCCCAGGCATCCAGGCCAACGTGGACTTCAGCAACTCGAACATCGTGATCGATGGACGCGACACGCGGCTGTCCGATAGCCCTGGCGCGCCGACGGGCTCTGCCTCAGCCGTCTATGGCATCACGGTCAACGGTGGCCTCCCGGCTCTGGCGACTCAGGTCAAGACGGCGCTGGCGAACAGCCCGCAGAACGATGTCCGCGGGAAGGATGAGACCAACGTCACTGCCACGACGCAGGGCCCCAACACGATCCGAGCGGACGATACCCTGACATCGCAGGCGGTCTCGGACTTAGTCGCCGGGCTGAGGTCATCGGCCGACGTTTCCATTCACGTCGCGACCGGCGAGACGTACTCGGTCGGCAACATCGGGGCCACGTGCTCGACCAACCTCAAGAGCTCAACGTGCTGGGGCACGACCGCTCGTCCCAAGATCGTTTACCTCAGGGGCACGCCATCCGAAGGTGGCGCTCCCCGCCCGGCGCTCAACGTCCTAGGCGACAGCGGCGGCACGGGCATTCTCATCGTCGAGAACGGCGCCGTAGAGATCGGTGGAAATTTCAGGTGGAACGGTTCGATCATCGTCACTGGGCGAGATGCCGCGATCCGGTATCGAGGTGATGGCAACCAATCAGTGTACGGGGAAGTCATCGTCAACGACTCAAACAATAGCGGAGTGACGAACCTCGCCGGCATGGCGTCAGTCTTCTACAGCACAGAGGCGCTCGACCTGGTGCAGAAGGGCCTCAGGCGGCGGCTCGTGTCGACTCATGGCTGGATCGATCACTAGGCCGGAGCAGAACCCGCCAGCTTCGATCCCGGACGACGTCTCTGGTGGTTGGCGGGGCCCGGGCTGCCACCCCTGACCAGTTCGGACACACCCCTTTTCCCCGTGGCCGAGGCAGGAACCGGTCGAGCCATGGTCTGGGGGACGGGGCTCAGGTAGACCCCTAATATAGTGCGTGGGAAAATATTGGCCCCCCCGACGCCCACCGCCCTATACTGTTTAACCATCAGGGAGAAAGGCTATTAATATGGCGTTCTTCCGCAAGTCTCCGGAAATCTTTGGCCTCGACATTGGCTCGAGCGCGGTCAAGGCCGTCCACTTGAAGGAGTCGGGCGGGGCCTACAGGCTGACCTCTCTGGGGGTCACTCCCCTGCCTCCCGACGTGATCGCGGACGGCACTATCAAGGACCCGCGTACCGTAGTCGAGGCGATCAAGAGTGCCGTGTCCCGGGCGGGACTGAAGGGTAGCAGCTGCGCGATCGCCGTGTGCGGTCGAGAATTGATCATCAAGAAAGTGCAAATACCGGAAGTGCCGGCCCGGGAAGTCGCCGATGTCGTCCAGCTCGAAGCCGAGCACCACGTTCCCTTCGCCATCGACGAGGTTTTCCTCGACTACCAGAGCATCGGACAGCACAACGGCGTGCTGGACCTCATCCTCGTCGCGGTCAAGAAGTCCAAGGTGCTCGAGTACGCCGCCGTCGTCGAGGACGCGGGCTTCTCCCCCACGATCGTGGACGTCGACAGCTTCGCGCTCGGCAACCAGTTCGAGCTGAACAACCCCGGGGATCGCGGCGAGACCGTCGCCCTCATCGACATCGGCGCTTCGATCATGAAGACCAACGTCGTGCGAGGTGGCTCGACGATCTTCGCTCGTGACATACCGTTCGGGGGCAACAACTACACCCAGGCGATCGCCCAGCAGCTCAAGATCCCGTTCGAGCAGGCGGAGGCCGCCAAGCTCGGGCGCGACGTGGGCGTCCGGTGGGAGACCGTGGTCCCGGCTCTGGAAGCGGTGTCGCGTGAATTGTCGCTCGAGGTCCAGCGGACGTTCGACTACTTCGCGTCGACGGCCGAGTCCGAGCGCATCGGGAAAATTGTCCTCGCCGGAGGCTGCGCTCAGCTTCCGGGTCTCAGCGATTATCTGTCGTCGAACTGGGGCATCCCGGTCGAGTTGACGCGACCGTTCCAGCGCATCGAGATCGATCCGGGGTACGCAGACGAGGTCCACGCCGCTGGACCATCTCTGGCAGTCGCCGTCGGTCTCGCGTTGCGTCGGCCGGGGGACAAACAGAAATGATCAGGATCAACCTCGCGCCCGAACGTGGTCGGCGGCGGGGGGGCGGCCCCGGGTTCAGTTTCAGCCTGCCAGCATTCAATCTCGGCTGGATGTTCGGCGTCGTCTACCTGGCCCTGCTGCTCGGTCTCGGCGTGTACTGGTGGGTGCTGATCAGCACCAAGGCGACGCTCACGTCCGACATCGATCGAGCGCAAAAGGATCTCGCTCTCCTGAAGGCCCAGATCGGCCAAGAGAGCAAGATGAGGGACCTCGCGAGCGAGCTCCGCAAACGGGTCGACGTCATCGAATCGATCACCAAGGCCCAGGGACGGCCGATCCTCATGGTCGAGGCGTTCGCGGGTGTTATTCCGAATGATCTCTGGATCACCGCGTTCGAGGAACGCGGTGGCCAGATCAAGGTCACCGGGTCCGCATTCTCCCCTACGGCCGTCGCGGATTTCATGTCGAACTTGCGGGCGTCCGGCAAGTTCAAGGACGTCGACCTCGTGGTATCTCGCCGGGATCTGGCCCGGCCATCGCCGCTGGTGACGTTCGAAGTCACCTGCCGCTTCGAGGGCTGAGATGCCGCTCCCGCCGATCTTCGGTCCCATTGTCAACGCACCGAGACCGCAGAAGCTCGTCGCGGGCGTCCTGGGTGCGGTCGTGATCGCCGCCGCCGCCTACTTCCTCCTCCTGGCGCCGGTCCAGGCCGAGGTCACGCAGCTCCGCGCACAACTGGCCTCGCTGCAGAGCGAGATCGCGCGCAGTCGCGCGATCGTCGCCGATCTCTTGAAGTACCGTCGGGAGGTGGCCGAGCTCGAGGCCCGCCTCAACGCTCTGAAGGAGCGACTGCCGGGCGAGAAAGAGATTCCGACTCTCTATCGCACGGTCTCGGACGCCGCGACTGCCTCGGGCCTCGGTGTCTCGCTCTTCCAGCCGCGGGCCCCAGTGGTCCGCGACTACTACAGCGAAATCCCGATCTCGTTGAATGCGGAGGCGGGCTATCATCAAATCGGCGAATTCTTCGAGAGAGTCGCGAAGCTGGCGCGCGTCGTGAACATCACGGAGATCAAGTTCAACGGTCTGAATCGTCCGCGTGTGCCGGTGCGTGCTGAGCTCGTCCTCGCAACCTACATGTACCGTCCCGTTGGCGCGCCGCCCGCGCCGAAGCCCCCGGGGGCCAGATGAGACTCGGGTTCATGTGCCCGAGTCGTGCAGTTCTCGCGTCAATCGGCCTGGCCACGATGCTGGGAGCGTGCGGCAACTCCCCGCCGCCACCTCCGCCTCCGCCGCCGCCAAAGCCTGTGGCTGCACCCGCTCAAACGCCCACACCCGGCGCGGCGGCCGCGCCGGGTGCGCCAGCTAGTCCCGGTACGACGGCTAGTCCCGGTGCGCCAGCTAGTCCCGGTACGCCGGCTGGTCCCGGTACGCTGGCTAGTCAGGGCATGCCGGCTACGCCAGGTGCGCCCGGTGCACCGGCCGCGCCCGCGGGGCCCGGCACGCCTGCTGCGCCCGGAACACCAGCGACCGCCGCCGACCCGGCGGTGCCGCCCGATCCGAGCACCGTGGTTCCGAAGTATCAGTCGAGAGGACGACGCGATCCCTTCGAGATCCTTGAGGTCCGCGAGGGTTCGGGAGGACTGACAGTGGCGGCGACCAGGCTGACCGGGATCATTCGGAGCAATCGTTCGGTGCTCGCGCTGATCGAAGCGCCCGATGGCATCGGCTACATCCTCAAACCCGGCGACACGCTCGGGGATGGCCGCCTGTTGGAGATCGGCTCCGACAGCGTGGTGTTCGCGGTGACGGCGAAGGCCGGTGCACCCACAAACCGCGTGGTCCTCAGACTGGCGACAAACTAAATGAACGCTGAAAGACGGATCCTCATGGTGCTGGTCGTGGTGGGTTTTGCGCTGCTGCTGCTCGTCCCGACGGGGAGCGGTGCCCAGACCGAGCCCGCACGGCTGAGCGACGTGACGGTGACTCCGCAGGCCGACTCCGTCACCGTGTTCGTGAAGACGTCGCGCGAGCCGCAGTACAAGGCTGACCTCGTGGATTCGCCCAGTCGGCTCGTCATCGACCTCGAGAATACGGTCTACGCGTGGCGCAAGACGCCGCTGAGCGTCGGCAAGGACCCGGTCAAGCAGATCCGCGGCGGCCAGTACCGGCAGGGCGTTGCCCGCGTCGTCCTGGACCTGAGTCGCTCGGTCGGCTACGCGATCCGCGAAGAGTCCAACGGCCTGGCAATCGTCATTCCGACGGCCGCCTCCGCAGCCCCGGCGCCGATGGCGAGCACGACGTCCACGGCTCCGCCCACCAACGGAGCGGCGGCCACCAACGGAACGCCGACCAGGAACGGCGCGGCGACGACAAGCGGGGTGACGAACGGAGCGGCGGAAACGCGGCCCGCGGCCGCAGCGGCTCCGATCCAGGTCGCCCAGGCGCCAGCGCCGGCGCCGGCCGCGACCAACGGTCAGCGACTCATCTCGTTCGATTTCAAGGACGCGGACGTGGTCAACCTCCTCCGCATCCTGGCAGCAGAGAGCAACAAGAACGTCGTCATCGGCGATGACGTGAAGGGGAAGATGTCGATCTCCCTTCGAAATGTTCCCTGGGACCTCGCCCTCGACACAGTTCTCGAAACCCGCGGCCTGCGCAAGATCGAGAAGGACAACGTGCTCCGAATCGTCTCGATCGAGCAGTTGACCAAGGAGCGTGAAGCCGCGGCCCGCGTCGAGGAAGCGCGTCTCAAGGCCGAGAGCGACGTCAGGGCCAAGGCCGCCGAGGCGCAACTCAAGGAGCAGGAAGCCATCGACAAGAAGCGCGCCGCCGAGGCGGCGCTCGCCGAGCTTCAGGCCCGCGGGCCGCTCCGTGAGGAGACGATCCGCCTCTCGTACGCGGACCCGGAGGAGATCGCGAAGACCCTGCAGGGGATCCTCGGGATCCCTGCGGAGGGGGTTCAGGCGGCTCAAGTGCCGATCGGGGGAATGCCGCCCATTCCCGGACCGCCCTTTTCGGCGCTCTACGGGACGGCACCGCAACCGCCTCTGCCGGCCCCGATTTCCCCGTCCGCCGAAGTATTGGCCAAGGGCATCACGATCCGCGCCCACAAGCCCACGAACTCGATCTTCATCCGGCACTACGAAAACGACCTGGAGCGCATCAAGAAGCTGATCCGCGAGAAGCTCGACGTTCCGCTGCCTCAGGTCAAGATCGAGGCGCGTATGGAGATCCTGGACCGTGACGACCTCTTCGCCATCGGCGTCCAGTGGGGCGGCGGCGGCGTCCTTCAGGCCGACCACCGTTCGATCACCGTCGGACGAGGATTCACCAGCTCACCCGCTAATCAGTTGCCTGGCTCTCAGCCAATGGCCAATGTGTTCGGTCCGCCGAACGTCCCCGCAGGCAACCCATTCCCAAACCTGCTCCCGATCAGCGGCTTGCTCGGACTGCCGCTCGGCGGGAACGTCGTCAACCTGCCGGTCACCTCGGCACTCGGCGGCAGCCCCGCGGTGTCGAGCGGTGGTGCCGGCGGCATTGCATTCGGCATCGTCGGAAGCCGATACAACGTGAACCTTGCCCTCGAGGCGCTGCGGGTGCAGAGCAAGACGCGGACCCTGGCGCGCCCGGAGATCGTGACGGTCGAGAATGCGACCGCGTCGATCTCCCTCGGCGAAGAAATCCCGTACGCCACCGTCAGCGCCGCGGGCACGCAGTACCAGTTCAAGGAAGCCCTGTTGAAGCTCGACGTGGTGCCAACGGTCATCCGGGAAGGCGATGTCAACAAGATCAAGATGAAGGTGACGATCGAGAACAATTCGCGCGGTCAGAACGTCATCCTTGGCACGACTCTGGGGAGCCCGCCCGCCATCAACAAGCGTAAGGCCCAGACCGAGGTCCTGATCAAGGAGGGCGAGCGGCTGGTCATCGGCGGCGTGACGACCAACCTGGATGTCGACGAAACACGGAAGGTACCTCTCTTCGGCGACATCCCGGTGCTCGGATGGCTCTTCAAGACCACCGCCTCGCAGGCCACGGGGCGTGAGCTGGTCGTGTTCATCACGCCTTCCGTTCTGAAATTGGACGTGGCTCAGGCCCCCGCGACCCAGAACAAATAGATGGCGATCGGGTCCGCCGTCGCGGTCCTCGAGAGGCTCGGCCGGCGCCTCCGTGAGATCCGCCGCAACGACAACACCTCCCCCGCCAGCCTGAAACCCTGGTAGCCTAACTAAATCGGCAACCGGCCCTCAAGAGGCGGGCGCCGAAGAGTCCACATGAACATCGACGTCGCCCTCGGAAACCGGTCCTATCGCATCGTCGTCGCCGCGGGCGCGCTCGGGACCGTCGGCCCGCGCCTTCGCGAGCTGAGGGTCGGGAGTCGCGCTGCGCTGGTCAGCGACGGCGCGGTCGCGCGCCTCTACGGCAAGACGGTGGTGGCGAGCCTCGAGTCGGCCGGCTTCACGGTCGC
>DATICZ010000177.1:0-17723 GCA_035456525.1 Gemmatimonadales bacterium
GATCGGGACCGATCAGCCACGCTGGGTGGACACGATCGCGTTCTTCTGCATCCGCCGCGCGACGTTCGACCGCGTGGGGATGTTCGACGAGGAGCTGATCCGCCACCAGGACGGGGAATTCAACGCACGCCTCATCAAGTCCGGCGGTCGCATCCTGCTGATCCCCGATGTGGTTTCGTATTATTACGCGCGCGCCACCCTGCGCCAGGTGGGACGGATGTTCTACCAGTACGGATACTTCAAGCCGCTCGTAGCGAAGAAGCTGGGGCGCTTCATGACGGTGCGGCAGCTCATCCCACCGGGTTTCGTTCTGGGGCTGCTCGTCACCGGCGTGGCGGCGCTCCTGTGGAAGCCCGCGCTCATTCTGTTCGGCCTCGTGGCGGGCAGCTACGCGGGCATCGTCCTCGGCTCCGCCGTGCAGACGGCCCTGAAGCAGGGCCCGGCCGTGGGCGCGGCCCTGGCGGCGGTGCTGCCGGTGATCCACGTCAGCTACGGCGTGGGATTCTGGCGCCGGGTGGTGGAGCTGCTCCTCCCCTCGCGCCGGACATCCGCAGAACGAGCGGCCGAGTTGCCGCTGTCCCGCTGACATGACGATGGATCTCCGACCGCGGATCGCAAGCCTCATGTACCACGAGGTCACGGACTCCCCGACGGCCTCCGGGTTCCAGCGGCCGGGGGCGCACCCCTACAAGCACACGACCGCCGCGTTCACCGAGCACCTGGCCCGGATCGTGGGAGCCCCGTCGGCCCCGGGACTCGTGGTGGACGTCGACTTCACCCGAGCGGGTCGCTATGTGCTGTTGACGTTCGACGACGGCGGGCGGAGCGCGCTCACCGCGGCCGAGCTGCTGGCCCGATCCGGCTGGCGCGGGCACTTCTTCGTCGTGACGAGCCTCACCGGAACCCGTGGGTTCCTGGACGCGGCGGGGATCCGGGAGCTGCGCCTCGCCGGCCATCTGATCGGCAGCCATTCGCACACGCACCCCAGTATCTTCCGCGAGCAGTCCCCGCAGCGGATGGTGGAGGAGTGGCGCACGAGCTGCGACATGATCGCGCAGATCCTGGGCGAGCCGTGCGTCGCTGCCGCGGTGCCGGGCGGCGACATCTCGCGCCGCGTCCTCGAGTCGGCGAGTACGGCCGGCCTGCGCTATCTGTTCACGTCGGAGCCGTGGCTCGCGCCGCGCCGCATGGGCGACTGCTGGATCCTGGGCCGCTACAGTGTGAAGGTCGGCACCAGCGCGGCGCGAGTGGCGGACCTCGTCCGCTTCCGGGGATGGTCCCGGGCCCTGCTCCGTCGCCGCCTCAAGGTGCTGGCCACCAACGCCGTGCCCCCCCTCTACCGCCTCTACATCCGGCTTCGCACGCGACAGGGCGCCCAGCCGGCCTGACGCCGTTCAGTGGCAGGCGCCGGTCCCCGAATCGGTGAACGAGCTCCCCGCGACGGATAGGAACTGCCAGGCGTACGTCCCCGAACCGAGCGTGAGCTTCAGCACCCCGAACGTGTCGTTGTTCCGGACCTCGCTGTTCGGCTGCGCCGTGCCGAAGCCATAGAGGTCCCTCCCCCCCGTCCCGACCACGAACTCGCGAATGCCGCGACTGGAGTTCGCCGTGCCGGTCGGAGTCTGCGGGGCGAAGCGCTCGTACGTGTGATCGTGCGCCGAGATCACGATCTCCGCCCCGGCGTCGTACAGGGCCTCCCACAACGGCTGGGTCTCGGGCTGGTTGCCGTGATTGCTGCTCGAGCTGAACCGGGGGTGGTGCCAGTAGGCCAGGGTGCACCGCTTGGTGCTGGCCGCGAGATCCGCCCGGAGCCAGGTTTCCTGCGCCGATCCGGCACTCATGCTGATATTGCTGTTGAGAGATACGATGTGCCAATCCCCCAGGTCGTAGCTGTAGTAGCCGCGACCGGAGGGCCCCGCGTTGCCGCCGAAGTAGCTGTAGTAAGCCGAAGCGCCGGACGTGCGATAGTCGTGATTCCCGGGCGAGGGGCGGGTGCGCGCCTTGTGGCGCCCCCAGGACGGCTCGTAGCACAGCGAGAAGTCCGCGGCGGCGCCATCCGGGTACGCGTTGTCACCCGCCGTGAACACCGTCCCCGAGATGCCGTTGAGCAACGTCGCGGTGGCTTCGTCGCCACCGGATGAACAATCGGCGATATCGCCGGCACCCACCAGCACGGCCCCCGAGACCGTGATGATGTTGAACGCGCTCGAGGTGCCGCTGCTCAGTCCCGTTGCCGCCGCCGTCAGCCGATAGCCGTTCCCGGCCTTGTCGATACTGAGATCGCCATAGCTCGCAACACCCGCGATCGCCGTTTTCGTCCTCGTACCCGAGAGGCTGCCGCCGCCAGGGTTGGTCCCGATCCCCACGGTCACCGCGCCCGCAAAGCTCGTCGCCGTGTTGCCCTGAGCATCGCGTGCCGTCACCACGACCGCCGGGGTGATCGTCCCTCCCACGCCGGTATTCGAGGGGTGGACCGTGAACACGAGTCTGGTCGCCGGCCCGGCCGCCACGTCGATCGGGGCGCTCGCGGCTGGAGCCAGCGCCCCCGCGCTGGCCAGCAGGGTGTATCCCGTCCCGCTCCTGTCGATCCGGAGGTCCGAGAACTCCGCCACGCCCGCCACCGCCGCCACGGTCGTCACCCCCGAGAGCGTACCCCCGCTCGGGTTCGTCCCGATCGTCACCACCACGTCTCCGACGAACGCCGTCGCCGTGTTCCCCAGGGCATCCCGGGCGCTCACCTGGACCGCAGGGGAGAGCGCCGTGGCCGCGGTGGCCGTGGAGGGCTGGGCGGTGAACACGAGCCGGGCCGCCGCCCCGGGAACGATGTCGAACGGCGCACTCGAGGCGCCCGCCTCTCCGGTACCCGTGGCGGACAATTGATAGGCGAGCCCGCTCCGGTCGATCGCGAGCGTCGAAAACGTCGCCACACCCGCGGTCGCGGCCACCGTCGTGGTGCCGGAGAGCGTGGCTCCGGCCGTGCCCGTGCCCGCCGTGATCGTCAGCGTCACCGTTCCCGTGAAAGTGGTCACCGTGTTGCCCAGCGAATCGCGCGCGGTGACCTCGACGAGCGCGATGGTTGCACCGGCTGTGGCCGACGCCGGCTGCACCGTGAAGACGAGCCGGTCGGCCTGGGCGGCGGTGACCTCGAAGGCGGCGCTCGCGGCGCCTGCCAGTCCCGAAGCGGTGGCGGCCAGCGTGTAGCCGCCGCCGGCTTTGTCGATCCGCAGATCGCCGAAGGCCGCCACGCCCCCCGTTGCGGCCCGGGTCGTCGTCCCCGAGAGGATCCCGCCGGAGGGATTGGCCCCGATCGCAAGGGTCACAGCGCCCGTGAAGTCGTCGGCCAGGTTGCCGAACGCGTCTCGCGCCGCGACCTCGATCTGGGGCGTGATCGTCGCCCCCGCCGTCACGGTACTGGGCGCCACCGTAAACACCAACTGCGTCGCCGCGCCCGCGCCGACCGCGAACGGCAGGCAGGTCGCGCCCGCCAGGCCGGGCGCTGACGCCGCCAGAGTGTAGCCGGTTCCCCGCCGGTCGATCGTCAGGTCCGAGAACGTCGCCACGCCGGCCGTGGCGACCACCGCCGTCGTCCCCGAAAGGGTGGCGCCACCGGCACCCGAGCCGACTGTGAGCGCCACGGTCACGACCCCCGTGAAGCCCGAGACCGTGTTCCCCGCCGCGTCCCGAGCCGCCACCTGAAACGCCGGGATCGGCGCTCCGGCCGTCGCGCCGCCCGGCTGCACGACGAATGCGAGCTGACTGGCTGGCCCGGGAACGACGGCAAATGTCACGCTGGTGGCCGCCGTGAGACCGGCCGCCGTGGCCGAGAGCGAGTAGCCGCTTCCCGCGACGTTGATACTCAGGGTGGAGAATACGGCGACGCCCTCCTGCGCGGCCATCGTCTGGGAACCGGACAGGATGCCACCGGCCGGGTTCGTGCCGATCATCATGGTCACATCACCGGTAAACCGGGTCGCCGTGTTCCCCTGCGCATCCAGCGCCGTCACGACGATAGCCGGCATCAAGGTCCCCGCCGCCGTCGTGACCGGCTGGACGGTGAACACAAGGTCGCTCGCCGGGGCAGGATCAATGTCGAACGGCGTGCTCGTCGCGCCCGCCAGGTCCGTCGCGGTCGCCACGAGCGTGTAGCCACTGCCCGCTATGTCGATGCTCACGTCGGTGAAGGTCGCGATCCCGCCGCCCGCCGTCACCGTGGTCGTACCCGACAGCGTGCCCCCGGGGCTTGTCCCCATCGCCAAGGTCACGGCTCCCGCGAAGCTCGTCGCGACGTTCCCCTGGGCGTCGTGCGCCGTGACCTCGACCGCCGGGGCAATCGCGACGCCGGCCGCACTCGCCGACGGCTGGATCGTGAACACGAGATGGGTCGCCGCACCTGCCGCGACCTCGATCGCGCCGCTCACCGCGGGCGCGAGCGCGCCCGACGCCGCTCGCAGGGTGTACCCGGATCCGCTCCTGGCGATACGGAGATCCGCGAACGTGACCACTCCCGCCACGGCCGGCAACGTCGTGGTGCCCTCCAGCGACGCCGCACCGGGGTTCGTGGCGATGGCCACCGTGACGTCTCCCGCGAAGTCCGTCACCGTATTGCCCTGGGCATCCTGCGCGCTCACACGGACCGCGGGCGAGAGCACAGTGTCGGCCGTCGCCGTCGTGGGGTGAGCGCTAAACGCGAGCCGTACCGCCGGGCCCGGCGTCACCGAAATCGTCGCCGTGCCGCTCTTGCCTTCGCTGATCGCCGTAATCGTCGCAGGGCCAGGCGCTACTCCCCTCACGACGCCGTTGCCGCTCACATGGGCGACCGTGGAGTCGCTGCTCAACCAGCCGACCGGGCGGCCAGTGAGCGGAGCGCCGCTCGAGTCGCGGGGAGTGGCGGTGAGACGAAGTGTGGCGTTGACCTGCAGGGGGGCAGTCGACGGGGCCACTTCAACGGACGCGACTCGGGCAAGCCCGGGCTCGACGACATCCGTCGCGCAACCGGCGAGCAACGAGGCGAGTACCGGCGCCCGATGACGGAACGGGCTCCACGAGGGCCGTGGGCGTTGGCTGACCATAGCCCCCTGCAATCTACGACGGCTACGTCAACTCGCTGCTGCGCGCACGCAACACGTCATGGCCCGTCGCGCGCGGCGCGCGCTTCACGCCCGCCGGCCTCGGGACATCAGTGACAGGACGCCGTGCCGCTGTCGGTGAACGTTCCCTGCCCTTGCGCGGGCAGGAATTCCCAGCGGTACGAGCTCGCATAGAGGGTCAAGCGCAATACACCACGGGAGAAGTTCCCGGCGTCGCTCGCCTCGACGTTGGCGGGGCTGTTCACGTAGTTCGAGTGCGTCTCGCCTCCCCCGGTCCCCACGATGAACTCCCGGATACCCGCGGAATTCGCGTTGCCGAGGCTGTCCTGCGGCGCGAACCGCTCGTACAGATGGTCGTGCCCGTTGAGGACGATCTCCGCGCCGGCGTTCTCGAGCGCCTGCCACAGCCGTCTGACCCTGATTCCCGCCCCTCCTGACCCTCCGGACGTGAACAATGGCCGGTGCCAGATGGCCAGCACGCACTGGTTGGTGCGGCCCGCCAGATCGCTCTGCAGCCAGCTGAGCTGCGCCGGACCCGAGACCGGGCTCGTGACGCCCGAGTCGCTGTTCAGCACGACGACGTGCCAGGTCCCGAGATCGAAACTGTAGTAGCCGTAGCCGTTCCCCAGCGGATCGGCCACCGCCGGGGTGAAGTAGCTGAAGTACGCCGCCGCCGTTCCGCTGCTGTCGTACTCGTGGTTCCCCACCACGGGCTTGGTGCGCGCCTTGTGGCGTCCCCACGTCGGATCGTAGCAGTTGGTGAAGTCCGCGGCCCTCCCGTTGGGATAGGCGTTGTCGCCGGCGGCGAACACGGTGCCCGCGATGCTGTCCAGCTGGTTCGCCGTCGCGTCGTCCCGGACCGAGTTGCAGTCGGCGATGTCGCCCGCCCCCACCAGCACCGGCATCACCGCCACGGCGGCCGTCTGGGCGATCCCCACGCCGCCGGCGCTCGCCGACACCGTGCGCGACCCGAAGTCCGACGAGTTGAAGGCCGCGGTGAACACGCCGTTGGCATCGGTGTTGCCCGTGGCCGATGGAACGAAGGCGTTGCCCGTCCCGCTGGCCGTCAAGGTCACCGGCGCCCCGCTCACCAGGTTCCCGAGCCCATCCCGGACCGTGACCGTCACCGTGGACGCCCGGATGCCGGCTGCGCACGAGAACAGGCACTGTCCGATCGTATCGGTCGCAGCGACCAGGGTCGAGGCCGTGCCGTCGACTCCGTCGGCCCCGATGTCGAATGCCGTGCTCGTCGCCGCGGTGAGCGTCCCGGACGTCGCCTGAAGCGTGTAGCCGACGCCCGTCTTGTTGATGCTGAGGTTCGAGAAGGTCGCGACGCCGCTCACGGCCCCCACGGTCTTGGTGCCTCCCAGCGCGCCACCGCCCGGGTTGGTCCCGATGGCGACCGTGACGTTGTTGGTGGCGGTCGTGAGGTTGCCGCCGGCGTCGAGGATCTCGACCTTGACCGCGGGCGTGATCGGCGACCCCGCCGCCGCGTCGGACGGCTGGACCAGGAAGGCGAGTTTCGCCGCGGCGCCGACCGTGATGTTGAAGGTGCTCGAGGTCGCGCCCGTGAGGCCGGTGGCGGTGGCGGAGAGGCGGTACCCGGTCCCCGCGCTGTCGATGCTCAGCGTGCTGAACGTCGCCACGCCGCTCGAGGCCGAGAGCGTGGTCGTCCCCGACAGCGTGCCGTTGGTCGGGTTGGTGCCGATCGCCATGGTGATGCTGTTGCTGGCGGTCGTGACCCGGTTGCCGCCGGCATCACGAACCTCCACCTGCACGGCCGGGGTGATAGTCGCCCCACCGGCGGTGTTCGCCGGCTGCACGCGGAAGCCGAGCCTGTCGGCCGGCCCGACCGTAATGGTGAAGGTGTTCGATGTCGCACCGGTGAGTCCGGATGAGCTGGCGCTCAGCGTGTAACCGGTCGCCGCGCTGTCGATGCTCAGGTTGTCGAACACTGCCACGCCGCTCGCGGCTGCCACCGTCTTCGTCCCGGACAGGTGGCCGTTCTTCGGATTCGCCCCGAACGCGAGAGTGATGCTGTTCGTGGCGCTCGTCACCCGGTTACCACCGGCATCCTGGATCTCGACCTGCACCGCCGGACTGATCGTCGCTCCACCGGCGGCGTTGGACGGCTGCACGAAGAACGCGAGCTTGGCGGCCGTCCCGACGACGATGTCGAAGCTGTTCGATGTCGCACTGGTGAGCGATGTGGCCGACGCGGTCAGGTCATAGCCGTTTCCGGCGTTGTTGATGCTCAGGTTCGAGAACGTCGCCACGCCGGCCGAGGCCGTCTGGGTCTTCGTTCCCGCCAACGTGCCGCTCGAAGGATTCGTGCCGATCGCAACGGTGACCGACGTCGTGTTATCCGTCGTCACCAGGTTCCCACCCGCGTCGCGGATTTCGACCTGGACCGCCGGGGTGATCGTCCCGCCGGGGGGCGTCGTGGAGGGCTGCACCAGGAAGTCGAGTTTCGCCCCAGCACCGACGGCGACGTTGAACGCGGTCGAAGTATCCGCCGTCAGTCCGCTCGACGTCGCCCTCAGGGTATACGCGGTACCCGCACTGTCGATGCTGACGTCATTGAACGTCGCCACGCCCGCGACCGCGGCCTTGCTGACCGTCCCGCCGAGGTGCGCCCCGGCAGTGCCGGTCCCGGTGGTGATGGCCAGGCTGACGCTTGCGGTGGAGGCCGTGAGATTGCCGTTGGCGTCCAGGATGCGAACCGTCACGGCGGGGGAAATCGCAGCGCCGCCCGTCGTCGACGTCGGCTGTTGCCCGAAGGCCAGCTTCGCGGCCGCCCCCACAGTGATGTTGAAGGTCGTCGACGTGGCGCTCGTCGGTCCCGTCGCTGAAGCCGTCAGCGTGTATCCGGTGCCAACCTTGTCGATCCTCAGGTTCGAGAAGGTCGCCACACCGCTCACGGCCGGTACGCTGAGCGTGCCCGAGAGCGTCCCGCTCCCCGGGTTCGTCCCGATCGCCATCGCGACGTCGCCCGTGAATCCGGTCGCGGTATTCCCCTGGGCATCCCGCGCCGTCACCACGACGTTCGCCATGGTCGCCCCGGCGGCAGTATTGGCCGGTTGAGTGGTGAAGGCGAGCTGGCTCGCGGGACCGGGCGTGATGTTGAACGCGACGCTCGTATCGGAGGCCAGCCCGCTGGACGTCGCCCGGATGGTGTACCCGTTCGCCGCCTTGTTGATGCTGAGGCCGGGGAAGGTCGCCACGCCCGCCGAGGCGTTGCGAGTCTTGGTTCCGGAAAGCGTCCCGCTCCCGGGGTTGGCGAGCAGCGCGACGGTCACACTGTTGGTGGCCGTCCCAACCCGGTTGCCGAAGGCGTCCAGGATTTCGACCTGCATGTCCGGCGTGATCGACACTCCGGCCGTGGTGCTGGTCGGCTCCACGAAGAAGTGCGCGCGGCTGGGCGCCGCGGGCGCGATGTTGAAGTCGGCCGACGTGGCCGACGTGAGCGCCGGGGAAGACGTAGCCTGAAGCGTGTAGCTCGTGCCGGCCTTGTCGATGCTCAGGCCGGAGAACGAGGCGACGCCGGCCGACGCGGCCACCGTCTTGGTGCCGGAGAGGGTGCCGCCGCCCGGGTTGTCGAGAATGGCGACGGTGATACTGCGGGTATCGGTCGTGACGCGGTTACCCGAAGCGTCGAGCACCTCCACCTGCACGGCCGGGGAGAGAGAAGCGCCCGCGGTGCCATTGGACGGCTGGACGAAGAACCCGAGGTGGTCCGCCGTCCCCCCTGTGATATTGAAGGCCGCGGACGTCGCTCCGGTGAGGGTGGCCCCGGCGGCGGTCAAGGTGTAGCCGGTTCCGCTCTTGTCGATGCTCAGGTTCGAGAACACGGCGACGCCGCTGACCGCAGCCTTCGGATTAGTCCCGGAGAGGACACCTCCCGAGGGATTGGTGCCGATCGCCAGGGTGATGTTGGTGGTTGCCGAGGTCACGCGGTTTCCGCCGGCGTCCCGGACCTCCACCTGCACCGCCGGCGTGATCGACGCGCCGCTCGGCGTATTCGAGGGCTGCACGAGGAAGCCCAGCTTCGCGGCCGGCCCGACGGTGATGTTGAAGGGGCTCGAGGTCGCCGCCGTCAGTCCGCTCGCGCTGGCGCTCAGGGTGTAGCCGGTGCCGGCGCTGTCGATCGTCAAGGTGCTGAAGCTCGCCAGACCGCTCGCCGCCGCGACGGTCTTCGTGCCGCCGAGTGTGCCGCTGTTGGGGTTCGTGCCGATCGCCACGGTAATGTTGTTGGACGCCGACGTGACACGATTGCCGCCCGCGTCCCGGACCTCGACCTGCACGGCGGGCGCAATCGTCGCCCCACCGGTCGTGCTCGCCGGCTGCACCCGGAAGCCGAGTTTCGCCGCCGCGCCCACCGTGATGTTGAACGCGTTCGACGTCGCGCCGGTGAGTCCGGTCGCGGCCGCGCTGAGCGTATACCCGGTCCCGGCGCTGTCCACGTTCAACGTGCTGAAAGTGGCCACGCCGTTCACGGCGGCCACGGTCTTGGTCCCCGCCAGGGTGCCGCTGTTCGGATTCGTGCCGATCGCCAGGGTGATGCTGTTGGTGGCCCCCGTGACCACATTCCCGCCGGCATCCTGCACCGCGACGGTCACCGCCGGATTGATCGTCGCCCCGCCCGTCGCGGTGGTCGGCTGGCTCACGAAGGCGAGCTTGGTCGCCCCGCCGACCGCGATATTGAACGGCGTGGACGTCGCCCCGGTCAGGCCGCCCCCCGTGGCGGTCAGGGTGTAGCCGGTCCCGTTCTTGTCGATGCTCAGATCGGAGAACGTGGCGACCCCATTGACGGCCGCCTTTGGATTGGTGCCCGAGAGGACGCCCCCCGACGGATTGGTGCCGATCGCCAGGGTGATGCTCGTATTCGCGCTGGTGATGCGATTGCCGCCCAGATCCTGCACCTCGACCGCTACCGCCGGTGTGATAGGCGCCCCGCTGGCCGTGTTGGTGGGCTGTACCCGGAATCCCAGCTTTGCGGCCGGGCCAACGGTGATATTGAAGGAGCTCGAGGTCGCGCCCGTGAGGCTCGTCGCCGTCGCCGCCAAGGTGTAGCCCGCTGCCGCGCTATCCACGGTGAGGGTGCTGAAGCTCGCGACGCCGCCCGAGGCCGCAACGGTCTTCGTGCCGCCGAGCGTGCCGTTCTTCGGGTTCGCCCCAAGCGCTACAGTGACGTTGTTCGTAGCCCCGGTCACGCGGTTGCCACCGGCATCGCGGATCTCGACCTGCACCGCTGGACTGATCGTGGCCCCACCTGTCGTGTTCGCCGGCTGCACCAGGAACCCGAGCTTCACGGCAGCGCCGACCGTGATGTTGAACGAGGTCGACGTGGACCCAGTGAGACCCGTCGCGGCCGCGGTGAGCGTGTACCCGGTGGCCGCACTGTCGATCGTCAGGTTGTTGAACGTCGCCAACCCACTCGCTGCCGACCTGGTGGTCGTCCCACTGAGCGTCCCGTTCTTCGGGTTCGCACCCAGGGCGAGCGTGATGCTGGTGCTGGCCGTCGTGACCCGGTTACCGCCCGAGTCCCGCACCTCGACTTCTACCGCGGGCGCGATCGCGGTGCCGCTCGCTTCGTTCGACGGCTGCACCCGGAAGCCGAGCTTCACAGCGGGCCCGACCGAGACGGTGAACGCCGCGGACGTCGCAGCGGTGAGGCCCGTGGCGTTGGCCGTCAGGGTGTAGCCGGTGCCCGCGCTGTCCACCGTCAAAGTGGCGAAGCTCGCGACGCCAGCCGAGGCCGCAACGGTCTTCGTGCCGCCCAAAGTGCCGTTATTGGGGTTCGTGCCGATCGCCACCGTGACGCTGTTCGTGGCCGTCGTCACCCGGTTGCCGCCCGCGTCCCGGATCTCTACCTGCACCGTCGGCGTGATGGTCGCTCCCCCGCTGGCGTTCGCGGGCTGCACCAGGAACCCGAGTTTCGCCGCCGGGCCCACCGTGATGTTGAACGTGCCCGACGTCGCCCCCGTGAGCCCGGTCGCCGCCGCCGCCAGGGTGTAGCCCGTCCCGGCGCTGTCCACGCTGAGCGTGCTGAAGGTGGCGATGCCGTTCACGGCGGCGACGGTCTTGGTTCCCGACAACGCCCCGCTACCGGGGTTCGTGCCGATCGCGAGGGTGACGTTGTTGGTCGCGCTCGTGACGACGTTACCACCCGCATCCTGCACCGCGACCGTCACCGCCGGGGCGATCGTCGCGCCGCCGGTGGCATTGCCTGGCTGATTGACGAACGCGAGCTTCGTCGCTCCGCCCACCTGAATGTTGAACGCCGCGGACGTCGCTCCGGTGAGACCGCCCCCTGCGGCGGTCAGGGTGTAGCCGGTCCCGTTCTTGTCGACGCTCAGATCGGAGAAAGTGGCGACTCCGGCGACCGCCGCCTTGGGATTGGTCCCCGTGAGGACGCCGTTCGAGGGGTTGGTGCCGATCGCCAGGGTGATGTTCGTGGTCGCCGTGGTGACCCGGTTGCCGCCCAGATCCCGGACCTCGACTTGCACCGCGGGGGAGATGAGAGCGCCGCTGCCAGCATTGGTCGGCTGCACCAGGAATCCCAACCTTGTGGCCGGTCCCACCGAGATACTGAAGGCGCTCGAGGTGGCCGCGGTGAGGCCGGTCGCGGTGGCGCTCAGCGCGTAGCCGATGCCCGCGCTGTCGATCGAGAGAGTGCTGAAACTCGCGACGCCGTTCACCGCCGCAACGGTCTTCGTCCCGCCCAGCGTACCGCTATTGGGGTTCGTGCCGATCGCTACCGTCACGCTGTTCGTGGCAGTGGTGACGCGATTGCCCCCCGCGTCCCGCACCTCGACCTGCACCGCCGGGGCGATCGTCCCCCCACCCGTCGTGCTGCCCGGCTGCACCAGAAAGCCGAGCTTCGCCGCCGCGCCGACCGTGATGTTGAATGCGCTCGAGGTCGTCCCCGTGACCCCGGTCGCGGCAGCCGTCAGGGTGTATCCGGTCCCGGCGCTGTCGACGCTGAGGGTGGCGAACGTGGCCACGCCGTTCACGGCTGCGATGGTCTTGGTTCCCGACAGGGTCCCGTTCTTCGGATTCGTGCCGAGGGCGATCGTGACGCTGTTGGTGGCGCCCGTGGCCCGGTTCCCCCCGGCGTCCTGCAGCTCCACCTGAACCGCCGGGTTCATCGTCGTTCCGGCGCTGGTGGTGGACGGCTGTACGAAGAACGCGAGTCGCACTGCCCCACCGGTCGCGATGTCGAACGGCGCAGACGTTGCACCGGTCAGTCCGCCAGCCGTCGCCGCAACCGTGTACCCGGTCCCGAACTTGTCGATACTCAAGTCAGAGAACGTGGCTACCCCGTTCACCGCCGTCACGGGATTGGTGCCGGAGAGGCTCCCGCCCGAGGGGTTGGTACCGATCGCCAGGGTGATGCTCGTGGACGCCGCGGTGACGCGGTTCCCGGCCGCGTCCCGCACCTCGACCTGAACTGCCGGAGTGATGGGCGCACCAGCGCCCGTGTTGGTCGGCTGCACCAGGAACGCCAGGCTCACGGCCGGCCCCACCGCGACCGAGAAGGCGGCGGACGTCGCGGCCGTGAGGCCCGTCGCGTTCGCAATCAGCGTGTACCCGGTGCCTGCACTGTCGATCGTCAGTGTATTGAAGCTTGCGATGCCACTCACCGCCGCCCCGCTCACCGTCCCACCCAGGGTTCCGCTCTTCGGGTTGGTGCCGAGCATCAGGGTCACGGCATTTGTGGCGGTGGGCACCCGGTTGCCGCCCGCGTCCCGGATCTCGACCTGGACCGCCGGACTGATCGTCGCCCCACCCGTCGTGTTCGCCGGCTGCACCTGGAATCCCAGCCTCGCCGGCGCGCCGACCGTGATGTTGAACGCGCCCGACGTCGCTCCCGTGAGTCCGGTCGCCGCGGCAGCCAGGGTGTAGCCGGTGGCAGCGCTGTCGATCGTCAGGTTGCTGAACGTGGCGACGCCGTTCGTCGCGGCTTGCACGGTCGCCCCGCCGAGCGAGCCGTTCTTCGGATTCGCGCCGAGGGTGAGCGTAATGCTGTTCGAGGCACCGGTGACCCGGTTCCCCGCCGCATCCTGTACCTCCACCTGCACCGCTGGGGAGAGGGTCGTGCCGCTCGTCGTGCTCGAGGGTTGCACGATGAAGCTGAGGCGGGCCGGCGGACCGGTGACCACCGTGATCACCACCGACCCGGGAACCCCTTCGACGGTGGCCGTGATCGTCGCGGTGCCGAGCGAGCGCCCGGTGACGAGGCCCGCGCTGCTGACCCGGGCGATCGCGGTATCGCCGCTGGCCCAGGTCACGGAGCGGCCGTTCAGGGGGTTACCGCCGGCGTCGCGGGGAACGGCGCTCAGTTGCAGCGTACCGGTGATGGGCACGCTGGAGCCTGGACTGGACACGACGACGGACGCCACCGTGGCCGGGGGGCCTGACGTATCGGAGCTGCAGGCGACCAGCAACGCGGTGACGGCCAGAACCTTGCGAAGCGTGCCGCCGCTCATCGGGCGAAAGCTAGCCAGCCAGTCCGGTCTGAGGGCCGGAGCCGGAGAACCTGATCGTTTCTTCATTCTGGGGTCAGTGACAACTCTCAGTGCCCGCGTCGGTGAAGGTCCCACCTGCCGCGGGGAGGAACTGCCAACTGTAGCTGGTCTGCGAGAGCGTCAGCTTGATGACGCCGTAGGTCCGACCTTCCCGAACCTCGCTCGTCGGGAAGATGTTCGTGAGATCGCCCCCCGAGTCACCGCCCGTTCCCACGATGATCTCCCGGATCCCGTTCGTCGGATCGGGCGAGCCATCGGGCGCCATCCGCGCCAGCCGCTCGTACACGTGGCGGTGGCCGCTGAGCACCAGGTCGGCGCCGGCGGCATAGAGCGCATCCCAGAACGTCCGCACGCTCGAGATCGTGGCCCCCGTCGTGCCGGCGGTGCCGCCGATCGAGGAGTAGAGCGGCTGGTGGAAGTATGCGAGGGTGCAGACGTTCGAGTGCGAGGCCAGATCGGCCTGGAGCCACTGGAGCTGCGGCGAGCTCGCGGACGTCGAGATCTCGCTGTTCAACACGATCACATGCCAGGCCCCGAAGTCGTAACTGTAATACCCCTTGCCGGAATCGCCCGCCGCCGCGCCGAAGTACTGGTAGTAGCCGGCCGCGCCGGTCGTGTTGTAGTCATGGTTCCCAGCGGAGGGGTGGGTCACACTCTTGAACGCGCCCCAGCTCGGGCCGTAACAGTTGATGAATTCGGTGAGCCTGCCCTTCTCGTAGGCGTTGTCGCCCAACGTGAACACCTCCGCGCCGGGGTTGGCGGTGAGCACCTGCGTCACGACCGCGGCCGTCGCCTCATCGTCCTGTTTGCCGCACACGGCAATGTCCCCCGCGCCCACGAGCACGGCGGAGCTGCCCGGCGCGATCACGATCACGGTGTCGCTGTGCGTCAACGGGACGCCCCCCGCCGTGGCGGTAACGACCTTGTTGCCGAGCACCGAAGAGCTCAGCGTCCCCGTCGCGATCCCGGTCGCGCCCGTCGGCCCCGAGGGCTGCGTCAACGAGTTCCCCGATCCGGTCGCGGCGAGTGTCACCGCCGCGCCGCTCACCGGGTTGCCGAACGCATCCTTCACCGTGACGCTGATCGTGGAGACGCCGGTCGTCTGGACGATGGCCGCGGGCGCCGCCAGAATCGTCGTTTGCGAGCCCGAAATCGCCCCGGCGGCCACCGTCACCACGGGCTGCTGCGTGATCGTGACGCCGTTGACCACGGCGGTGATCGTCTTGGATCCTGCGACGGTCGAGCTCAGCGTCCCGGTGGCCACCCCGTTCGCGTCGGTGGGCCCGGAGGGCTGCGTCAGCGTGTTTCCCGTCCCGCTGGCCGACAGGACCACCGTCGCTCCGGCTACCGCGCTTCCGCCGGCATCCTTCGCCGTCACGGTGATGGTGCTGAGACTCGAGCCGTTGGTTGCCGCGATAGTGCTGGGCGACGCACCGACGGCGGTCTGCGCGCCAGAGACGACGCCCGACGTGATGTTGAACGTGTTGGAGGCGCCGGTTTTGGACACGCCGGCCGCCGTCGCGGTCAGGCGATATCCCGTGGCCACCTGGTCGAGGCTGAGACCGGCGAACGTCGCCACACCACCCGACGCCGCCACGGGCCCGCCACCGGTCAGGGTGGCCCCGCCCGGGTTGGTGCTGAGCGTCAGCGTGACGTTGTTCGCGGCGCTGGTGACTCGATTGCCGAACCGATCGCGAATCTCGATCTCCACGGGCGGCGACATGATCGCCCCGGCCGTCGCACCGCTCGGCTGCACCAGGAACGCCGTACTGTCGGCCGACGCCGGGGTCACCGTGACGGTGTCCGTCTGCACGAGCCCGGTGCCATCGATGGTCGCCGACACGATCTTCGCCTCCGCGACGGTCGAGCGCAGCGTGCCGGTCGCCACGCCGCTCGCATTGGTCGGGCCGGACGGCTGGATCAGCGTGATGCCCGTGCCCGTCGCGCTCAAGACCACCGTCGCTCCCGCGATCGGGTTGCCCAGGTCGTCGCGCGCAGTGATGGTGACCGTCGAACCGCCCGAACCGCTGCTCGCCGCCACCGTGGAGGGGGCCGCGACGAGCGTGGACTGCGAGGCCGAGACTTCACCCGATACGACGGTCACCGTGTCCTTCTGGGTGATCGCGACGCCCCCCGCGGTCGCCGACACGACGACGTTGCCGATCGTGGTGGCGCTGACTGCCGCGCCCGTGTACGCGCCCGTCGGATCGGTCGTGCCGGACGGCTGCGTGAGCGAGACGCCCGTGCCGGTCGCGGCCACTGCCACCGAGACCCCGTCGATCGGGTTGCCGAACGCATCCTTCGCGGTGACCACTATGCCGCTCGTGATCCCGCCGCTGCTCGCTTCGATCGTGTCCGAGGTGACGGTGACAGTCGATTGGCCGGCCGAAACGGGACCGGGTTCGACGGTGATCGCCGGTTGCTGGGTCAACTGAATCCCGTTGGCGGTCACCGTGACGGTCTTCGTGCCCGCCGCGGTGGAGCTCAGCGTGCCGGTCGTCGTGCCCGCGGCGTTCGTCGGGCCCGGCTGCGCCAGCGTGACCCCCGACGCGGGGGCGGCCGCGAGAACCACCGTCGCACCGGGCACCGGGTTGCCCAGAGCATCCTTGACCGTCACAGTGATGGTCGAGGTGCTGCTGCCGGAGCTCGCCGCGATCGAGGTGGGCAAAGCCGAGGCCGTGGACTGCGACGGGGCCACGGGACCCGCCGAGATATCGAAGGGGCTGGAGGTGACCGGCGTGAGGCCTGTCGCGGTCGCCTGCAGCGCGTAGCCAGGGGAGGCCTTGTCGATGCTCAGACCGGTGAACGTCGCAACCCCGGCCACGCCCGGCCGCACCTTGACCCCCGACAGCGTGCCACCCGCCGGGTTCGCCGCCAGCGCCAGCGTGATGGATCCGGTGTAACTGTTGTCGGTGTTCCCCAAGGCGTCCTGCGCCGCCACCTTCACGCCGCCGGGCTCGTTGAGCGACGCGCCCGCGACGGTATCCCGCGGCGGAGCGAGGAACACCAGCGCCGTGGCGGTCCCGGCAGTCACCGTCACGCTCTGCGTCTGCGTGATAGCCGTAACCCCGGCCATGGCCGACACGGTTTTCGTTTCGGCGACGGTCGACGACAGCGTTCCCGTGGCGACCCCGCTCGCATTGGTCGGTGCGGCGGGTTGCGTCAGCACGTTCCCGGTGCCGCTCGCGGCCAGTACGATCGGTACGCCCGGCACCGGATTCCCGAACCCATCCCGGGCCGTCACCGTGATCGTCGTGACGCTCGCCCCCGTGCTGGCGGCGATGACGGCGGGTGACACCGCGACCGTGGACTGCGCGCCCGACACGCCGCCCGCCGTGATGGCGAACGTGCTGGAGGAAGCACCCGTGAGCTCGGTGGCGCCGGCGGTCAGGGTGTAGCCGGACCCCTGTTTGTCGATGCTCAGGTCGCCGAAGGTCGCGACCCCGGCCGTAGCGGCCTTCGCCGTCGTCCCCGACAGGGTGCCCCCGGCCGGATTCGTCCCGATCGCGACGGTCACCTGGCCGGCGAAGCTCGACACCGCGTTGCCGAAGTCGTCCTGCGCCGCGACCACCACGGCGGGCGCGATCGGCGCCCCCGCCTGAGTCGCCGACGGCTGCACCGAGAACGCCAGGGCCTTCGCCGGCGCGGGATTCACGATGACGTCCTGCGTCTGCGTGATTGCGACGCCCCCCGCCGTGGCCGACACCGTCTTGGTCCCCGCAACGGTCGAGACCAACGCCCCCATGGCCACGCCGTTCACATCGGTCGGTCCCGCCGGCTGCGTGAGCGTGTTCCCCGACCCGCTCGCCGCCAGCGCCACCGTCACGCCCGACAGCGGGTTCCCGAATCCGTCCCGCGCGGTCACCGTGATGGTGGCAGCGCTCCCGCCCGCGCTGGCGGTGATGATTGCGGGCGACACGGCGACCGTGGAATGGGCCGCCGATACCCCGCTGGGCGTGATGGCGAACGTGCTCGACGAACCTGTGGTGAGCCCCACGGCGGCCGCCGTGAGCGTGTAGCCGACCCCTTCCTTGTCAATGCTCAGATCGCCGAACGTCGCCACTCCACTCGTAGCGGACTTCGTCTTCGTGCCCGACAGCGTGCC
>DATICZ010000178.1:0-2915 GCA_035456525.1 Gemmatimonadales bacterium
GAGCAGGTACCGGGGGTCCGTGAGGAAGAAGATGGACAGGAGCCCCAACGCGCCGCAGACCAGGCAGATCGCGTGGGCGAGCTTCCGGCTGGTCCTCGCCGCCAGCACCGGAATGGCGAACGCCACCGCCGCGGCGACGCCGTTGTACGTGCTGAACCCGACCCCGACCCAGTTGGCGCCCTCGTTGAACAGCGCCGATGACGTGTCGGTCGTGTGGTAGACGTGGCTGGTGACCGCGGCGGTCGTGTAGATCCACATGGCGAACAGCGCGAACCAGGCGAAGAACTGGACCCAGGCCAGCTGCTTCATGGTCCGGGGCATGTCCTGGAAGTCGTTCAGGATGGTGACGAAGCCGTTGCCGGTGCGGCCACGCTGTTGCATGAGGCCGCCGATGATCAGCAGCACCCCGACGACACCCGTGCCCGCCGAGAGGATGATGACCTGGTATTCTCTCAGGGCGACGAGCACGGCGCTGGCGATCGCGCCCGCCACGAGCAGGATCAGGCCTACGAAGACCTGCCGCCGCCCGTTGCCCGCGAACTCTTCCGCCGTCCGGGCCTTCCTGGCGTGGACCTCCCGCGCCTGGTTCTCCTCGAACGCGGCCATCTCCTCGGGTGAATACTCCTTCGATTTGATCACCGTCCAGAGGACCGCCGCGAAAAAGACGGCGGCGCCGAAATAGAAGGACAGGCGCACCGAGTCGGGGATCGTATGCTCGGGAGCCTGATTGCTGACTCCGAACCGGGTGGTGAGGAGCCACGGCAGCATGGAGGCCACGACGGCGCCGGTACCGATGAGGAAACTCTGCATCGCGAACCCGGTGGTGCGCTGTGACGAGGGGAGGTTGTCGCCCACGAAGGCGCGGAACGGCTCCATGGAGATGTTGATCGAAGCGTCCATGATCCACAGCATGCCGGCCGCGATCCACAGCACCGGGGAATTGGGCATGACGATCAGGGCCAGCGAGGCGAGGATGGCCCCGCCGAGGAAGTAGGGTCGCCGCCGGCCCAGGCGGTTCCAGGTGCGGTCGCTGAAGTATCCGACGATGGGCTGCACCACGAGCCCCGTCACCGGCGCCGCGATCCACAGGATGGGGATGTCCTCCACCTTCGCGCCCAGCGTCTCGAAGATCCGGCTCACGTTCGCGTTCTGCAGCGCGAAGCCGATCTGGATCCCGAGAAATCCGAAGCTCATGTTCCAGATTTCCCAGAACGAGAGGCGCGGCTTGGGCCGGATGACCGACGATGCCATGGTGGACCTGGACCTCAGGAGTGGGGGGACTTCCGGGCGCGCTCCAGGCGACGGATCAACCCATCAATCTCGGTGTCCGTGAGGATCTCGTCGAGCAGCCGCCGCATCGGGCGCTGCCAGTTCGGCCGCTGCGCCGACGGTGTGCCGGGGAGGTTCACCGCGACCTCCTCGAGCCAGAGGTCCTCGAGCCAGGGGACGACCAGCGGGCTGTCCGAGCGGCCGAGCCACTCGAGCAGCGCCCCCAGGATGCCCCGGGGGTCGTCGAGCCGGCAGCCCAGCCCGTCGGAGAGGCACTGCGTGGCGTTCGCCCGCTCTTCCCGGGCGAGCGGGGCCTTCGCCTCCGCGAGCAGACCGTAGTGGACCCGCTCGCCGATGTCGTTGCCGGCGAGCCACCCCGCGAAGGTGGGCGTGTCGTGCGTGCCGATCAGCGCCATGTCGCTCGCGTCCGGCGGATCGAGGTCGTCGCACGCAGCCTGGAACTCCGCCAGGTACATCCCCCAGATGCGGTGGCGCGGCAGCGCTTCATCGATATCGCGCGGGACCGTGCCCAGATTCTCACCCACCACCTCGCAGCGGTGCCGGTTCGACTCCAGGGTGAGAATGGCGAACAGCTCCTCCGCCGGGTAGGTGACGTAGGTCCCCTGGTGCAGCTCGAGGCCGTGGGGAATCCAGTAGAGGCGGGTCCAGGCCATGATGTGGTCCACGCGGAGCACTCCGGCGAGCTCCATCTGGTGGGCGATGGACCGGGCCAGGTAGCGGTGACCCTCGCGCCGGGACGCCGCGGGGAGCACCGGGCTGAACCCCCAATCCTGCCCGCTCGGGAAGCCCTGGTCGGGCGGGGCGCCGACCGCCATCCCGTCCGCGAACAGTGCTTGCCGCGACCACGGATCGTAGCCGTCGGGATGGACGCCGACGGCGAGGTCCAGTCCCAGTCGCATGCCGTCTTGCTCGAGACGTTGCCGCAGGGTGCGCAGCTGACCGCGCACGCGCGATTGCGCGACCAGATGGAAGCGCTCTTCGGCGGGGTCCACCTGTTCGGGCGTCAGCGTGCCCGATCGGGCGGCCGGCGGCCAATCGCGCCAGTTCCGACCCAGTTTCGCCTGGGCGCCGCGAAACATCGAATAGTGGAGCAACTCTTCGTCGAGCTCTGGGATGGCTGGGACCGGCTGCTCCCGGAGCGCCGCGCGGACTTCTGCGTCCGCCCGGGTGACGTCCAGGGTGGTGGGGGCAGCCGATGGACGATGGGCGTCGCCCAGGTCGAGGATGAGCTCGGACCAGAACAGGCGGCTCACCGGAGAGTAGGGACTCGGCTCCGGCGGCCCGGAGTTGAACGTGGGAAGCAGCGGCAGGACGGTGACCAGATCTCCGCCGCGCTCGCGCACCCAGCGGCACAGCGACTCGAGGTCGCGCAGGTCGCCCAGGGAGCGGCTGCGCGCCGAGCGGAGGGCGGCGAGATGGGCGCCGACTCCCCAGCTCCGCGGGGAATCCGGCCGGCGCCAAGCCTCCACCGGCGCGGCGATGATCGTGCACATCTCGCGCCGGCCGTCGGCTTCGACGGTCAGTTGGTGGTAGCCGAACGGGAGGGTGGACGTCTCGAGCGGGACGACGGCGCCGCTTTCGAGCCGCAGCTCCGCCTGGATGGGGCCGTCGGCGACGATCTCGAG
>DATICZ010000179.1:0-3537 GCA_035456525.1 Gemmatimonadales bacterium
GTTCATCGTCGCGGGTTGCAGCACGATGTCCACTGCAACGGCCTGGCCCGCCCTGACCTGGATGTTGGGGAGGACGGCCGGCGTGTATCCGATGAACTGGGCGCGGACGGTGTAGGTGCCGACGGGGACGGAATCGATCGAATAGGCGCCGGTGACGTTCGTGACGGCGCCGAGCGACGTGCCCACCACGAACACCTGCGCGTGGGCGATGGGCGCTCCCGAGGCATCGCGGACGTGCCCGCCAATCCGGCCGGTGGGGCCCGAATAGGTGAGGCTCGGAGCCGCGAGCAGCGCGACTAGAGCGAGGAATGGCCGGATCGGTGGGGTGAACATGGTCTCTCCAGTAGGGGTGCTCCAGAGAGACGGTCTTCCGTCGGGATCTTGCACAGATGATGGGCGGGAGTCGACCTTGTCAGGGTTCTCAACCATCGGACCGGAGCTTCTGCCTGCCGTGAGGCCTGGGTCCCGTTCCTCGTCGACTTTTGCTCTTCTCTCCCTCGGCCTGTACGGCTGCGGAGCGGCGATCGAGCCGCCTGCCGGGGGTTCGGTACCGGTGATTCAAACCCTGCTCGTGGCCGGCGACTCGCAACAGATCGCCTGGGTCGAGTGGCGCGTGCCGTCAGACTCGGCGTTCGGGCGAGAGGTGCGCCCGGTCGATCCTGCGGTCGTGCAGATATCGCTGATCCTGCCGAACGGGGCGTCCATCCCATTCCTCCCCACCCCCGGTGTGCCTGGGCGCTTCGTGGCTGCGGCAGTCGTGGCGCCCGGCGGGCGCTACGCCCTGAGGGGCGCGGTCGCGGGCCTGACCTTCACGGCGGAAACGACGGTTCCGGACTCCCTCGCCGTGCTCGTTCCTGCTGGGGACACAGTGGATGGGGCGACTTGCGTTGGAGATTCGTTCTTCTGCGACCTTCCCTACCGGTGGTCTGCCTTCGGAGCCGTCGCCTACATGTATTTCCAGTCGCAACACGACACCCTCCAGATGCAGACCTTTGGGTCTATGAGAGACTCATCCGGAGTGATGACGCTCCTTCGCGATACAGGAACGGTGCGTCTCACCTTCCTTGCACTGGAAGAGAACGCCGCTGCCTTCATGACCGTCCGGACGCCAAAAGGCAGCGTGAGCGGAATCTTCGGGATGTTCGGCGCTGCGACGCGCGCGGAACGCTGGATCGTCTGGCCGTGACCGGCGTGGCGGGGACATTCCTTCTGTCCCTCGTCGTGGCCCAAGGGGGGGGAGTCGAGGTCGGCGCACGCAGGTTCGTGCGTGGCATCGTCGTCGACGCCCAGACGGGAGGGCCGATCCAGGGGGCGCTCGTGACCGCCCGCAACGCGGCCCGCGCCGTGACAACTGACCGGCTCGGTGGGTTCACGATCTGGATCGCGCGGTTCCCGGACACGATCACCGTGCTCTGCATCGGTCGCAAACGCGCCACTGTACCGGTCACAGCACCGTCGTCAGACGTGTTGCGCGTCCCCCTCGAGGCCACGCCGCTCGTGCTGTCGGATGTGATTGTCACAGCGCCGGCGAACGCCGCCCGGCCGGTCGAGGATGTGGGACGGTGGCAAGTACCGATAGCGAGTGCGCGGGCCCTTCCGCCTGCCGTCGAGACAGACGTCCTCCGCGCCCTCGCCCTGGTGCCGTCGGTGACCTTTTCGACGCCGCTCTCCGCCCGTCCTGTGATTCGTGGACTCGATGCGAGCCAGTCGAGCGTGCGGATTGACGGCTTCGAGGTGCTGAACCTGTATCACCTGGGACGGATCTTCTCGGCTTTTCCCGCCGACGCCGCGAGCCAGATCACGCTGGGCACGGCCCCGCCGGGGGCGACGACGGGAGGCACACTGAGCGGGTCCGTGGACATCAACGGTCAGACCGGTCAATCGGGCCACCTGAACGGCGGCCTGGACCTGAGCCTGGCGTCGCTCGCCGCTTGGGCAGGGGGCGGGAGCCCGTCGACCCGAGGTTTCGCCGCATTCCGCGCCATCCACTTCTCCGTCGTCAACGCCATCAAGCCGGGGATCGTCCCCTACGACTTCCAGGACTTCTACGCGAACGCCTTGTTCTCCCGCAACGGGCGGCTGGCCGGTCGGATCACCGCGTTCGCCTCGCACGACCATCTGTTCGATCGTGATCTCGGCACGGGGATGGACTGGAGCAACCTCCTGCTGGGTGCCCGCTGGCAACCGCTCGACGATGGCCGCCACGGCGTCGGTGTGTGGGTGAGCGCGAATCGGTTCGCCGAGGATGCCGCGGACGTTCCGGCGCGTGACACACGCCTCGACCTGCGCAATCGCTTCGACCGGGTCGCCGCGGGCGCCGACGCGACGATTCAGGGGCCGGCGCTGCGGGCGAACTTCGGTTTCTCCACCGGGGCGCGCTCCATCGCCAACCGGATCGCGCCGCTGTCCGGCGTGGAGTTCGCCGCGACGAACGCGACCCTGCGGCGTCTCGAATGGAGCGCGTACGCCGAGGTGGCCAGCACGCTCGGGCGTGCATCGCTCCAGGCAGGTGTCCGAATGGACGCTGCCGGCTCGAGGTGCGCCTGGCAGCCGCGGGCGCGTGTTGCCGTGCCGATCGCGCCGGGAGTCGTCCTTGGGACCGCCATCGGCCGGACGGCGATGCTGTACCACCTCGTGTCAGACCCCCAGGCGGAGCCCGATCTGGCCTTCTACGACTTCTGGCTGAATGCCGGAGAGGGTGGCGTCCCCGTTCCCATCGTCGATCACGCAACGGTTGATCTCGACGTGACTCACGGCAGTCTGGCGGGGCGAGTGTCCGTGTTCGCTTCCCGGGGCCGCGGAATCGTGGAGTTGAGGCCGGTTTCCGATCAACGCGCCGAGGTGACCGCACCGTTCCGTTTCGGCCGATCACGCGGCGGCGGCCTCGAAGTGCAGCTGGCGTTCCGTGGAGACTCGGCGCGAGCGAATGCCGTGTCGGTCTCGTACGTGCTTTCCCGCTCGCAGCGCGATTGGGGCGGGCAGTGGGTGCCGTGGTCGCTCGATCGGCGGCACCTCTTCCGTCTGGACGCGGGCCGGGCATTCGGTAAGCACTGGTCGGCCTCGATCGCCTTCGAGGCCATGAGCGGCGCGCCGTTCACGCCGGTGGACGGGGTGCTGCTGGTAGGTTTCCCGGACCCAACCGGGCACGGCGTAAGGCGGGATTCCGGCCCGGTTCGTCCTGCATATGTCTACGGGGAGGAAAACAGCGCGAAGAGCTCGGGCACGGCCCGGCTGGATCTCGCCGCCCGTTACGCGTTTACGGGGCCGGGCAAGAGCCGGATGACGCTCGGGTTCTCGGTGTTGAACGCGGGATACGGCCCGGTGGCGCCACTGCGTCCGAACGACGCCGACTTCGATCCGTCTGCAACGGGGGTTCTGCAGGGGCGTGTGCGGTATGAGCGGATGTTCAACTTACCACCCGTGCCGACGCTGACTCTGCGAATCGAGTTTTGACCAGGGGGGCGCTGTGCGCTAGTGCTGCCGCTCCTCCCGCACCCCACCGGCCAGCGTGGGCGCCTGATCGACCGCCTTGCCGTC
>DATICZ010000180.1:0-21888 GCA_035456525.1 Gemmatimonadales bacterium
GCGGCTGCAGCGCGCGGCGGGGATCGACCTCCCGCCGTCCAACGACTTCTCGTTCTACGACCGGGTGCTCGACACGTGCGCCCTCGTCGGGGCCGTCCCGCCGCGCTACGGCTGGAGCGGCGGTGACGTCGATCTCGACACCTACTTCGCAATGGCGCGGGGAGTGCAGCAGAAGGGCCGGGACGTGACGGCGATGGAGATGACGAAGTGGTTCGACACCAACTACCACTACATCGTCCCCGAGCTGGCGCGCGGCCAGTCGTTCCACCTCGGGTCATCGAAGCCGGTCGACGAGTTTGCCGAGGCGCTCGCCCTGGGCGTCCGCACCACGCCGGTCCTGATCGGCCCGCTGACCTTCCTGCTGCTCGCGAAGACGAAGGACGCCGCGTTCGATCGCCTCGACCTGCTCGACGGTCTGCTGCCGGTGTATGCCGAGGTCCTGCAGAGGCTGGGGAAGGCGGGCGCGGAGTGGGTACAGGTGGACGAGCCGTGCCTCGCGCTCGACCGCACGCCGGCCGAGCTCGAGCGCTACCGCGCAGCGTACGGATTCCTGGCCGAGCGCTCCGGACCCGCGAAGATCCTGCTGGCGACCTATTTCGCCGGCCTGGACCAGAACGCCGCCACGGCGGTCGCCCTGCCGACGCACGGCCTCCATGTCGACCTGGTTCGGGCAGCCGGGCAATTGGACGCGTTGCTCGAGCGGTGGCCGGCCGGACGGGTGCTGTCCGCGGGCGTCGTGGATGGCCGCAACGTCTGGCGCACCGATCTCGAGGCGGCGCTATCGATGCTCGAGCGGGCCGCGGCGAAGGTGAGCCCCGACTATCTGTGGGTCGCGTCGTCCTGCTCGCTGCTGCACGTGCCGATCGATCTGGAGCTGGAAACGGCGCTCGATCCGGAGATCATGCCCTGGCTCGCCTTCGCCACACAGAAGCTGGGAGAGGTGACGGTGCTCACGCGCGCGCTGCGCGAGGGCCGGAGTGCCGTTGCGGCGGCGTTGGCGGAAAGCCGGCGCGCCCTGGCATCGCGGCGAGCATCCCCGCTCACGCTGAACGCCGTGGTGCGGCAACGCGCGGCCACCGTGAAGGAAGGCGACCTGCGGCGGACGGCACCGTACGCCGATCGACGCCGCCGGCAGCTCGAGCTGCCGCGCTATCCCACGACCACGATCGGGTCGTTTCCCCAGACTCCCGACGTGCGCGCGGCGCGCCGCCGCTTCACGGACGGGCAGCTCTCCCAGGCCGACTACGACCAGTTCATCGAGGAGCAGATCACCAAGACCCTCGCGCTCCAGGAGGAGATCGGCCTCGACGTGCTGGTGCACGGGGAGTTCGAGCGAAACGACATGGTGGAGTACTTCGGCGAGCAGCTCACCGGCTTCGCCTTCACCCAGCACGGGTGGGTGCAATCCTACGGCACCCGGTACGTCAAGCCGCCCATCATCTACGGCGACGTGGCGCGGCCCGGGCCGATGACGGTACGCTGGTCGCGATTCGCCCAATCGAAGACCAAGCGGCCGGTGAAGGGGATGCTCACGGGGCCGGTGACGATCCTGCAGTGGTCCTTCGTCCGCGACGACCAGCCGCGCAGCGACACAGCGCGGCAGCTCGCGCTCGCGATTCGCGAGGAGGTGAAGGACCTCGAGGCTGCCGGCATCCGCATCATCCAGATCGACGAGCCGGCGCTGCGCGAAGGGATGCCATTGCGGCGTGCCGAATGGCCCGCGTACCAGGATTGGGCGGTGAACGCGTTCCGGCTCGCGACGAGCGGCGTGACGGACGCGACCCAGATCCATACGCACATGTGCTACAGTGAATTCAACGACGTGCTCGCGGCCATCGCGCGGATGGACGCGGACGTGATCTCGATCGAGAATGCGCGCTCGGGGTCGGAGCTGGTGCGGGCGTTCGAGCAGTACCGCTACCCCAACGAGATCGGGCCGGGCGTGTACGACATCCACTCGCCGCGGGTCCCCGCGGTTGCCGAGATCGTGACCGCGCTGCAGGCACTCGGGAGAGTGCTCGACGAACGCCAGATCTGGGTGAACCCCGACTGCGGCCTGAAGACACGGGGTTGGGAGGAAACCGTGCCGTCCCTGCGGAATATGGTGGCCGCGGCGCGGAAGATGAGGGACGAGGGAGGAGGGACGAGGGAGGGGTAGGGCCTCGTCCCCCGTCCCTCTTCCCCCGTCCCTTATACTGGAGATATGAGTTCTCCCGAGATCCGCATCACCGCCGAGCCGGTGGACCAGCAGCGCTGCAAGTTCCTCGTAGACCGACCGGTCTACCAGGGCGTGCGGCGCTTCGCGTCTCGAGCCGAGGCGCCAGGCTCGCCGCTCGCGGAAGCACTGTATGCGATCCCCGGGGTCAGCGAGGTCATCGTCGGAGCCAACCTCGTCACGGTCGTGAAGGACACGGCCGACCCGTGGCAGGTGGTGGGGAGGTCGGTGGGCGCGGCGATCCGGCAGGCGCTCGCCGGGGACGCGCCGCCCGTGGCCGACAAGGCGCCGGCGACCGGCGCCGCCCGCGTCTCCGATGACGAGCTCTACGAACGGGTCAACGACCTGTTCGAGCAGCAGGTCAACCCGATGGTCGCCCGCCACGGGGGACGCGTCGAGCTGATCGACGTCCAGGAAGCGGTCGTGCTGCTGCGGATGGGCGGTGGTTGTCAGGGATGCGGCATGGCGAGCGTGACGCTGCGTCAGGGAATCGAAGGAATGCTCACCGAGCACATTCCGGAAGTGAAGGGGATCGTGGACATCACGGACCACGCTTCCGGAAACAACCCGTACTTCGCCTCCGCCAAGAAGTAGTCTGCCCCGTCTCCTCCTGCTGCTCCCGACCGCCACGTACCGGACCACCGCGTTCGTGGAGGCGGCGCGCCGGCTGGGCGTAGATCTGACGGTCGCTTCCGAGCAGCCGAGTACTTTCGAAGCTTCCCGGCCCGACGCCCTGCTCACCCTGGACCTCTCGCATCCGACGACGGCGGCGAACCAGGCGCGCGCCTTCGCCGCGCGGTACCCCGTGGACGGCGTGCTCGGAGTGGACGACGACACGGTCGTGGTGGCCGCAGAGATCGCCCATGCACTCGGCCTCCCCGGCAACTCCGTCGCGGCGGCTGAGGCCGCCCGGGACAAGTACCGCCAGCGCGAGCTCATGGGACGGCACGGCGTGCCGATCCCGTGGTTCCAGCTCCACCGCCTCGGCGAAGACCTCGACGCCCTCGCTCGCTCCGTCCCCTATCCTTGCGTGGTGAAGCCGCTGCGGCTCTCCGCCTCGCGCGGGGTGATTCGCGCCGACAATCCACAGGAGTTCGCGGCGGCGGTGCAGCGCCTCGCCGCGATCCTGGCGCAACCCGACGCGGCGTCGTGTGCGGACGCCGTCGACGCTTTCCTCGTCGAGGAGTACATCACGGGAGTCGAGGTCGCGCTCGAAGGCTTGCTCATGGCGGGCGAGTTGCACGTCCTGACTGTGTTCGATAAACCGGATCCCTTAGAAGGTCCGTATTTCGAGGAAACGATCTACGCCACGCCGTCGGCACTGCCCGGCACGGCACAACAGGCGCTCGGGGACACCGCCGCGCTGGCAGCGCGAGCGATCGGCCTCACGAGCGGGCCGGTGCACGCCGAGCTGCGCTGGAACGAACAAGGGCCCTGGCTGATCGAGCTTGCGGCGCGCCCCATCGGCGGACGGTGCAGTGCGGCGTTGCGCTTCCGTGACGGCGCGACGCTCGAGGATGTGGTGATTCGCGAAGCGCTGGGGCTACCGCTCGGATCTTTGCTGCGTGAGGAGCGCGCGGCCGGCGTGATGATGATCCCCGTGCCGGGGGCCGGGATCCTGCGGGAGATCCGCGGGGTGGCCGAGGCGCGCGCGGTCCCCGGCGTCGAGGACGTCGTCATCACGGCGCACCGGGGCCAGACGCTCGTCCCATGGCCCGAGGGCTCCCGCTATCCGGGCTTCATCTTCGCGCGCGCCGCGACATCCGCGGACGTGGTGTCGGCGCTGCACGCGGCGCACCGGCGGCTGACCTTCGTGCGGGACCGGCCAACCGACTGACGGATGCGTTTCCCGCTCCCGCTCGACCCCTGGCCGCGCTTCGGCGGAGCGCGCGGGACGCGGCGGGCGCAGCTCGCGATCTACGTGCTGGTGCTGCTCGTCGCCGTCGCCGAGATCGTCCGTTCGCTCGCCCGCCAGCACGCGGTGATCTTCGAGGGGTACGTGCAGGTCGGCGACCTCGTCCTTTCGGGCGGCGATCCGTACAGTCTGCGTCTCAATACCTGGCCGCCGTTCTTCTTTTTCGTCGCGGCGGTGTTGTCGCTCGTGGCGAAGCTCTCGCCCACAATCGCGCTCCTGCTGTGGCAGATCGGCGATGTCCTCGCCATCTGGGGCTGCTGCCGGCTGTCGGTGCGGCTCTTCGCGCCGAACGCCCCAGGCCCCACCTTCTGGCCGCGGGAGGGCCGCATGGCATTCGGCTCCGCGGACGTGCTCGTGCCGTTCCTGATGACGGCGCGGCTGTTCCAGGAGCACGTGCAGCACACGCAGATCAACGCGCAGATCCTGTTTCTCGTGCTGCTCGCGTTCACGCTGTTCCGGGAGCGGCGCATGGCGGCAGGCGGGCTGTCCCTCGCCGTGGCGGCGAGCACCAAGGCGGTCCCTGTTCTGCTGCTTCCGTATCTCGTCTACAAGCGGGCGTGGCGCGAGCTGGGGTGGACGACGGCCTTCTTGCTCGTCCTGAACCTCGTGCTGCCCGCAGCCGTGTTCGGCCCCGCGCGCACCCTCGGTGACTGGCGCACCTGGCGCGCGGTCGCGGGGCGCGAGACCGCCGATCCGACGCCCCACTTCATGAACCAGTCGTTCCCCGCGGGGCTGAAGCGGCTCTTCACCGAAGTCGGCAGCGCGCGGGACCCGATCCATTATGCGGTGGCCGATTGGTCCACCGGGGCGGTCCAGGCGGTCTTCGTCGCGGCCGCGCTGGCGGCTGCGCTCGTTCTCGCCTACTGGTTTCGCCGTCATCCGCGCGACTGGGGCGATCCGCGCACTGCGGCAGAGCTGGCGATCCTGCTGGGCGCCATGGTCGTGGTGGATCCACTGGCGTGGAAGGCGCACTACGTCGTGCTCATCGTGTCGTATACGTTCGCCTGGTGGGCGCTGCGCCGTCTCCCGGCAGACGCTCCGGGCCGGAAGTGGCGCTGGGCGCTATGGTGGGGAAGCTTCGCCTGCATCACGCTGAGCGCCCCGACGATCGTCGGCGCGCGCTGGCGCGACGTGCTGGAATCGCTCAACGTCATTCTGATCGGGGCGTTGTTGCTCCTGGGCCTCGCCGTATCACTGGTGAACGCTCCGAGATCAGCCGAGGCATCTACGTGACACGGCTAGAGCGTCTTACTGAAGAGGAACAGCGCGGCCTCCTGACCCGCCTGCGCGCGCGCGACGAAACAGCGCTGGCGGAGCTGTACGATCGCCTGTCCCCCTGGGTGTTGGGGGTGGCGCATCGCATCCTCGGGGATGCCGACGAAGCCGACGAGGTGTTGAGCGACGTATTCGTCCAGGTGTGGCGGCGCATCGACCAGCACGACGCGTCGCGCGGCCCGTTGACGCCGTGGGTGCTCTCCATCGCCCGTAACCGCTCGCTCGACGTGCTGCGCCGGCGTGGGCGGTGGCGGCGCAAGGTGGCGCTGGTCGAAGCCGAAGCAAAGGTGGAGGGCGACGAGCCGGCGACCTCCGCCGACCTTGCCGAGGCGTCGGTGCCCGGATGGCCAGTGCATCAGGCCGTGCACCAGGCCCTCGGGGCGCTCCCGGAAGAGCAGCGACAAACGGTGCTGCTGGCCTACTTCGAGGGGCTGTCGCATTCGGAGATCGCGCAACGGACCGGTGATCCGCTGGGGACGGTGAAGACGCGGTTGCGACTCGCGCAACGAAAATTGGAGGAGAGCCTGCGCTACTTGAAGGACTGGACGGCATGAGCGACTGGCTGGGGATGGCCGCGACACCTCGGAGCCCGCGACCGGAGCTGAAGGCGCGGATCCTGGCCCGGGCGTACGCCACGCCGCGACGCCCGCTGGCATGGCCGCTCGCTGTCGCGGCGCTGCTGGTGCTCGGGCTCGCGGGCGGCGGCGTGCTGTGGCGCCGCGTCACCAAGCTCCAATCCGATCTCGCCGCGACGCGCGACACACTCGGCCTGCTGCGGCGACCGGGGACACGCGTGGTCACCGTTCCGGTCGTCACGAACGGCCGCCCCGGGGGGCTCACGATCTTCGCCGACAGTCTCTCGCACCGCTGGCTCGTGACCTGCCACAACCTGACGCCCAACGGCCCGGGCGAGGCCTACCAACTGTGGTTCGTCACGGAGCGGGGCATGCGCACGGCGGCGCTGATGCCGATGGATCAGCCCAATCCGATGGTGCTGGCGTTCGACCTGCCGCCGGATGCGGGCAGGGTGATGGGATTGGCGATGAGCGTCGAGCCGCGGGAGGGATCCGTCGAGCCGAAGGGCCCGATGGTGTTTCACGTGGATCTGTAGCGCTAGGCTCCCCGGGCGATCTCGTGCACCGTCACGAGCTCCATGATCTTCAGTTTGCGCTTCCCCATCGGCAAGGTGATGGAGACGGTTTCTCCGACCTTGCCGCCGAGCAGCGCCTTGCCGAGGGGGGAGGCCATCGATACCGGCATCTCCTGGGCGTTGTCGTCTCCCTCGATGAACTCGCCCAGCGTCAGGGCGTAGATTTCCTTCGCTTTCGTTTCGACGTCCTGCACGGTTACCCGCGAGCCGAATCCCACGCGGTCCTTCGGGATGTCCTTGTCGGACACGTCCGACAGTTTCGACAGGCGCACGCGCAGATGGTGCACGCGCGCCTGGGCGAACTGCTGACGCTCGAGCGCAGCCTTGTACTCGGAGTTCTCGCGCAGATCGCCGTGGGCGCGTGCCTTCTCGATCTCCTTCGGCAGGACGAAGGAGATCTCGTGGTTCAAGCGTTCGACTTCGGCCTGGAGGCGAGCCTTCAGTTCATCGAGCATGGCGTGAGGGATTGAAGCTAGGCATTCTGACGCCCCGCTGCCACCACTACATTTCCTCCGGTGAACGGCCTCTTCGAGCTGTCCAAGCCCCGCATCACACAGCTGGTGGTGCTGACCGCCGCCGCGGGCTACTACCTCGGCCTGCGCGATGCGTTCCGGCTCCCGGTCTTCGTGGCGACCATCCTCGGCACCGCCCTCGTCGCGTCCGGCACGAACGCATTCAACATGATTCGGGAGCGCGCCGTGGATGCCCGGATGCGCCGCACCAGCCGCCGTCCGCTCCCCAGCGGGCGCGTGTCGCTGCGGGCGGCCGTGGCCTTCGGAACCATCACCGCCGCGATGGGGATCGTCGTGCTCGCATGGCGGGTGAACCTCCTCACCGCCGTGCTCGCCGCGCTGACGCTGGTCAGCTACGTCTGGTTCTACACGTCGCTGAAGCGACGCAGTACCCTCAACACGCTGGTGGGAGCGGTCCCGGGCGCTCTCCCCGTGCTCGGCGGATGGACGGCCGCGGGCGGCGCGCTCGATGCCCCCGCTTTTGCCCTCTTCTGGACCCTGTTCCTGTGGCAGCTACCGCACTTCCTCGCCCTCGCCTGGATGTACCGCGAGGACTACCGCAGCGCGCAGCTGAAGATGTTGTCGGTGGAGGACACGGACGGCCGGCGCACGGCGCGGATGGCGCTGCTCTACGCAGCGGCGCTGCTTCCCGTGAGCCTGCTTCCGACGCTGTTCGGCGTCACCGGGACGCTCTACTTCTGGGGCGCCCTCGCACTCGGTTTCGCGTACGCCGGCGCCGGCGTCTTCATGCTGGTGGACGTGAACCGGCGGGCCTGGTGGGTGTTCCTCGCCAGCATCATCTACCTGCCCGCGCTGCTGACCCTCGCGGTGCTCGACAAGGTCAGAGTCTGACGATGCGATGGTTCGCGGCGGTCGTCCTGGCCACCGCGGCGTGCACGCCGCGGAGCGCGAGCCGTGAGACGGAGCCGGCTGCCGCGCTCACGCTCCAGTCGCAGGCGAGCGGCACGACCGCGCTGCTGCAGGCGGTGAGCGCGCCGAGCGATCGGGTCGCCTGGGTGAGCGGCCACTCCGCTGCCGTGTTGCGGACCGTCGACGGCGGCGCCACGTGGGAGCGTGTCACCGTGCCGGGAGCCGCGGCGGACTCGCTGCAGTTTCGCGACGTGCACGCGGTGAACGCGGACGTCGCCTACCTCCTGGCCGCGGGGCCGGGGACCCGCTCGCGCATCTACAAGACCACGGACGGCGGCGGCACCTGGCAGCTGCAGTTCACGAACGCGGATTCGAGCGCCTTCTACGACTGCTTCGCGTTCTGGGACGCGTCACACGGCCTGGTCTTCAGCGACGCCGTGGCAGGGCACTTCGTGATCCGCGTGACGACGGACGGGGGAGCGCACTGGACGCCCGTGACGGCGGACGCAATGCCACCCGCGCAGCGGGGAGAGGGCGCGTTCGCGGCGAGCGGCACGTGCGTGGTCACGCTCGACCAGCGCCACGCGTGGGTGGGCACCGGAGCGGCGGATACAGCGCGCGTGCTGCACACGCGCGACGGCGGACTCTCCTGGGACGTGGTCGTGACGCCGCTCGCGGGGGGACCCTCCGCGGGGATCGCGGCCCTCGCGTTCCGGGATTCCCTGCACGGGATCGCCCTGGGCGGGGATGTCGCCGACGTCAGCGCGCGGACCGACAATGTGGCGGTCACGGCGGACGGCGGCCGGACCTGGCGAGTGGGCGGTCGGCCGCGTTTCAGCGGGGCAGTGTACGGCGCCGCGATCGTGCCCGGACGTCCGGGGTGGGTGGTGGCGGTGGGGCCGCAGGGGCTCGACTACTCGACGGACGACGGGACGACATGGACGACCCTGGACACCCTGGGATACTGGAGCGTGGGGTTCGGTTCGAGAACGATGGGATGGGCAGTTGGGCCGTCGGGACGGATCACACTGATCAGACTGCCGTAGGCAGCTGGGCAGCTTGAATCAGACTCTTGGCCTGCTCCGCCACCCTCTCCACCGTCAGTCCGAACTCCTTGTAGATCCGCTGGTAGGGCGCTGAAGCGCCGAACCGATCGATACCGATGATCACGCCCTTCTCGCCTACCCAGCGGTACCACGACTGCGGCACCGCCGCTTCGATGGCGATGCGTGACGTGCTTGACGGTGGAAGGACCTCGTCGCGGTAGCCCTGCGGCTGCCGCGCGAAATACTCGAGACACGGCAGACTGACGACGCGCGCGCGGATCCCCTCCTTGGAGAGCAGTTCGAAGGCGCCCAGGGCGATCTCCACTTCGGAGCCGGTCGCGAGCAAGATCACCTGTGGCGGGCCGCCGCTCGCGTCCGCCAGCACGTAACCGCCGCGGTGCAGACCCATCGCGGCGGCGTGCCTGGTACGATCGATCACCCCCACTTTCTGCCGCGTGAGCACCAGGGCGACCGGCCCACCCTGGTGGCGGATCGCGGCTCGCCACGCCTCCACCGTTTCACCCGGGTCGGAGGGACGGATCACTGTCGTGTTCGGGATCGCCCGGAGGGCGGCGAGCTGCTCGATCGGCTGGTGGGTGGGGCCGTCCTCGCCCAGGCCGATCGAATCGTGCGTGAACACGTAGATGACCTTGATATGCGCGAGGGCGGCCAGGCGAATCGCGGGCCGCATGTAGTCGGAGAAGATGAGGAACGTTCCACCGAACGGAATGAACCCCCCGTGATAGGCGAGACCGTTCAGGACCGCGCTCATCGCGTGCTCGCGCACGCCGAAATGGAAGTTGCGCCCGGTGACGACGCCGGCGGCGAAGTCCTCCGACCCCTTGATCTGCGTCAGGTTGGAGCCCGTGAGATCCGCCGATCCGCCCACCAGCTCTGGAATTCGCGGGGCGATAGCGTTCAAGACCTTCCCCGAGGCGGCGCGCGTCGCCTGGGCGTCGGCCGCACCGAACGCCGGCAACGCGGAGTCCCAGCCGTCGGGAAGCCGTCCCGCGAGCCGGCGCTCGAGCTCCGCCGCAAGCTCGGGGTGGGCGGCGCGGTAGCCGGCCCAGCGCGTCTGCCAGTCGGCGTGCAGCAGCGCGCCCCGCTGCCGCGCGCGCCGCCACTCAGTGAGCGCTTGCTCGGGAACAGCGAAGGGCTCCAGGGACGGCCAGCCGAGGTTCTCCTTGGTGAGCTTCACCTCGGCCGCGCCCAGCGGCGCGCCGTGCGCCTCGGCGGTGTCCTGCTTGTTCGGACTGCCGTAGGCGATGTGGGTGCGCAGGATGATGAGCGAGGGACGATCGGCGGCGGCTTGGGCGTGGCGAATGGCGTGGTCGATGGCGTCGAGGTCGTTGCCGTCCGGCACGTGCTGCACGTGCCAGCCATAGGCTTCGAACCGCCGGCCCGTGTCGTCGGAGAAGGTGAGGTCGGTGGAGCCGTCGATGGTGATGCGGTTGTCGTCGTAGAAGCCGATCAGCTTCCCCAGCCGCAAGTGCCCAGCCAGCGAACACGCTTCGTGGCTGATCCCTTCCATGAGGTCGCCGTCGGAGGCGAGGAAGTACGTGTAGTGATCGACGATGGTATGGCCGGGACGGTTGAACAGGGCGGCGAGCTGCGCTTCCGCGATCGCCAACCCGACGGCGTTCCCCACGCCCTGGCCCAGCGGCCCGGTGGTGACTTCGACGCCCGGGGTCACGTGCTCCACGTGGCCGGGCGTGCGGCTGCCCCACTGCCGGAACTGCTTCAGCTCGTCGAGCGAGAGGTCGAATCCCGACAGGTACAGGGTCGCGTACATCAGCATGCACGCGTGGCCGCACGACAGGACGAAGCGATCGCGATCGGGCCAGGCCGGGTCCGCGGGATCGACCCGGAGATGCCGCTGCCACAGCACCCAGGCGAGCGGCGCCAGCGCCATGGCGGTGCCGGGATGGCCGGAGTCGGCCTGCTGGACCGCGTCCATGGCGAGGGCGCGGACGGCATTGATGCAGAGCTGCTCGGCGGCGGTCGCGGTCAGAGCAGGCCCGACTTCGCGGCTTCCCACAGGTGGTAGAGCCGGTCGAAACCGTTGACGAGGAGGTCGACTTGCTGGGGACTCGGACTCGCGCGCGCGGCGACCTTCAGCTCGAGCGCCACCTGCGGCATTTCGCGCCGGCCCTGCCCCCGACTTTCCACTTCGACCTTGTCCAGGATCTCGAGGATACGCCGGCGCACACCGGCGTCGTCGGGAACCTGCCAGAGATAGTCGGCGGCCTGTTTGCCCTCGACGCACAGCTTGCCAAGGGCATCGAGGAGGGGCGGCTGGCGGCGCGATGACTGGGGGTCGCCCATACGAGGCCGTAATCTAATCCGGACCGGGGTATAAGGCGCCACCGCATCGTCCGTGAGCGGCTCGGATTGCCGGAGCTTCCACCTTCTTCTAGTTTGCGAGGCCTATGCTCCCACTTCTTCTGGTCACTGCCGCGCTGCAGCAGGCGGCCGTCGTCGCCCCCGACTCCGGGGAAACGCACCTGCGCAACATCCGCCAGATCACGTTCGGCGGTCAGAACGCCGAGGCGTACTTCTCCCATTCGGGACGCCAGCTCATCCTGCAGCGCACCCCCGGCGACTCGGGCTGCGATCAGCAGTACGTCGTGAACACCGACGGGACCGGTCTGCACCGCGTGTCGAGCGGTCTGGGGCGCACGACCTGCGGCTACTTCTTCGCGGGCGACTCCCGGATCTTCTACGCCGGCACCGAGCACGCCGACACGGCCTGCCCGCCGCGCCCCGACTTCTCGCAGGGGTACGTGTGGGCGCTGTATGACTACGACATCTACGTGGCGGATTCGAGCGGCAGGCACAAGAAGCGCCTCACGCGCCATCGCGGCTACGACGCCGAGGGGACGCTGTCCCCCGACGGCCGGACGATCGTGTTCACGTCGCTGCGTAACGGCGACCTGGACATCTACACGATGCGCACCGACGGGTCGCACCTCCGGCGGCTGACGCACGGGCTGGGCTACGACGGCGGGCCATTCTTCTCTCCCGACGGCAAGCAGATCGTATATCGTACCTCTCGCCTGACGAGCGCCCGCGACAGCGCGGACTACCGCGCGCTGCTCGCGAAGAACCTCGTCCGGCCGACCCAGATGGACCTCTGGGTGATGAACGCCGACGGCTCCGGACAACGGCAGGTCACGCATCTGGCGGGCGCGAGCTTCGCGCCGTACTTCACGCCGGACGGCGAGCGGATCATTTTCTCGACGAACTTCCAGAACCCCCGTTCCCGCAACTTCGACCTCTATCTCGTCAACCTGGACGGCTCGGGTCTCGAGCAGGTGACCACGCATCCGGACTTCGACGCGTTCCCGATGTTCTCCCCCGACGGACAGCGGCTCGTCTGGGCGTCGAACCGGCACGGCGCGGTCCAGGGGGAGACGAACATCTTCATCGCCGACTGGGTCCCATAGCCGTGGGGATGCGAGACAAACTGATCGCGGAAGCACGCAGCTGGGGGAAGGCAATCGTCATCGCCGTCGCGATCTGGGTGGTGCTGCGGTCGTACGTGGTGGAGGCGTTCCGCATCCCGTCGCCCAGCATGGAGAACACCCTGCTGGTCGGCGACTTCCTGTTCGTCGACAAGACCGGATACGGCGGCCAGTTCCAGATCCCGCTCACCGGACTGCGGTTCGGCCGCCTGCCAGGGTATGCGACGCCCGAGCGAAACAGCCTCGTCATCTTCCGGTCGGTCGAGGACTCCACACCCAATCTGGACGTCGTGAAGCGGCTCATCGGCGTGCCGGGCGACACGCTCCAGATGGTGAACGACACCCTGATCCGAAACGGGCAGCGGGCGGACGAGCCCTACGCCCTGCATCTGGCCGGCACTCCCCTGCCGGCCCCCCCGCTGCAGCTCGCCCAGATGCGCACCCGCCAGCTGCCCCACTACGTGGGCAAGGACCCCGAGCACTACCAGCCGACGCCGCACACGTGGGGCCCGCTGGTGGTGCCGGCCGACAACTACTGGGTCATGGGGGACAACCGCGACGATTCCTGGGACAGCCGGTTCTGGGGATTCCTGCCGCGCTCGCACATCGAGGGCCGGCCGCTGTTCATCTACATGAGCGTCGCGCTCGATCCGTTCCGGATCCGGTGGAACCGCCTGCTGCGCCACCCCTCCTAAATCCGCCGGGTCGCGGGCGGCGTAGTGGCTGAAGGAACACCTCGGAGTGTGATGGCCGCCACGTCGAACGCCCCGGTCTCCGACTACCACCTGGTGGGTCGCCTGGCCGAGGGGGAGGATATCGCCCTGGGCGAGCTGTATGATCGCTACGGGAAGACGGTGTACGCCCTGGCGCTGGCCATCGTGCGAGAGCCCGCGGACGCCGAGGAAGTGGTCGTGGACGCGTTCGGTCAGGCGTGGCGGCAGGCGGCCGCGTTCGATCCGCTGCGCGGCAGCGTCGGCGCGTGGCTCGCGACCATCGCGCGGAGTCGCGCGCTCGACATGGTGCGCGCGCGGGGCCGTCGCACGCGGGCCCACGAGCGGGCCGCCCAGCTGTCCGACGAGGGCATCGCGACCCCGGTCGCGGCCCTCGGGCCCGATCCGGGGCGAGGGGTGGAGCGCAGCGAGGCCCGCCGCCTGGTGGCCCAGGCGCTCTCCAGCCTGCCCGAGCCGCAGCGTGTAGCGATCGAGCTGGCCTACTTCGAAGGACTCTCCCAGAGCGAGATCGCCGAGCGGCTGGCGGAGCCGCTCGGCACCATCAAGACCCGCATGCGCACCGGGATGGAGAAACTGCGAGGGCTGCTGAGCCCTCTGCTGGAAGGAGCGGCATGACCACCGCGCACGAGTGGCAGGCTCTCGCGGCGCCCTATGCGCTGGGCGCGCTGGCGGCCGAGGAGCGGAGCGCGTTCGAGTCACACCTGGCGGGCTGCGAAGCGTGCCGCGCCGAGGTACGCTCCTTCGTCGAAGTGGCCGGCTTGTTGGCGTACGGGGCGCCCGCCGCCGAGCCGCCAGCGGGATTGCGGGCGCGAGTGGTGGCCGAGGCGCGACGGGTACGCCCGATCGCGTCCCGCCACCGGACTGCAAGAGGGGTCGCGTGGCTCGCCGCTGCCGCCGGGGTCCTGCTGGCGATCGCCGCGGGCGCCGAAGCGTGGCGCCTGGCGGGACGTGTGCGGGCCCTCGAGTCCCGTGTCGCCGTCCAGGATTCCACCGCGGCGGTGGCAGAGTCGGTGCTGGCGCTGCTCACCGGTCCGCAAGTCCACGTCGTGTCGCTCGCCGGCACCGGGCGACCTCCCTCGGCACGGGTGTTCTGGAATCACACGCGCGGCCGGTTCGTCGTGGTGGCGTCCGATCTTCCGCCGGCGCCCGTGGGCCGAGCCTATCAGCTGTGGGCCATCGCCAAGGGAAGAGCGCCAATGTCGATGGGCACCTTCAATACCGACGCGCTCGGCCGTGCGACCCTCGTGCTCCCTGTGAGCGGCGAGATCGCGGCGCTGGAGTTCGTCGACAACTGCGGACTCACCGAGGAGCCGGCGGGCGGCTCCCCCCAACCCACCGAAGTGCCGCGCCTGCTGGGCGCCTGGTTGCACACCGACTGACCGCTGCGCGATCCCAATCCGGCCTGTCACGACGGGCGTAGAGACGATGTTCGCGCTCTACGCCCGTCGCACTTTCGGACAGGAGATCATCATGCGCTGGAAACCCCTCGCCGTCGTGGCGCTGTGCGCCGCCGCCGGCGTCGGCGTCGCCCTGGCATCGGATCACCAGGACACTCCCGACGTCGAGTTGAATCCCGAGATGGACATGACCGATCTGTACGTCTTTCCGAGCCCCGTCGCGGGACGCGTCGTTCTGGTCATGAACAGCTGGGGCGTCCTGTCACCGGCAGAAACGCCGACGACCTATTTCGATCCGGACATCCTCTACCAGTTCAAGATCGACAACGACCACGACGGCATCGAGGACAAGGTGATCCAGGTGACCTTCACCGGGTCCGGGCCGAGCCAGACCGTCGAGGTGCGCGGGCCCGTGGCTCCGCCGGTGGCGGGGGCCATGGGAAACCGGCTCTCGTCCGCCGTGCCGATCGTGAGCGGCGCGACCCGCGCGACGATCGGCTCGTCGTCGGGAATGCAGGTCTATGCGGGTCCGCGTGACGATCCGTTCTTCATCGACCTGGAGCAGTTCTTTCGTATTCTTCCGGACCGCAAGCCGGTGACCGGTACGTTGTCGCAGCTGCCCGACACGCCGACCGCCAGCGCGTGGCGGACGCCGGGGATCGACTTCCTGGCCGGCTTCAACGTCCTCTCGATCGTCCTCGAGCTGCCGGTGAGCGAGCTCACCGGGTCCGCGGGCCCCACCTTCGGGGTCTGGGCGACGATCAGCCGCTAACCGACCGACGACAAGGAGAAACGCCATGTCTCTCACTGCGCTGACACACGCCGCCCGCCGGGTGCTGCTCGGACCGGCAGCGGTCGCCGTCCTGCTGACGGCGTGCGACGACACGAACAGCACCGCCCCCGTCCCGCTGCCGCAACGGAGCTTCAACCAGGTGCAGCGGCTCGGCAATCCGCTCGTGTCGGAGGTGTTTCTGGCCAAGCGGGATCACGGATTCCATGGATCCACCGGGCCGGCGATCGACGTCGCGGCCCTCACGCCGATTCTCCGCGGCTTCGTGGACAACGTCGCCGGCCGCGACACGACGGTCGGCAAGACGATTGCCGCCGTGCTCCTGCCCGACGAACTGCTGGTCCAATCCGACAAGCCGACCACCACCGCGGGCTGGCTCAGCTGGGCGTTGGCGAACGGGTGGGGCGGCCGCACACTCACCGACGACGTCGTGACGGCGGGCCTGCAAGCGATCTTTGGACCGCTGCTCGACCCGAACAACACGACGCCCGCCCTGGCCGACGATCACGTGGATGCGAACGATGTCGCCCTGGGCGCGTCGTTCCCCTACTTGGCCACCGCACACTGATGGGCGTCGGCCGATCGGTGCTCGTGACCCTGTCCGCGGGCTGCACGCTCGCGGCAGGGTCGTTCGCCGTCCGCGCCGCGCACCGGGCGAACGCCGATCCGCGCGCGCCGCTCCGCGATGAGGCGCGCGTGCGCGAACAGAACATCGCGTTTTACGAGGGGCGATTGACCCGCGACCCGTCCAGCGCCTTCGATCTGGCCCAGCTCGCGTCGCTGCACCTGCAACGTGGCCGCGAACGCGGCGACCCGCAGGACGTGCTGCGGGCCGAAGCCCTGGCCCGCACGTCGATCGGTGATCGTGAGACGCGGAACACCCGTGCCTACACCACCCTCGTCTCGGCGCTGATGACCCAGCACCGTTTCGTCGAGGCGCGCGGCTGGGCGGAAAGGCTGGTGGCGCTGGACTCGACGAGTCTGTCCGCCCGCGCAGTGCTGGGCGAGATCGAAATGGAGCTGGGGGACTACGCGGCGGCGGGCCGCAGTTTCGGCGCACTGTACGGGCGGCGCGCGAACCTCGCGGTGGCTCCACGGCTGGCGCGCTGGCTCGAGCTGCAGGGCCAGGTGGAAGCGGCGCGGCGCCTGTTGCGCGGCGCGCTCGACTCGGCGCGCGCGCAGCCCAGGCTCCCCCGCGAGCAGCTCGCCTGGTTCGCCCTGCGGGTGGGCGATCTGGAGCTGCGCACCGGTCACCTCGGCGCCGCCCGTCGCGCGTTTCGGCACGGGCTCGCGATCGCTCCCCAGGACGCCCGGCTGCTCGCCGCGATGGCCCGGCTCGAGGCCGCACGGGGCGGGAGCCACTGGCGCAGGGCGATCGCCTTCGGCGAGCGCGCGATCGCGATCGCGCCCGATCCCGCGACCCTCGGTCTCGTCGGGGACGGGTATTCCGCCCTGGGCGACTCGGCGCAGGCCGCATCGTACTGGCGCGCTATGGAGGCCGTCACCCTGGCCCAGCCGGGCGGCTTCCATCGGGCCTGGAGCCTGTTTCTGCTGGACCACGAGCGCCGCGTTCCGGAAGTCCTGGAGCGGGTGCGGGAGGAAGTCCGCACGCGGCCCGACATCTACGGGTGGGATCTCCTCGCCTGGGCGCTGCACCGCGCCGGTCTAGACCAGGAGGCGCTGCCGGCGATGGCGCGCGCGCTGTCGCTCGGCACCCAGGACGCATCCCTCTTCTATCACGCCGGCATGATCGAGCGTTCGCTCGGTCACCGCATCGCGGCGCGCGACGCCTTGACCCGCGCGCTCGCCACGAACCCGTGGTTTCCACAGGCCGCGCAGGCGCGCGCCGAACTGGAGTCGCTCTAGATGTCCGAGCTCCTGGCCTTTGTCGGGCTCGGGTTCTCTCACATCGTGAACCGGGACGCGGCGGACCACATCCTCTTTCTCATGGCCCTCGCGGCCGTGTACCGGTTGCCGGACTGGCGGGAGGCGGTGTGGGTGGCCACCGCCTTCACGGTGGGACACTCGATCACGCTCGCCCTCGCTGTGACGCAGGCGTTGGTGCTGCCGACGCCGTGGGTCGAATTCCTGATTCCCCTCACAATCGTCGCGACCGGCGTCGAGAACATCCTGGTGCGCGATCGCGCCCGGGCACCGTGGGGCGGGCGCTACCGGCCGGTCTTCTCGGGCGTGTTCGGGCTGGTCCATGGGGCGGGGTTCGCCAACTACCTGCGCGGGCTGTTCGTCGCACGGGTAGCCGTCCCGCTCTTCGGGTTCAACCTGGGCATCGAGCTGGGCCAGGTGCTGGTGCTCTCGCTGGCGGCCCTGTCGTTCGTGGCGACGGACCAGTGGGTTGCCCGGCTGCGGCGATCCGAGCGCTGGCCTGCCGCGCCGCGGCTGCGGGCCGTTGCCGTGTCAGCCTCGGTGATCTTGATCGCCGCCCGCTGGGCGCTGGAGCGTGCCCCGTGAAGGCGGTGATTTGCCTGCTGGCGGCGCTCGAGGGGTCGACCCCGGTCCACGCGCATCCGCTGCACACGACCCTCACCACCATCGAATGGCAGCCGGATCGCCGGGCCCTACAGATCGCGGTGCGCGTCTTCACGCAGGACCTGCGCGAAGCACTGTCGCGCGGGTCCGCCGCGCCCGACTCCGCGGTTTGCCGCTACGCTCGTGGCGCCATCGTCGTTCGCGACGGCTCGGGACGGCCGCTCCAGGACACACGATGCACCGTTCAGGACACGGCGGACGTCACCTGGATCCGGCTGGAAACGCCGGCGGTGTCCCTCGCGAGTGCGAGCGTGCTGAACGCGTTCCTCTTCGAATCGTTCAATGACCAGGTGAACGTGGTGCAGGCGCGTGTCGCGGGCGGGCGCCGCCCGCGAACGATCGTGTTCACGAAAGGCGACGGGCCCAAACCGATCGGCGCTTGACGTCCTGGCCGGCCCTTGGTAAGCCTGGGGCCATGACAATGGCCGGGACCTGGCGCGCACTCGCTTGCGGGGCGGGGTGGCTGATGGGGGCGGTTGCGCACGCCCAGCAGCCCGACACCGCGTCTTCCACGAAAGCCGTCGCGCTTCCCGCGGTCTCGGTGTCCGCCACTCGCTCGACGCTGCCGCTCGCGAAGGTCCCCTTCTCGGTACAGATCGTCGAGCGCCGCCAGATCAGCGCCGCCCGGCCCACCTGGGGCCTCGATGAGGCGCTGGCGGGCGTGCCCGGCGTGTACGTCGCCAACCGCTACAACTTCTCACAAGACCAGCGCATTTCGATTCGCGGTTTCGGCAGTCGCTCGGCGTTCGCAGTCCGCGGCATCAAGGTCCTGCTGGACGGCATTCCGCAGACCCTCCCCGACGGCCAGGGTCAGCTGACCAACGTCGAGCTCGGGAACGTGGACCGGATCGAGGTGCTGCGCGGCCCTGCTTCCGCGCTGTTCGGAAACGCCGCCGGTGGTGTGATCAGCCTTTCGACCCAGGCGACGCCCCCGGAACGGGTGCGAGAAGACGTTCGTTTCGTGGCGGGGCGCTTCGACCGGCGCACCAGCCGGACCTGGCACAAGTGGCAGTCGACGACCAGCGTGCGCATCGGCGCTGGAGTGGCGCAGGTGACGGCTTCGCGCCTCGACTACACCGGCGAGCGCGATCACAGCGCGGCGGACCTGCGCAATCTCAACGCCCGCGCCCAATTCCCGCTCGCGAACGCGTGGCTCGTGACGGGGCTGCTGAACGTGGGCGACGACCCCCGCGCCGACAACCCAGGATCGCTCACCCGCGCCGAGCTCGTGACCAACCGGGACACCGTGCCGGCGCTCAACCTCAACCGCAACGCCGGCAAGGATGTGACGCAAGTGCAGGCGGGCGGCACGGTGCGCCGGAGCCTGGCGGGTGGGGGAGAGGTGGCCTTCACCGTGTTCGGCCTGACGCGCGATCTCAGGAATCCCATCACGACGGCCTACATCGACGTCGGCCGGGTCGACTACGGTGTCCGGGCGATCCTGACGCGGCCGGTGACGCTGAGCCGCTTGCTGCCGCGGCTGACGGCAGGGCTCGATTTCCAGCGCCAGCGCGACGACCGGCGTAACTGGAGCTACCTAAACACGCCGGGCGATTCCGCCACGCGGAGCGACACGCTGACGCTCGACCAGCTGGAACGGGTCACCGAATTCGGGCCGTTCGCGCAGATCGCGCTGGACCTCTCGTCCCGGACGACGCTCACGGCGGGGCTACGCTACGACTGGGTGAAGTTCGACGTCCGGGACCGACTGGTCACGGCCACGAACCTCGACGAATCCGGGGAGCGCCTGATGCGCTCGGTGTCGGGTTCTCTGGGGATCGCCCTCAATCCGACCGACGCGGTGACCCTGTACGGCAACGTGGGGTCGTCGTTCGAGACGCCCACCACGACCGAACTGGCCAATACGGGCGGAGGATTCAACGACAGCCTGGGTCCCCAGCGCGCCTGGAACTACGAGGCAGGCGCGCGCGGACGAGTGGCGGGGCGCGTCACTTACTCAGTGGCGATGTTCCAGGCGGACGTGCGCGGGGAGTTGATCCCCTACGAGATCGCCGCCCCCCGATTCGCTTACCGGAACGCCGGGAGCTCGCGCCATCGCGGCGTGGAGCTCGGTGCGGATCTCACGGTGCTCGCGGGCGTGCGGTTGAACGCGAGCTGGACCTATTCGGATTTTCGATTCCGGCACTACGGCTACGTCGCGGACTCGACGACGTTCATCCTCGATGGCCGCGAGATGCCCGGTGTGCCGAAGCAGTGGCTACATCTGCGCCTGCACGTCCGGCCGCCAGCGGCCCGTGGCGCATGGGCCGAGGTCGACCAGACCTACTCGTCCGGGTACTTGGTCGGCGACACCGTCAACACGAGTGCTGCGTCGTCGCGCGTCGCGCCATGGTGGTCCACGACGTTGCGCTTGGGGTGGGAGGGTGAAGTGGTGGGCGGGCGGATGCGGCTGGCGCCCTTCCTGGGCGTGAACAACCTCTTCAATCATTCCTACGTGTCATCCGTGGTCATCAATGCGGCCCGGGGCCGCTATTACGAGCCGGCGCCGGGCCGCAATCTCTACGTCGGGCTGTCGTTCGGGGCGGGGCGGTAGGCGGCGTCTCGTCGCCTGCCCCCGCGAACCGCGTCACTCACCGGCAGGCCGCAGGATGACATCCACTCCGGTGTAGATTCGCTGCCAGCGGCGCAGCACGACACCCAGGCCCAGGGCAATCCTGGACATGCCGTATTTCCTGGTCAAGTCCTGAGCCTCGAAGTCGAACGCGCCGCGCACCCGGAATCCCGCCGGATCACGCCAGGCCTGAATGGCCGCCTGCATCGGAGTCGTCACGCCGTGCAAGGAGAACGTCCCTACCGCCGTCGCGCGCAGGGTGTCGCCTGTTCCCGGCCGCACGTCGATCAGACTGTCGATCACGAAGCGAATCCGGGGATACTGGGCGGTGTTGAGCACTATCCTCCGGGCGAAGTCGTCCCGGAATTCGAGTCCGGAAAACAGCGAATCGGCGTTGAGGGTGACTTCGCCCCGAACCGAGCGCCAATGCAGGGTGTCGCCGATCAGGATCGTGCCCGAGACCGCCTCCCGGCACACCGCGTTCACCTGAGCGCGGGGGAAGAGCGGGATGCGCGTCTCATGCCCCGCGTTGTCCCGCATGACGGGGCGGGTCTTGTAGTCCACATACTGACCGGGATCGCGTCCCTCGCCCGGCTGCCAGGAGCGGTCGGCGGGGCAGGTGGTGGCCCAGAGGTGATTGTAGTGGGGGTCGACCTGCCACCAGGCGAGGCTGGTCCTCGGCTCCACGGTCCAGCGGACCTGGCCGGCCAGGGCACTCGCCGATCCCAGGAGGAAGGCCAGGGACAGGGCGAGAAGGCGGCTTCGAACCGAAACGGGCCTCATCAGAGCCTCCTTGGGAAATTTTTCACAAGACAGGTCCCAGCTATCCCAAACGTGGTGGCTGCCGTGGGAGGTCGCAAGCGGGCCTCCGGGTTGGCGTTGTCTTGACAGGTTGGAGTTTGAAGCGTAGTAGATGTTTTCGCAGTCTATCGGCATGAATACCACTTGGGACGGAGGAGGAATGGTGAATCGGTGTGTCCGAGCCATGCTGTTGGCCGTGTCCGCTGCCGTGTTGTCGGTGAGCGTCCTACAAGCGCAGGCCGCCGGCGTCTCTGCCGACCCGGCGGTGATCAAGAAGGGGAAGTCCCTGTGGACCAACAAGGGGTGCATGGGCTGTCACACGATCGGCAAGGGCCGGGGAGCCGGCCCGGACCTGATGGGGGTGCTGGACCGACGCAGCCTGGACTGGGTGCAGCGTTGGCTCCATAACCCCACCGCCATGCAGGAAAGCGATTCCACGGCGAAGGCGCTCGTGGCCGAGTTCAACAACACGAAGATGCCCAACCTTCAACTGGGTGATGAGGAGGTGACCGCCCTGATCGCCTATATCGCCGATCAAGGTTCGAAGATGGCGGCGAAGTCCCGTTGAACGAGGCAAGACTTCCACACGTGATCGTCACGACG
>DATICZ010000181.1:0-3444 GCA_035456525.1 Gemmatimonadales bacterium
AGTATGCGACGGTGCTGGGCACTGAGCAGAACATCCGAACGTCGCCCGCCCCACCGGCCGCCCCGGGGTTTACGGGACCTATCAGGGGGTATATAGGTCCTGAGATACCTCCTGGGATACCTGCGAAGATACCTCCACGATGGTCTTCTAGGGGCTTCGCTGCCGGTCAGCTCTGAAATTCTGGGTGCGCGCTCGGAGGTCAGCAGTGTGGGCGCAGTGCGATTGCCGATTCTATGTTCGGAAGTCTGTGGCGGAGGCCCCGGCACGAGGGTTCCAATGCCCCTCTCAGCGCCCGCCGGTGCCTCCCGCCGCGGGGGTCATCACGCGGAGGTGACCCTCTGAAGCAGTGATCCCAACGGTCGCAGCGTTTTCGGTGGTTGCAGGGGCCCGCAACCACTTGCCGGCGAATGTCATCGGTCATCCAATAATCCCCACCTGTGGTCATTGAAAATTCCCCACCCTCCTTCCCGGAGGAGGGAGTCAAATGTCGACCGAGAGCGAGCAGATCGTAGAGACCATCGGACCGGAGGTCACCCTGGCCGAGGAGGTGCCGATGGTCCGTCAGGAGCGCTGGGAGGAACTGCGCCGGCTCTGGCAGCAGGATCGGGTGCCGATCGCCGAGCTGGCGCGGCGATTTGAACTCGATCGCAAGACCGTCCGCCGGTGTCTGCGGGATCCGGCGTGGCGGCCGTATCAGCGGCCGGCCCCGCCCGAGACGCTGCTGACGCAGCATGCCGAGTATCTGCGTACCCGGGCGCCGAAGGTCCGATACTCGGCCCAGATCCTCTTCCAGGAGCTGCGGCAGCAGGGCTACCGGGGGAGCTACGAGACCGTGAAGCGCTTTGTCCGCCCCCTGCGGACGGCCCAGCTGCTGGCCGAGGGCACCGTGACGCGCTTCGAGACGCCGCCGGGGGCCCAGAGTCAGATCGACTGGGGGACGGCGACGGTGCGCTTCCGCCAGCAGCCCCGGGTCGTGCACGTGTTCGTGCTGACCCTCGGCTTCAGCCGGCGCGGCTTCTACCACACCTGTCCCAATGAGACGCTGCCGCAGTTCCTCGATGCCCACGAGCGGGCCTTCGAGCATTTCAGCGGCCACACCCGCGAGCATCTCTACGACCGGCCCCGGACGGTCTGCCAGGGCACCGAGCGGGGGCGCATCATCTGGAACCCGACCTTCCGCGCGTTCGCCGAGTACTGGGGCTTCGAGCCCCGGCTCTGCCGCCCGTATCGGGCGCAGACCAAGGGCAAGGTCGAATCGGGGGTGAAGTACTTCAAGGGCAACTTCCTGCCCGGGCGCGAGTTCGTCGATGACGTCCACCTGCACGAGCAGCTCGCCGAGTGGATGGCCACGATCGCCGATGTGCGGATCCACGGCACCACGCACGAGCGGCCGATTGACCGCTTTGCCCAGGAGCAGCCGGTGCTGCTCCCCACCACGAGCCAGCCGAGCTTTCGCTTGGAGGCGCCGCTGGCGCGCATCGTCGCCGACGACTGGCTCGTCAGCGTCGACACCAACCGCTACTCGGTGCCGTTCCTGCTGATCGGCCAGCCCGTGGAGGTCCACCGCCGCAACGGCACGCTGCGAATCCTGCACCGCGGCGCGCCGGTGGCCGAGCACCCCGAGCTCCTCGGCAAACATCAGATCCGTATCCTGCCCGAACACGGGCCCGGGGCCAGCGCCCGCACCGCCCGCCGGCAGCACTCCACGCCGGCGCCCGCGCGCTCGGCACTGTCCGCGACCGTCGTCGAGATCCGGGATCTCACCGTGTACGACGCGCTCCTGGGGGATACCGAGATAGCAGCCCCCTGCCTGAACGCGGCTCCTGAGGCCGCCGGGGCGCTCGATCCGATGCGGACGGGGGTGCCGGTATGACCGCCGCCCAGCTCGAGCGTCTCCAAGAGCACCTGCAGCGCCTGCGCCTGTTCAAGAGCCGCGACCGGCTCGAAGCCCTCCTGCAGGAGGCCACCGGCAAGGAGCTCTCCTACGCCGACTTCCTCGACCAGGTCCTCACCGAAGAGGTCGCCTCCAAGACGGCCAAGCACGTCACGATGCGGACCCAGCTCGCCCGCTTCCCTTTCGTCAAGGGCCTGGACGCCTTCGACTTCAGCTACCAACCCTCGCTCGACAGGAAGCAGATCCAGACCCTGAGCACCTGCCACTTCATCGAGCACGGCGAGAACCTCGTCATCCTCGGCCCGCCCGGCGTGGGCAAGACGCACCTGGCCGTGGGGCTCGGCCTCAAGGCCATCGAGCACGGCTACCGCGTGCTCTTCACCACCGCGGCCGCCCTCATCACCAGTCTGACGCGCGCCCTGACCGAGGGCCGGCTCGACGACCGGCTCAAGGTCTACACCGTGCCCCGGCTGCTCATCGTCGATGAGATCGGCTATCTGCCGATCGACCGCGCCGGGGCCAACCTCTTCTTCCAGCTCATCAGCCGGCGCTATGAGCGCGGCCCCATGATCCTCACGAGCAACCAAAGCTTCGGCAGCTGGGGGGAGGTCTTCGGCGACCGGGTCATCGCCACGGCCGTCCTCGACCGTATCCTCCATCACGCCATCACCCTGAACATCCGGGGCAATTCGTACCGGCTCAAGGACAAGCTCAAGGCCGGCCTCGTCCGCCCCGCCGAGGCCACGGAGTGAACCCCGGGGGTGGGGAATTTTCCCTGACCGCGCCTGGGGAAATTTGGGTGCCCGTTGACAGCTGGAGGACCGACTCGTGCAGGTGGTGGCGGCGCCGCTGACCGGTCACGCGGTCCACGTAGCGCCCCGGGCAGCTCGACCCAGCCATGAGCCGCGGCACACCATCCAGGCGCTGGAGGACCGCGCGGATCTCCTCGCGCGTCAGCACCACGGGCACGTGTACGGGCCGCTTGGCTCGGACGATATCGTCGAGCCACGGCAACTCGACACCCAGCACCTCCCGATAGAGAAAGAGCAGGGCACTCAGGGCCTGATTCTGGGTGGAGGCGGCCACCTTACCCTGAACGGCCAGGGAAGTGAGGAACGCGGCGACCTCCGTGGCCCCCATCTCGGCTGGGTGGCGCTTGCCGTGGAAGAAGATGTAGCGTTTGATCCAGTGAACGTAGGCTTTCTCGGTGCGCCGGCTGTCGTGCCGGGTTCGGATGGCCTGACGGACGCGGTCGAGGAGGCGGGGCCTCGGAGGCTCAGGCGGGCCCGCCGCCCGGGAGGCCCACGGGGCCCGGCGATCACCGCCGGCCGGCAGCATCCCATGTTGGCCGTGAGGGCTTGCCTCCCGGATGGCCATGTCCCGTGTCCTGCCTCCTGTGAGGGGGCAGCATAGGGGATCGGTCCGAGGGTCCGCAAGTCGCCAATCAGATACACCGGCCCGACCCTTCGATCACAAGTTCGAAGCTGAACTCGAGCGGCCTGGTCGCCGGCAAGTGGTTGCGGGCCCCTGCAACCACCGAAAACGCTGCG
>DATICZ010000182.1:0-2661 GCA_035456525.1 Gemmatimonadales bacterium
CAACGGACCGACGCGCAAGCGAAGCCGTCCTCTGTACCGGGACCGGGCCGAGGGCGGCGCGGTGCCCGAGCCTGACGCGTGACACCACGCTGGTTATAGTTGATCTGCCGATTCCAATCGAGGACAGGGTGGCCGGTCTCAATACGTTCATGTACGACCCACGCATGGTGCAGCCCATGCGTGAGGAGCTGACTCGCATCGGGTTCGAGGAGCTTCGCACCCCCCAGGAGGTGGACCGCGTGCTGGGGACGGAGAAGGCGACCACGCTGGTCGTGGTCAACTCGGTCTGCGGCTGCGCGGCGCGAAACGCCCGTCCGGCGGCTGCGCTCGCCCTTCAGCACCCGAAGCGTCCAGCGCGCCTCCTCACCGTGTTTGCCGGCCAGGACGCCGACGCGACCGCCCGGGCCCGCAGCTACTTCACCGGGGTGGCGCCGTCCTCCCCGCAGATGGGCCTGCTCAAGGACGGGCGACTCGTGTTCATGCTGGAGCGGCGGAACATCGAGGGTCGACCCGCGGCCGACATCGCCGCGGATCTGGTGGCGGCGTTTGACCGATTCTGCTGAGCAGCCTGCTGCGCCGGACGACTCGCCGAAGCGGCTGATCGTCGTCGGCGACCGCGTCCTGATCATGCCAGAAGAGGGCGAAGAGCGCACCAACGTCGGGCTCTATCTGCCCCAGACCGCGGTCGACTCCCGGCAGGTGCAGGGAGGCCGGATCGTCGCGACCGGGCCCGGCACGCCGATGACCGAGCCCACCAGCATGGACGACGAGCCGTGGAAGATCCGCGGTCCCGATGTGAAGTACCAGCCGATGCAGGCGGAGGTGGGGGATTACGCCCTGTTCTTCCGCAAGGCCGCGGTCGAAATCACCTTCGAGGGGAAGACCTACCTGGTGGTGCCGCAGGCGGCGATCCTCGTCCTCGTGCGGCGGGAGATACCGGAGCCCGAGTAGGGCGGGCCATGTCCTCCGGGGGCTGGTCACGCACCCGGTTTCGGTTGTTGCACCTGCACGGCCCGGTATGCCCAGGAGAGCGGGTCGCCGCTCGCGCCCCGACCGGTGAAGCGAAGGGTATCGGCCTTCAGGATCCCCGTTCCGTGAGCACCGGGCCGAGCGCCCCTCCCAGAGCAATCACGGATGTGCGCGAGTTTTTCCGGACCGCACTGCGCCAATCGGGTACTGCTGCGGAGCGCCGAGCTCCTTTCTTTGTGGCCGTGGCGACCATGGAGCACGGCCTGTGGCAGGCGCGCGCGGTCCTGGCGCAGCGCTTCGGGTACGCGAGTTTCCGCTCGGCGCAGCTGCGGGTGCTCGCACCGTTGCTCGCGGGTCGCCATGTCCTGGCCGTGCTGCCGACGGGTGCAGGGAAGTCGCTCTGCTATCAGGTTCCGGCGCTGCTCGCCGACGGGCTGACCCTCGTCGTGTCGCCGCTGGTATCGCTCATGCAGGACCAGGTCGCGGCGCTGCGCCGCCGCGGCATCGCCGCGGCCTACTTGAACAGCACCCTGTCGGGGACGGACCAGCGCGCCGTCCTCGATCTCACGCTGAGTGGGCGGGTCACGCTGTTGTACTGCGCGCCCGAACGGCTCGCCTCGCTGTCGCGCCTGGTGCGGGACGCCGGACTCCGGGTCCCCCTGCTGGCGGTAGATGAGGCGCACTGCATCGTCGAGTGGGGCAATGCGTTCCGGCCCATGTATCGCCGCCTGGGCGAGTTCCGCTTTCACTTGCGCGAGCCGCGGACGCTGGCCCTCACGGGGAGTGCGACGCCGGCCGCCCAGCGCGAGATCCTCTCCACCCTCCGCATCACCCAGGCGGAGGTGGTGACGGCGTCGTTCGACCGGCCCAACCTGCGTTTCGAGGTCGTGCGGGTGAAGGACGATCGTGACCGCTTCGCGCGCTTGGCACAGGGCGTGGGGCAGGGCGGGGAGCAGGTCATCGTCTACGCCCCGACGCGGAGGCTGACGGAGTTGATCACCCGGGCGCTGCGATTTCGCGGGTTCATCGCGGCCCCGTATCACGCCGGCCTGGACCGCGACATCCGCAAGCCGATCCTCGGCGCGTTCCTGCACGACAAGGCGCCCGTAATCGTCGCCACCAGCGCATTCGGCATGGGCATCGACAAGCCGGACGTTCGGCTCGTGCTCCATTGGGGGCCGCCGCGTACCCTCGAGGCCTACTACCAGGAGGCGGGACGGGCGGGCCGCGATGGGCGGCCGTCCCGCTGCCGGATCCTCTGGCGGCCCGACGATTTCCGCTACGGGGAAATCACGCCCGAAATGCGGACGTATGTGGAGCGTCGCCGCTGCCGCCGGCGCATGCTGCTGGAACACTTCGGAGAACGGCTGTCGGGGTGCAGTGGGTGCGACGTGTGTGGGTAGGGGCACCAGGGCGTGGCCCCGGCACCCCGGGGGGCAGATGCTGGGGACCGTCTCCCCAGGAGCGAATGCCCAGGGCCGGTCAGAGCTCCGTGGGAAACGAGAGGGGTACGCCTATATTCCTTCTATGGACGACGCCCTCTACTTCTCCGACCACCACCTGCAGGTCCGCGACATGGTGCGCGACTTCGCCCGTAGCGTGGTGAAGCCCAGCGCCCGCGAGTACGATACCGAATCCCGGTTCCCCTGGGACAACGTCCGGCAGATGGCTGACCTCGGCCTCTTCGGGATT
>DATICZ010000183.1:0-11879 GCA_035456525.1 Gemmatimonadales bacterium
CATGCTGGCCACGGTCATCAACGCGCTGGCGCTCCAGGATATCATGGAGAAGAAGGGCCTCAATACGCGCGTCATGACGGCGATCCGGATGGAGGCGCTGGCCGAGCCCTACATCCGGCGCCGGGCCGTACGGCATCTCGAGAAGGGCCGCATGGTCATCTTCGCGGGGGGCACGGGGAACCCGTACTTTTCCACCGACACGGCGGCGGTGCTGCGGGCGCTGGAAGTGGAAGCGCGCGTGATCCTGAAGGCGACGAACGTCGACGGCGTCTACACGGCCGACCCCAAGAAGGACCCGGCCGCCCGTTTCCTGCCCCAGCTGTCGTTCCAGGAGGCGCTGGTGAACGGGTACGCCGTCATGGACGCCAACGCCTTCGGCCTGTGCAAGGAGAATCGGCTGCCGATCGTGGTGTTCAACATCAACCAGCCCGGCGCGACGGCCAGGGTACTGGCCGGCGAGCGCGTCGGCACCATCGTGCAATGACTCTCGGGGACCACACCAAGCAGGCGCGGGCGGCGATGGACAAGGCGGTGGACGCGGTGCGACGGGAGTTCTCGACCGTGCGCACGGGCAAGGCCACCACGTCGCTGCTCGATCTCGTGAAGGTCGAGGCGTACGGCAACGAGATGCCGCTGAACCAGGTGGCGAGCGTCGCCGCGCCCGAGCCGAAGCTGCTCACCGTACAGCCGTGGGACAAGGGCCTCCTCAAGGCGGTCGAGAAGGCGATCCTCGCGTCCGATCTCGGCCTCACCCCATCGAACGACGGCAACCTGATTCGCATCCCGCTGCCGCCCCTGAACGAGGAGCGCCGCAGGGAGCTGGTGAAGGTCGTCCACAAGTTCGCCGAGGAGGGACGGGTGGCCGTCCGGCATGCGCGCACCGAGGCGATCAGCCGGATCAAGAAGGCGGAACACGTATCCGAGGACGAGAAGAAGCACGCCGAAAAGGATGTGCAGAAGCTGCACGACGACCACTTGAAGCTGATCGAGGACGCGGTCAAGTCGAAAGAGGCCGAGATCATGGAAGTCTGATGGGCGACGACCTCCTGGCGCAGATCCGGCTGCATGGCGGGGTACCGCGCCACGTCGCCATCATCATGGACGGGAACGGCCGCTGGGCGCGCGAGCGGCATCTGCCGCGCCCGCTCGGGCACCGCGCCGGCATGAAGGCGGTGCGGGAGGTCGTCGAGGGCGCGATCGAGGTGGGAGTCGAGGTGCTGACCCTGTTCGCGTTCTCCGAGGAAAACTGGAAGCGCCCCGCCACCGAGATCTCGGCGCTGATGGACCTGCTGGAGGAGTACATCGGGTCCGAAATCGGCGAGCTCGTGGCCCAGCAGGTCCGGGTGAGCGTGCTGGGCGATCGGGGGCGGCTGACCACCGGCGGTCGCGCGGCGGTCGAGCGAGTGGAGCGGGAGACGTCCGGCGGGACGCGGCTGGCCCTCAATCTCTGCATCTCGTATTCCTCACGCACCGAGATCGCGCACGCGGCCCGGCTCCTCGCCGAGGAGGTGTTGCGAGGCACGCGGCGGCTGGAAGACGTGGACGAGCAGGCGCTCGCCGCGCGCCTGTACACCGCCCCGTGGGGCGACCCCGACTTGCTGATCCGCACCTCCGGTGAGCAGCGCATCTCCAACTTCCTGCTGTGGCAGCTGGCCTACGCGGAGCTGTACCTCACGCCGGTGCTGTGGCCCGACTTCACGCGACGCACCCTGTTCGAGGCGATCCTGGACTACCAGCGGCGCGAGCGGCGCTTCGGAACCGTAAAGACGGGATGACGGGGAATCTGTTCCGACGCATCGCCTTCGCGGTCGTGGCGATTCCTGCAACGGTCGCCATCGTGTGGTGGGGCGGGTGGCCGCTGGCGGTGGTCTTGGCGGTGCTCGGCGTGCTCGGCGCCCGGGAGGTGTACGATCTCGCCCGGCGGCATCAGATCGAACCGCTCGACGGGATCGGCCTCGCCGCCGCCGCCGTGATCCCAGTGGCTACCTACTGGGCCAAGGGCTCGGAGACCCGCTGGGCCGAGCCCGCGCTGTTCGTCGGCGCCCTGTGGCTGCTGGCCGTGCTGGGACTGGCGACACGCACCCGCGGACCCGGGGGCCGGCCGCTTCCCGCCGTCGCCATCACCGTGTTCGGCGCGCTGTACGCATCGGCGCTCCCGTCCTTCGCGATCGCCATCCGCCACGGCGCCCACGCCGGCATCAAGAGCTGGCCGCTCGCGACCCTGGTGTTGCTGCCGCTGGTGCTCACCTGGATCTGCGACACCGCGGCGATGGCCGCGGGGCACCTGATCGGCGGGCCCAAACTCGCTCCTGTTCTGTCGCCCAAGAAGACCTGGGCGGGGGCGATCGGGGGATTCGTGGCTGCCGTGGCCGGGGCACTCCTCCTCGGCGGGTGGGTACTCCCGCGGGTGGGGCTGTCGCTGGGCATCCCGCAACTCGCCCTCGTGGGCGGCGCGGTCGGTGTGGTGGGTCAGTTCGGCGACGTCGCGGAGTCTCTGCTCAAGCGTGAGGCGGGAGTGAAGGACTCCTCGCATCTGATCCCGGGCCACGGCGGCGTGCTGGACCGGCTCGACTCGCTGTACTTCGTCATCCCCGTCGCGGCAGGATTGTTCCGCCTGATGGGTCTCGTATGACGATCGGCGTCGCCGTCCTGGGCTCGACGGGGTCGATCGGCTGTTCGACCCTGACGGTGCTCGAGCGGCATCGTGACCGGTTCCGCGTCGTCGCACTCACCGCGCACTCCAACGCCGAGCTGCTCCGTGCCCAGGCGCAGCACTGGGCGCCGGCGTATGTGGGGCTCGTGGACGGGGGGAAGGGGGAAGAGGGAAGGGGGAAGGGGATGGCGTGCCTCGTCGAGGCGGCCACCCATCCCGACGTGCGGATCGTCGTGAACGGCATCGTGGGTGCGGCGGGGCTCGAGGCGACGCTCGCCGCGTTGCGCGCCGGCAAACGGGTCGCGTTGGCGAACAAGGAAACCCTGGTGATGGCCGGGGAGCTGGTGATGCGCGAGGCGCGCGCAGGCGGCGGGGAAGTCGTGCCGGTCGACTCCGAGCATAGTGCCGTGCTGCAGTGTCTCACCGGGCGCCAGGCGCAGGACGTGTCGCGACTGATCCTCACCGCGTCCGGCGGCCCGTTCCGTACGTGGGATCCGGCCCGGATCACCGGGGCCACGGTGGAGCAGGCCCTGCAGCACCCGACCTGGAAGATGGGCCGCAAGATCACGGTCGATTCCGCGACGCTCGTCAACAAGGCGCTCGAGGTGATCGAGGCGCATTTCCTCTTCGCCTTGGGGTATGCGCAGGTGGAGGTGGTCGTGCACCCACAGTCGGTCGTGCATGCGTTCGTCGAGTTCGTGGATGGCTCGGTGCTTGCCCAGCTCGGCTTTCCCAGCATGGAGCTGCCGATTCTCTACGCCCTCACGCACCCCGAGCGGGTCGCCGATCATGGGCTGCGCCGCTTCGACGCCCTGACGGCGGGAGGGGGCGCCCTCACGTTCGAGCCGGTGTCCGCGTCGCGGTTTCCGGCGTACGCCCTGGGGCGGGCGGCGGGCACGGCCGGGGGCACGGCGCCCGCAGTGTTCAACGCGGCCAACGAAATCGCCGTGCAGGCGTTCCTCGACGGGCGCATCGCCTTCGGGCGAATCCCCGAGATCATCGAATGCGTCCTCGCCGATCACGCCGGCGGCGACGCCGGATCGCTGGAGGCGGTGCTGGCCGCGGATGCCCGGGCTCGGCGCCGGGCCATGGAGGTTGCATGCTCGTAACACTCGTTTCCTTCGCCATCATCGTGGGCGTGCTCATCTTCGTGCACGAGCTCGGCCACTTCGTGGCCGCGAAATCGCTCGGCATCCAGGTGCACCGCTTCTCCCTCGGCTTCGGCAAACCGATCCTGAAGGTGCGGCGCGGCGAGACGGAGTACATCGTCGCGGCGCTGCCGCTCGGCGGATACGTGAAGATGGCCGGGCTGGAGGAAGAGGGGATGGTGGGAGAGGTGGAGGGCGGTAAGCCCTCGCAGCCAGTGGATCCAGCCCGAGCCTTCGACCGGAAGCCCCTGTGGGCGCGCATCATCGTCATCCTCGCGGGTGTGACGATGAACGTCGTACTCGCCTATGTGGTGTACGTGGGGCGGGCGGCCGGGATCGGCCTGCCGGTCCTCGGGACGACGCAGCTGGACTCGGTGGACGTGGCGGATCTGCCCCCGGGGGCAGAGGCGCTGGGCACCATCCGGTTTGGTGACCGGATCGTGCGGATCAACGGCGACTCGATGCGCCACTGGGGCGACGTGATGGACCGCCTGGTGAACGGCGCGGACACGGCGCGGGTGGAGTTCGCCGACCGGGCCCCGCTGAGTGTGCGTCTGGGCGACGGGTCGCCCGAGGCCCGCCGTCGCGCCGCCGGCGCGTTGATCGCGTACCGGCCTCCCCGGATCGGCGTCGTCATCCCGGGGCTCCCGGCGTATCGCGCGGGGCTCAAGCCGGGCGATCTGGTCGTGCGCGCCGGCGGGGATACGGTCCGGTCCTGGATCGTCCTGGTGCGGACGATCCGCGCCAGCCCGGGGCGGCCGCTCGAGCTGCTCGTCGAGCGGGGCGGTGCGCTCATCCCCGTGACCGTCGTGCCCGAAGTGCATCGCGACTCCAGCCCCCAGCCCGTGGAATACGGCCAGATCGGAACGGACGACAATCCGCCGCTGAGCCACGAGCGGATCCCCCTGGGCAAGGCCGTGGTCGAGGGCGGCGTGTACACCTGGGACGCGATCCGGGCGGTGCTGGGGGGGCTGGGGCAACTGGTGATGGGGCGCGTGTCGTTGCGCCAGTCGCTGGCCGGCCCGATCGAAATCGCGTCGGTGTCGGGGCAGGTGGCCCGCCTCGGCATCGATCGCTTTCTCGATCTGCTCGGGTTCTTCTCGATCAACCTGGCCGTCTTGAATCTGCTGCCGATCCCGGTGCTGGACGGAGGTCAACTCGTGTTCCTGTTGGCCGAAGGCGTCCGTCGCCGGCCGCTCTCGCTCGAGCTGCGGCTGCGGCTGACGCAGGTTGGGTTCGTCTTCCTCCTCGGGCTGATGAGCCTGGCGGTGCTCAATGGCATCTTCAAGTTCTTCGGCCATTAGGCCCCTGCTCGAGGACTACGTTGGGGGGCGGATCCCCGCCGACCGTCTCGTGCCGGCGGTCGCGGCGCAGTACTACCGGTCGGGTGCGCGGGCGGGTCGGGAAGGGCTCCGTCCGCTGATGGACGTCATCGAGCGGGCCGCGCCCGGCATCGTGCAGCTGGCACGCGTCGCCGAGGGCCCCGGGTTCGACATTCGGCTGGCCGAGCGTCCGTTTCCGGCGGCCTACGAAGCGGAGCTGCGCCGGGCGGCACAGTCGGTGCTCGAGGGTGGAACGGCAGGGGCGGGTGCGCCGGCGCGCGAGTCGCCCGCGACGGGCGGCGGGTTCTGGTCGCGGTTCCTGGGCCGCGTGCGACGGCTGTTCAGCGCATCAACCTGATCAGGAACGCGATCGCGGCGATCAGCGCGGCTCCCACCAGAATGAAGGTGATGAGCTGACCCCACCGGGTTGGGGTGTGTGTGTCGCGCATCGCCTGATACTCGGTGCTGGTCAGCGGGGCTGTGCCGACGTCGGTAGTCGGCCGCGCGCCGTCGCGTACGTCGCCGAGATCGGCTTCGAGCTCGGCAGCGTTCTGATAGCGGTCGTCGGGATGTTTGGCGAGACACTTCACCACCACTCGCTCGAACCGTTTCGAGATCTCCGGCCGTTTGCGACGCAGGCTGGGCGGCGGATCCTCCACGTGCATGCGCGCCAGCTCGAACCAATCGCCGGCGTTGAAGGGCAGCTCCCCGGTGGCGGCGCGGTACAGGGTGACGCCCAGCGAGTAGAAGTCCAGGCGGTGGTCCAGGTGACGCCCCTGTGCCTGTTCCGGCGAGAGGTACTGGGGCGTCCCGATGGTCATGTTGTGGCCGGTCGAGGAATTGTATCCCGAGACGGCGCGAGCGATGCCGAAGTCGGTGAGGACCGCGGCGCCGTCTTCACGCAGCAGCACGTTGTCGGGTTTGATGTCGCGATGGATGATGCCCTGGGCATGCGCGTAGCCGAGCGCGCGGGTGACGTCGCGCGCGATCGGGAGGATGGCGGCCTCCGGCAGCGGGCCTTCTCGGCCGAGTCGCGCGGCCAGCGTGTCGGGGCAATAATCCATGACGAAATAGACGTTGCGGCCTTCCTTGCCCACCGCGCGAATGGGGATGATGTTGGGGTGTTCGAGCTTGGCGGCCGTCTGGCTCTCGTTGCGGAAGCGGCTCTCGAATTGGGGGTCGCCGGCGTAGCGGGGCTTCAGGACCTTGAGCGCGACGGCCGCGCCATCGGGCCCGCGCCCGAGAAACACCCAGGCGAAGCCGCCCTGGCCGAGCAGGCGTTCCAGGCGATAGGGGCCGAGCGACTTACCGAGCAGGTCGGGGGCTGGAGCGGGAGCTGGAGACGTCACGCGCGGTGGCCTTTACATTCGAGCATGTGCGGTCTAACTTAGTGTGCTCACAACGATTAGGGAATGTCGACGCATGGACGAGAAGACGACGCCGGTCACGAAGCACGGGCTGCACGACCGGGATACGGGATCGACCCGGGTTCAGGTCGCGTTGCTCACCGAGCGGATCAACCATCTTACGGGTCACTTCCGGGCTCACGCCAAGGACTACCACGGGCAGCGCGGCTTGCTGAAGCTCGTTTCCAAGCGCCGGCGCCTGCTGGAGTACCTGAAGCGGACCGATCTCGCGAAGTACCGTCAGCTCATCGACGAGCTGGGTCTCCGCCACTAGGGTTACTGGCGTCGCGCAGGGCGCCCCGGAAGAGCACCGGGGCGCTCGGCGTATTATCGGGTGCTCTAGACAGGTGTGCACGTGAAGCACGTCGAGCGTGAATTTGCCGGCCGCGCGCTGCGGCTCGAGTCGGGCCGTCTGGCGAAGCAGGCGGCGGGATCGTGTCTGGTTCAGTACGGCGAGACGGTCGTCCTCGCCGCCGTGACTGTATCCGACAACGTTTCGCCCCTTCCGTTCTTTCCCCTCACCGTGGAATACCGCGAGAAGAGCTACGCCGCCGGGAAGATCCCGGGCGGGTTCCTCAAGCGCGAAGGGCGCCCGTCCGACGAGGAAATCCTCTCGGCCCGGGTGTGCGATCGCTCGTGCCGCCCGCTGTTCCCGGAGGGGTTCAAGAACGAGGTCCAGATCTTCATCTACGTGCTGTCGGCCGACCAGGAGAACGACGCCGACGTGCTCGGGGTGACGGCGGCCTCGGCGGCTCTGGCCATGTCGAAGGTGCCCTGGAACGGACCGATCGCCGCCGTCCGCGTCGGGCGCGTCGAGGGGGCGTGGATCCTCAACCCCACCTTCCAGCAGCTCGATGAGTCCTCCGACATCGACATGATCGTGACCGGCTCACGCGACTCGATCGTGATGGTGGAGGGCGGCGCCTTGGAGCTGACGGAAGCGGACATCGTCAAAGCGCTGGAAGTGGCGCATAAGGGAATCCGCGAGCTGTTGGACGCCATGGAGGAGCTGATCGCCGAGAAGCGCCAGCCGAAGATGGAATGGACCAAGGTGGAGCCGCCCGCCGATCTGGTAGCGCGCGTCAAGGCGCTGGCCGGGCAGCGAGTGGCCGAGGCGCTGAACCTGCCCGAGAAGTCGGAGCGGGCCCAGGCGCTGTCGGCCCTCAAGATGACCGTGCAGGAGCAGCTCGGGGCGGAATTCCCCGACAACGTGAAGGATGTCGCCACGGTGCTCGAGGACATCGAGTACCACACGATGCGGGAGCAGGTGCTGTCGCGCGGGGAACGCGTGGACGGGCGTGATCTCGACACGGTCCGGCCGATCACGTGCGAAGTCGGGGTCCTGCCGCGCACCCACGGGTCCGCCCTCTTCACCCGGGGGCAGACGCAGGCGTTGGTGTCGGCGACGCTCGGCACGACGCGCGACGAGCAGCGGATCGATTCGATCGATGTGGCGCAGGAGACGACCAAGTCGTTCATGTTGCACTACAATTTCCCGCCGTTCTCGACGGGCGAGGTGAAGATGATCCGCGGCACGTCGCGGCGCGAAGTGGGGCACGGCGCACTCGCCGAGCGCGCGATTCAGGCGATCCTGCCGCCCTACGAGTCCTTCCCCTACACCATCCGCATCGTATCCGACATTCTCGAGTCCAACGGCTCCTCCTCGATGGCGACCGTGTGCGGCGGTTCGCTCGCGCTGTACGACGCAGGCGTGCCGGTGAAATCTGCGTGCGCCGGGGTCGCCATGGGCCTGATCAAGGAAGGGGATCGCGTGGCGGTGCTCACGGACATCCTGGGCACCGAAGACGCGCTGGGAGACATGGACTTCAAGGTGGCAGGCACGCGGGAAGGCGTGACCTCGATCCAGATGGACATCAAGGTCGAAGGCCTCGACTTCCACATCCTCGGCGAAGCGCTGGAGAAGGCGAAGCGCGCTCGGCTGCACATTCTCGACATCATGGAGCGCGTCATCCCGCAGCCGCGTGCCGAGCTGTCCAAGTACGCGCCGCGCATCATCACGATCCAGATCCCGCCCGACAAGATCGGCGACCTGATCGGCCCGAAGGGGAAGACCATCCGGGCCATCCAGGAGCAGACGGGCGCCGAGATCAACGTCGACGACTCCGGGATGGTGACGATCTCCTCGGTGGGCGCTGGCGGCGAGCAGGCGCGCGACATCATCGCGGGCATGATCCAGACGCCCGAGGTCGGGAAGATCTACGAAGGCGTGGTGAAGAGCACGACCGCCTTCGGGGCGTTCGTCGAGATCCTCCCCGGGGTCGAAGGCTTGCTCCACATCTCCGAGCTGCAGCACGGCCGGACCGAACGGACGGAAGACGTCGTGAAGAAGGGCGACAAGGTCCGCGTGAAGCTGCTCGAGGTGGATGACCGCGGCCGCATGCGCCTGTCACGCAAGGCGTTGCTCGAGAAGCCGGAGCCGGCGCGGTCGCACTGATGGAGACGGTCCGGCTCGACCGCGACGTCTTCCAGACCACCGCCCCGAACGGCGTTCGAATCCTGTCCGAGCGCGTGGGCAGCGTCCGCTCCGTCGCCGCCGGAGTCTGGGTGCGATCGGCCTCGGTGCACGAATCGCGCGACGAAATGGGTGTGAGCCATCTGCTCGAGCACATGGTCTTCAAGGGCACGGCGCGCCGCACGGCCCACGAAATCGCGCTCGAGCTGGAAGAGCGAGGCGGATCGCTCGACGCCTACACCTCGCGCGACACGACCGCCTACCAGGCGCGCGTGCTCGACGCGGACCTCCCGCGCGCCCTGGACGTGCTCACCGACCTGGTGCGCCGGCCCGCCCTGCGGCAGGAGGACCTCGACCTCGAGCGGAACGTCATCCTCGAAGAAATCAACACCGTTCAGGACACGCCGGACGACCTGGTCTTCGACCTGACGGCCGAGGCGCTGTGGCCCGAGCACCCGTACGGCTACTCGATTCTCGGGACGCGCGAGACGGTGGAGGGCCTCTCGGCCGAGCACCTGCGACGGCGCCACACGCAAGCGTATTTCCCGGGCAACTGCGTCATCGCCGCCGCGGGCAACGTCACGCACGAGGCGCTGGTGGAGCTGGTGGCCGCTCAGGGTTGGCTGGAGAAGCCCGACGGGAACGGCACGGTGCACGGCGCGCCCCGCGGCAAAGCGGCGGTGCGAGGTCACGAGTCGCGCCACGCCAAGGACACCGCCCAGACCCATATCGTCCTCGCCACCGATACGGTCCGCTTCTCGGATCCGCGCAAGTACGCGCTGATGGCGCTGTCCAACGTCTTCGGCGGGGGGATGTCGAGCCGGTTGTTCCAGCGTGTGCGGGAAGAGCTCGGGCTGGCCTACGCTGTGTATTCCTACACCCACTTCTACGGCCAGGTGGGGGTGTTCGGCACGTACGTCGGCACCCAACCCCGGACGGCGGATCGGGCGCTGGAGGCGATTCGCGGCGAATACGCGAAGCTCGCCCGCGAGGGTCTGACGTCCGACGCGCTCGACCAGGCCAAGCGCCAGACGCAGGGGCAGCTGACGCTGATGCTGGAGAGCCCCACCGCGCGGATGTATCGTTTGGCCAGTTTCGCCGTACACGGCGAGCCGTATCGCGGTCTGGATGAGACCCTCGCCGCGATCGGCGCGCTGACGCCCGACAGGGCCGCCGAGGTCGCCGCGGAATTCTTCGCTCCCGAGCGTCAGACGCTCGTCTGGCTCGGACCCAACTGACGCTCCACCGATCCGGGGTCGCACGATGATTGTCGGGGTTCCGAAGGAGATCAAGACGGCCGAAAACCGCGTGGCGCTCGTGCCCGCGGGGGCCGAGGCGCTGATCGGGGACGGGCACACGGTCCTGGTCGAGCAGGGCGCCGGGTTGGGCTCCGGCTTCGCCGACGACGCCTATCGCGCGGTGGGTGCCACCATCGCCGGCTCGGTGGACGAGGTGTGGGCGAAGGCGGAGATGATTCTCAAGGTGAAAGAGCCGATCGAGCCGGAGTGGAAGCGCATCCGCGAAGGTCAGGTGGTCTTCACGTACTTCCATTTCGCCGCATCGGAGCAGCTCACCAAGGCGATTCTCGCCTCGGGGTGCGTGGCGATCGCGTACGAGACGGTGCAGCTCTCCACGGGTGAGCTGCCGTTGCTCACGCCGATGAGCGAGGTCGCGGGCCGCATGGCGGTGCAGGAGGGCGCCAAGTACCTCGAGAAGGTGTTCGGGGGCAGCGGGATCCTGCTGGGCGGCGTGCCGGGAGTGCTCCCGGCCGAGGTGGTGGTGATCGGCGGGGGCGTGGTCGGCACCAACGCGGCGAAGATGGCCGCCGGGCTCGGCGCCCACGTCACCCTGCTCGACATTTCGCTCGACCGGCTGCGCTATCTCTCCGACGTGCTGGCGCCGAACGTCGATCTGCTGTACTCGAACCGGCACAATATCCTGGAGCAGATCCGCAAAGCCGACCTCGTGATCGGGGCGGTGTTGCTGCCCGGCGCGAAGGCCCCGAACCTCGTGAAGCGGACGGACTTGAAAGTGATGAAGCCGGGCTCGGTGATCGTGGACGTCGCGGTCGATCAGGGTGGCTGCATCGAAACGACCAAGGCGACGACGCATGAGCAGCCGACCTACGTCGTGGACGGCATCATCCACTACGCGGTGGCCAACATGCCAGGGGGGGTGCCGCGGACGTCCACTCTCGCGCTCACCAACGCCACCTTCCCCTACGCCAAACGCCTCGCCAAGCGGGGCTGGCAGCAGGCGTGCCGGGACGACCACTCATTGTTCCTGGGGCTCAACGTGATCGGCGGCAAGGTCGTCTATCCGGGCGTGGCCGAAGCGTTCGGTCTTCCCGTTGCGGATCCCCAGACGCTGGTGTGACTGATCGCTCCCCCGTGGTGCAGGTGCTCCGGCTCCCGCACCACGAAGGCCTCGAGCTGCCGACCCGCGCGACGATTGGTGCGGCCGGTTACGACGTGGCGAGCGCCGAGCCGGAGTTCACGATACAGCCGATGGAGCGCCGCCTGGTCCGGACGGGGCTCGCCCTGGCCATTCCTGCGGGCTACGAAGCGCAAGTGCGGCCCCGCTCGGGGCTGGCGCTGAAACATGGCCTCACCCTTCCCAACACGCCCGCCACGATCGACTCCGACTATCGCGGCGAGCTGCTCGTCGCGGTCATCAACCTGGGCACCGAGCCGGTGACGGTGGGGCGCGGCACGCGGATCGCCCAGATGGTGTTTCAGCGGGTCGAGGATGTGCGACTGGAGGCGGTGGACGAGCTGCCGCCCAGCGAGCGGGGTGGGGGAGGGTTCGGGAGCACCGGGACATGATCCGGCCCCCGGTGCTGTGCTACCACCGCATCGGCGGTCCACCCGAGCTCGG
>DATICZ010000184.1:0-14055 GCA_035456525.1 Gemmatimonadales bacterium
CCCCCATCCCCCTTCCCCCTTCCCAGCCTGCGCCGCCGAACGTCACGTTATTCATCGTCCCCTGCCCCTGCGCCGGGACGGCGATGCCCCCCGAAGCCAGCGCCCGGAACACGGTGTCGGTGATCCGCTGCGACGTCTCGACGTTCCCCGCCGCCACGGCGCTCGGCCACCGCGCGTTGACCACACACCCCGCGGGGGCGCTCACCCGGACCGCGCGGGCGACGCCGGCGTTCATGGGCGTATCCTCGCCGAGCAGCGTCCGTACCACGAACAGCACGGCGGCGCGGGTGACCGCCAGCGGGCAGTTCACATTGCCCGGGACCGCCGGCGCGGTGCCCGTGAAGTCCGCGTGGAAGGTCCGGTCTCTGAGGTCGACCGTGACGCGGATCGGGATGTCGCCATCGGTGATGCCGTCTCCCTCGAGCCAATCGGTCGCCGTCGCCGTGAGCCGCGGGAGGCGGCCGAGCACCGCGCGGGTGCGTGCCTCGGCGTCGTTTTGCAGCTCGCGCGCGGCCTCCTGGACGAACGCCCAACCGTGGCGTGCGGCGAGCGCCCACAGACCTTCCGCACCCCGTTCCACAGCAGCGCGCTGCGCCGCCAGGTCCGCCCGACGCACGTCCGGCGTCCGGACGTTGGCGAGCAAGACCCGCTCGACTTCCGGCGTATAGAGCACGGGCGGCAGCACCAGCCCTTCGGCTAGGAGCTCGCGCGCCCCCGCGGGCATGCTCCCCGGGGTCGCCCCGCCCACGTCCGAATGGTGTGCCCGGACCACGCTGTAGCCGCCGATGCCGTCCGCCGTACGGATCACCCCGACGAGCGTGAGGTCGGGAAGATGCGATCCGCCCGCGTACGGATCGTTGACGATGTAGAGATCGCCCGGCTGCGGTCGCTCGGCGCGCACCGCCGCCACCGCGTCCGCCAGCGCTCCCAGATGCACGGGTATGTGGGCGGCCTGCGCGATCATCTCTCCCGCCGCATCGAACAGCGCCGCCGAGGCATCCCGCCGCTCCCGAATATTCGGGGACACCGCCGAGTGGATCAGGACCAGGCCCATCTCTTCGGCGACGCCGGCGAAGGCGTGGGCCATCACTTCGCGGGTGATGGGATCGAGCGTCATGTGCGCTCCAGCATCACGGCGCCGGACTCCGTCACCGTCCCGCGCCACCCCGGCTCGACCACGCCGGTTGCGTCGGGTCCCGCGAGGATCGCGGGGCCCGGTATCCGCAACCGGGGGGGCAGCTCACCCAACGGCCAGATCTGGGCCCGGACCGTCTTGCCGCCGACCACGATGCGCCGTGATCCGGGCGTCGGCCGGCCGATCCCCGCGCGACGCCCCCAGGCGGGCCGGCCACCCGCCCGCTCCGCCACCACGCGCACGTTGACGACCTCGACCGCTCCCCCGGCCCCGAGGTGACCGTAGCGCGCCCGGTGAGCGGCATGGAACGCGGCTTCGATGCTGTCGGGCTCACCGTCCGTCAACGGCACGGTGATCTCGTAGCCCTGCCCCGCGAAGCGGCAGTCCGCCAGACGGCGCATCTGCGCACCGGGCAGCGCCCCGGCAGCGCGGGCCTCGAGCGCCGCATACGCGGACAACACGGTCTCTCGCTGCAGTGCCGCGGCGCGCTGGTGCACGGAACCAACCACCTCCATCCGCTCCGCGGCCGCCGCGAGTCCCAACGCCGAGAGCACACCGGGATGCGCGGGCACGATCACGGTCCGCATCCCCAGCAAGTCGGCGAGCGCGCATCCGAACAGCGGGCCGGCGCCGCCGAACGGGACGAGCGCGAGGCTGCGCGGATCCTCGCCGCGCGCGACACTCACCCGTTTCAGGGCGCGGGCCATGACGGCGGTGGCCACGGCGACCACGCCCGCCGCGACGACGCGCACGTCCATCCCGAGCGCCCTTCTCAGTCGTCGCAGCGCCTGTTCGGCGGCGGCGGCGTCGAGCTGCACCGCATCGGCCAGTGCCCAGTCGGGGTCGAGCCAGCCGAGCGCCAGGCAGGCATCGGTGACCGTCGGCTCCTCGCCACCGCGCCCGAAGCACGCCGGCCCCGGCCGGGCCCCCGCGCTCCGCGGGCCCACCTTGAGCGTCCCCGCGTCGTCCACCCAGGCGATGCTGCCCCCGCCCGCACTCACCGTTTCGATGAGCACGGCCGGCAGCGCGAGCGGGACTCCGCCTACCGCCGTGGATCCTTCCCGGCTCGCCACACCACCCTGGATCAGGCTGGCATCGGCGCTCGTGCCTCCCATATCGAGCGTCAACAGGTCTCGATGGCCCAAGGCCTCGCCGAGGAGCTGCGCGCCGACGACGCCCCCGACGGGGCCGGACAACGCCAAGGCGGCGGCGGACTCCGCGGCGGCCGCGGCCGAGAGGGTCCCTCCTCCGGACGCCATGAGCCTGAACGTGCCGATGCCACGGCGGGCCACGCCGGCCGCCGCCCGTGTGACGGCCTCCGTCACCAGCGGGCGCAGATAGGCCTCGGCCGTGGTGGTCGCACACCGCTCGTACTCACGGAACAGCGGCACCACGTCGTGGCTGGCGACCACCGGAATGCCAGGCAATGCGGCGCGCAGCGCCGCGGCGACCCGGCGCTCGTGATCCGGGTGGCGGAAGGCGAACAGGAACGTGACGGCCACGGCCTCGGGGCTCCGCTCGCGCACGGCCGCGGTGACGCGCGCCACTTCGGCATCGGAGAGCGGCGTGACCACGCCGTCGGCACCCATCCGCTCGGCGACACCGACCACGTCGTCCCGGCGCACCAGTGGAGGCGGGTGATCGCGGCTCAGATCGTAGAGAGAGGCGCGGTCCTGACGCCGCAGCCACAGCAGATCTTCGAAGCCGGCCGATGTCACGAGGACCGTCCGGGCGCCGCGTCGCTCCAGTAGCGCGTTGGTCGCGATGGTCGTGCCGTGGATCAACGCCTCGATCGGCGCATTATCGACCGCCAGGACGTCGAGCGCCCGAAACAGTCCCTCGGAAGGATCGTCCGGGGTGCTCAGGACCTTGCGGATTTCGAGACTTCCGTCGGGGGCGACGGCGACGAGATCGGTGAATGTGCCGCCGACGTCGATCCCTACCCTGTAACTCACCCCGCCACTCCTCCAATGCCCCGTCTCCACCTCTCCACCACTACCCCGCCCGCGAATCCGACGGTCGCCACCACGACGAGCAGCCCCACCCAGTCTCCCAGGCGGACATAGAGCGTTCGCGCCTCGCTGGTCCACAGCGTACCGGTGACGACGGTGCGCGTGCGGAGTCTGCTCGCATGCGAGATCCGTCCCAGCGGGTCCACAAACTCCGAGACCCCGTCGTTGGCGGCGCGGGCGATCCCCATCCGGGTCTCGATGGCCCGCAGCACCAGGTGGGAGGCGTGCTGATAGGGCCCGGCGGTTCTGCCGAACCAGGAGTCGTTCGTGATGTTGACCACGAAATCGGCGCCGGCCTGCCGATAGCGGCGCGGCAGGTCTTCGAACGCCGACTCGTAGCACACCAGGACGCCGAATCGCCCGATCGCCGCGGGGTACAGCGGCAGCTCGCGTCCGTGGGCGAACCCCCCGGACCAGCGCCCCAGCCAGGGCAGCGCCCGGAACCACCGCACGGGAACGAACGGCACCCGTTCCACGACGGGTACCAGGTAGTGCTTGTGATAGACGTCGTAGGGCCGGCTCAGCCCCAGGGAGTCGAAGTAGAAGGCCGCGTTGAACGTCTCGATGTCGCGCCCACCCGAAACCACGTAGTCGAGCGAGCCCGTGAGCACCGGGGTGCGGCCTTCGGCCGCGAACGTCTCCACGGCGTGCACCCAGTTCGCGTGCTGCGGCTCCGGCAACCAGCCCGGAAGCGCCGACTCGGGCCAGAGGAACAGGTCCACGTGAGCGGCCGCTCGAGCCTCGCGGGACATGGCGAGCAGCGTCGCGACCTGACTGTCCGGGTTGGCCTCCCATTTCTCACCCGAGGCCACATTCGGCTGGACGAGGGCGACGGTACCCGTCGGATGCACCGGAAGGGTCCGCTCGCGCCACACGCCGTAGATCGCGGCGAGCACCACGGTCGCCGCGATCGGAACGAGACGACGCGCCACCCGCCGACGGTTCCCCCACGCCAGGACCGCCCCGGCGCCGAGCACGTTGGCCCAGGCCACCCACACGGTCACGCCGCGAGCACCGGCGAGGTCGGCCCACTGCACCAGCACGTGCGCGTCGGCGAGCGAGGTCCCGAGCCCGAGCCAGGGGAACGCCACGTCCCCCAGGTGCCCGACGGCCCATTCGAGTGCCGTCCACGCGACCGGAAACACGACCGCGAGGGGCACCAGCGGCAGCGCGATGCGCACCCGCACCACGAACCAGAAGAGGACGCCGGTGAACACGCCGAGCAGCAGGGTGGTGATCACGTAGCCCAGGGCCGCGAGCGGCGTGAAGTGCCACAGCGCGACGACCATCCAGGAGAGCACGAGGCCGTTGGCGGCGATGCCGTAGCGGACTCCCCAGGTGTAGGCTCGCCCGGGGTCGCTGCCTGAGTCCTCGAGCAGCAGGACCGCGGGGATGATGGCTACGAAACTGAGAATCGGCAGCGGAAACGGCGGGTAACTCAACGCGAGCGCGAGCGCGCCGACCGCGACGAGCAGCCAGCGACGCCGGTCGCTCACAGCTGGACGTCGCGCCCTTCGTCGGCGGACCGATACACCGCGTCGAGCACGCGATGCAGCAGCAGCTGGTCCTTGGGCGGCGGCGCGTTAACGTCCCCGCGAATCACCGCGAGGAAGTACGTCCATTCCGCGCGATACGACTGGATGAACGGCGGCTCCCGGCCGCTGGCGCCGGTCGGGGTCACGTCGGCGGGCGCGCCGTGCACTTCCTTGTAGACCCGCAGCGGCGCGATGTCCGCCGTTCCCTTCTTCCCGACCATCTCGAACCAGAAGCGCTCGCCGCGTCCCAGGTGCCGCCAGCTCACCGCCACGCCGATGGACAGCCCGTTCTCGCACACGATCAGCGCCATCCCCATCTCTTCGACGGTCTCCCGGCCGCCACCCACCAGGTGCGCGGAGATCCGTTTGGGGATCGGCCATCCGGCGAGCCACAGCCCGAGATCGATGAGCGGCAGGCCGAGGTCGAGCATCACGCCGCCGCCCGCCTCCGCCCGGCGCAGCCGCCAGCCCAGCTGGGCGCGTGCCGCCGTAGGCTGAAACGTGAACCAGCCGCCCCGGATCATGTCGATCGTCCCCAGCTCGCCGCCGGCCAGAAAGCCCCGGACCGCCTGCACGTCGGAGCGGAAGCGGTGGTTCATCGCCACCATCACGCGTTTGCCGTAGCGCTCGGCCGCCTGGAGGGTGCGCTCGATGCCCGGCAGGCTCAGCGCCAGCGGCCGCTCGCACAGCACGTGCACGCCGGCCGACAGGGACGCCACCACGTGAATCTCGTGCAGGTGGTTGGGCGTGCAAATCACGATCGCGTCGGGCTTGGCGTACTTCAGCACCTCTTCGATGTCGTCGTAGGTGTCGCGGACGTCGAAGCGGCTCGCCAGCGCCTGCGCCTTGGACAGGTCGTTGTCGCAGATCGCGGCGATCTCCACGCCGGGGATCTTGCGCAGCACGGGCAGGTGGGCGACCTGCGCCACACTCCCCGCGCCGACCACGGCGACGCGAACCGGCTCGTTCACCGGCTCCCCCGGGCTCCGGACAGCCGGTACATGAAGCCGACGCGCGCCGACGCGGCCGAGTAATCGCTGAGCAGGGTCGCGCGCAGCTCGCCCGTCAGGCGCCACGCCGGCGTCAGCGCGACCGCCACGCCGAGGGTGCCGTTCAGTGCCGGGGCGACGCCGTCCAGCGCGTCCTCGAGGAACGTGCCGTTGATGGCCTGGCCGCTCCCGTTGCGGAAGTGCGCGCCGCCCCCGACGCCGGCGACGACGTTGAACGGCCCGGCTTCGTTGAACACGTACTGCAGGTCGACGTCCGCGATCAGGTCGGAGAGATTCACTCGTCCGACATCGATGGTCGCGTTCCCCTCCGGATCGTTGACCAGCCTGAGCAGCGTGCGATTGAAGCGCGTGACGGCACGTCCGGTGAACCGCGACCGTGTGTAGGACAGGCCGAGCAGCACCCGCACGTGGGGCGCGAGATGGCCCACGTCCACCCGCACGCCGCCGATCAGCGCCCCGCGCAGGTCCTTGGTGGCCACGGAGCCGAAGTCGAGCTGGAAGCCGGAGAGCGCCAGCTCGTCATAGGTGAACTGGGACAGCACCCCCTGGGAGGAGAGCCGGCCGGGGCTCGCCACGGCGATCCCGCCGGCCATTATCACGAACAGGGGGATCGTTCTAGTAGAGCTTTTCAACGGTCGTCCCCGGGAAGTAAGTGGTGAGTATCTGCCGGTAGCGTTGTCCCGCCCGGGCCCGTCCGATGGCTCCCCATTGGCAGAAGCCCACCCCGTGGCCCGAGCCGGTCCCTTCCGTCGTGAGCCGCGTGACCCCGCCGGAATCGCGGGTGACGAACACCCGGAACGCGGCGCTCTGCAACAGCTGATCAGGCGCAGGCCGAAGCACGGTCCGCACATCGGGACCGGCGACGCGGGCATCGCCGTGCGGGAACACGATGCGCAGCTCACTCACGCGGCCCGAGGACGTCGTCCGCGTGACTTCGACGTCCGTGATGCGCTGCAGTCCGTCGCCGCTCACCGGCATCACGGCCGTCAGCGTCCGCGTCAATATAGCGCGCAGCGTGGGAGCGTCCCACTGCGCGCGCCACCGAAAGCGCGGTGACCGCTCGCAATAGAAGCGGCCGCCGCCACTCGCATCCGACACTGGCCGCAGGTATGGCCGGCGCTGCGCGGAGCGGAATACCTCCTCCACCGCGGCCGTGCGGCCACCACAGGTGGAGTGGTAGTACGCATCGATCAACTGTCCGTGGTAACGCAACACGAGTCCCGCGGTAGCGCGGACCGCCTCCCAGGCCTGCTGCGTTTCGGCATCCACCCCCAGGTACACCTGATCGCGCGTGTCGGCGGTCGCGTCGAAGCCGTCGGCCTCCCAGCGTCCGCGGTTGCGCATGGCGAAGGTGCGAGCCACCACCGCCTGGGCCAGCAGCGCCTCGCGCTCCTCGGGCGCCCGCGGCCCCATCTCCCGGCTCAACACGCCCGCGAGATAGCTCTCGAGCGGCAGCCGGCTGACCAGCGTGAGGCCCGCACGATCCCGGACCACGTTCACCCGCCCGCGGTAGCGTTGTCCGTTCGCCATGGCGAAGCGGCCTTCCGTCACGTTCACGGCGGAGATGCCCCCGTGACGCTCGGTGCGGGAGCCGTTCGCGCGCACCAGCACCAGCCCGCCGCCCGAGTCCGGCACGACCGACCAGGTGGTGCCGGCCGGGATCGCACCCACCGGCTGCCCGTTGGCGTCGTCGGTCACGAACACCTCGCCGTCCCCGCCGAGACGCACGGCGGCGGCTCCCGTGACGATGCCGACGCGCAACTCGGGCTCGGGACCCATCACCTCGGGCTGAGGCCTGGGACACGCGGCCAGCACGGTCAACAGGGCCGCCGCCGCCCACGAAAAAGGCGCCCCGTGCCTTCCGCGGGACGCCCGCCAGCGTGCGACGCCTCCGCCCGCCCGGCTCATGCGATCGCCACCGCCTGAAAATCGTAATCCAGGCTGCCGGTCAGCCGGGCGCGCACGAAGCTCCCGGTCTCCGCCCAGCCACCGTTCCCCAGGTAGGTGACTCCATCCACGTCGTCCGCCTGCCACATGACGCGCCCCACGTGCGTCGCGCCGCCGCCCCCCGCACCTCCGTCCAGGGGGTCGGCCACGCGGTCGATCAGCACGGGCGCCTCGCGACCGACGAAGCGGGCCATTCGCTCGGCCGAGATCGCGCGCTGCACCTCGAGCAGCTCCTCGAGCCGATCCTGCTTCTCCCCGTCAGGGACGTCGTCGGGGTACGCGACGGCGCGCGTCCCCTCCTGCGGGGAATAGGCGAACGCCCCGAGCCGGTCGAACTGGGCTTCTTCGAGAAACGCCAGCAGCTCGCGAAACTCGGCATCGGTCTCTCCCGGAAAACCCACGAGACAGGTGGTGCGGATCGCCAGGTCGGGAATGGCGCCGCGCAGCCACGCGAGCTTCTCCCGCAGGCGCGCCTGGCGCTCGGGGCGACGCATGCGCTCGAGCATCCGGTCGCTGGCATGCTGAATGGGCATGTCGAGGTACGGCACGATCCGGGGCTCCCGGGCCATCAGGTCCACCAGGTGCTCACTGATACCCGCCGAATACACGTACAGCAGCCGGTACCACGGGACCGACGTCTCGGCGAGCAGGGTCGTGATCAGCTCGGGGAGCCGGGGACCGCCCAGCCCCAGGTCCCTGCCCCAGTGACCGAGATCCTGCGCCACCAGGTTGATCTCCTTCGCTCCCTGCGCTTCCAGGGCCTGCGCCTCTCGGACCAGACGCTCCAGCGGCTCGGACCGGTGCTTGCCCCGCATCAGGGGAATGGCGCAGAAGGCGCACGTGTGGTCGCAGCCTTCCGAGATCTTGAGATAGCGGATATGCGGCTGATCGCCGAGGAAACGGCGCACGCCGGGGTGCCGCTCGACCGGATCCGCGATGAGGCCGCGCCGGGCGAGCTCGGGGACGAGATGGTGGAGATCGGAGAACCCGAGGAACAGATCCACCTCCGGCATGTCCCGGACGAGGTCGTCGCGATGGCGCTGCACCAGGCACCCCACCGCGACCACGGCCTTCACCGCGCCGCTGCGCTTGAGCTGCGCCGCTTCGAGGATGGTGTTGATGGACTCCTGCTTCGCCGCGTCGATGAACCCGCAGGTGTTGACCAGCACCACGTCCGCTGTGGGGAGGTCGGGGGTGACGACGGCGCCGTGGGCCACCAGCTCGCCCACGAGGCGCTCGGAATCCACCGTGGCCTTGTCGCAGCCGAGCGAGATGACGCCCAGCTTCATCCGCGGTAGTTCCCGAACTTGAGCTCGATGCCGAAGTCCTGCGTCCGGAGGAACGCCATGACTTCCTGCAGCTCGTCCTTGGAGGGCGACTGCACCCGCACTTCCTCACCCTGGATCGAGGCCTGGGCTTTCTTGAACTTCCGGTCCTTGATGGCCTTCACGATCGCCTTCGATTTCTCCTGAGAGATTCCCTGGGTCAGCTTGATTTCACGCCGCACGGTATCCCCGGCCGCCGCGGTCACTTCCCCGAGCTCGAGATTCTTCACCGGCACGCCGCGCTTGATGAGCTTGCCCTGGAGCACGTCGAACAGGGCTTTCATCTTGAAGTCGTCATCGGCCACGAGGGTCAGGGTGGTCTTGGCGCGGTCGAACGAGATCGCGCACTTCGAGCCTTTGAAGTCGTAGCGCTGGGCGACTTCCTTGGTCGCCTGATTGACCGCGTTGTCCACTTCCTGGAGCTCTGCGCCGGTGGAGATATCGAAGGATGCGAGCGTCGCCATGGGCCGAATATATGCCGCGACGGTCAGCGGGCGTAGCTGAGTACCTTGCGGCGCCAGACCGCGTCGAGGCTCGCCGGCGCGACCCCCAGCGCGTGCGCGAACCCCCGCCGCACCTCGAGCGGCGTCGTTCCGGTGCGGAACAGAGAGCGAATCGCAGTCATCCCGCCGTGGTCGGCCGCGAGCTGGACCAGCACGGCCCCGACCGCGTAGCGCGGATCCAGCGGACCTGGCGGCGCCGCCTGCTGCAGCACGCTGTCGAACGTAAAGGCCCAGTGATTCTTCAGGTAGAACGCGAAGTCGGGCATCAACTCGGAGAACGCCCGCCCCTGCCATCCGGCCGTCCAGGTCGTGATCCCTTCAACCGCCAGCCAATGGGTCCGGCCCGGGACCGCCAGGGGGGCCAGGACTACGTGCGCGATCTCGTGCAGGTATCCCTCCTGCAGTCCCGCCGACCCGCCGAACACGATCCCATTCACCCCGTCCGCTCGCACCGCACCGGCGCCCGCCCCGCTCGGCTCCGGCACGAGCTCCAGGCCCTGCAGCCGGAACATCTCCTCCGGGGTTTCCGCCAGGTAGTACGTGAGCCGCGCCGGCGGCAACGAGAACGCGGCGGCGAGCGAGTCGGCGAACCGTGCCGCCCGCGTCGCGCGACGGCGGTCGAGGGTATGCCAGGGCGGATACACGAACGTGATACCGCCGATGCGCTGACGCACCCAGTGTACCGTCAGGCGGTCGATGCCGTTGGACAGCACCCAGCGGTTCCCCTCACGCTGCGCGTACACGCGCAGCACGCCGAGCACCTTGACCTCGTGGTCGGGCTGATACACGTCGCCGATCAGGGTCTTGACCACGTACACGCTGTCCACGCCCGGCACGACGGGCGCAATCGCGAGGACGGTGATGGTCTGAAATGCGCCCGGGAAACCCTGGAAGATGTAGTCGCGACCGAGCACTGGATTCCGATACCGCCGCTGTTCGGAGGGCGACCACACCGCGCTCGGGTGGTTCGAGTCGGGACGGTCGTTGAGGAAGGTCATCCACGTCTGGAAGATCTGTCGGACCGGCGCCAACGAAGTGTCGACGCCGAACCCCAGCGTAACGTGAACGGAAGCGGGATCGGGAAGTCCCTGGGCGTCGAGGGTGGCCGTGGCCCAGAGCGCCGCCAGGCCCAGCCACAGGCGCACCGGCTGCCCCCTAGGAGAGGAAGCTCTCCAGCGCCCTCGCCCGGCTGACGTGGCGCAACCGGGCCAGCGCCTTCTCCTTGATCTGCCGCACCCGCTCGCGCGTAATCCCGAGGAGCGATCCGATCTCTTCGAGCGTCATCGGCTCCTGCCCCTCGAGACCGAAGTAGAGGCGCAGGATCTTGGCCTCACGCTCCTTCAGCGTGGACAGGACCCCCTCGATCGATTCGGTGAGAGCGTGCTCGAAGATCTCATCATCCGGCCCCGGGTTCTGCGTGTCGGGCAGGTAGTCGAGCAGCTTGTTGTCTTCCCCGGGAGTGAGCGGGGCGTCGAGCGAGAGGTGCGCCTGAGAGATCGAAAGCGTCTTGGCCACCTCCTCCTGCGAGATGTCCATGCCCTCGGCGATCTCCTCGACCGTGGGCTCACGACCCAGCTCCTGGAGCAGCGCCGAGGAGCGTTTCCCGATGCGATGCAGCGTCCCCGCGCGGTTCAGGGGAACGCGCACGATGCGCGACTGCTCCGCCAGGGCCTGCAGGATCGCCTGCCGGATCCACCACACCGCATAACTGATGAACTTGATGCCCTTGGTCTCGTCGAACTTGTGGGCCGCCCGGATCAGCCCGAGGTTGCCTTCGTTGATCAGGTCGGAGAGCGACACGCCCTGGTTCTGGTACTTCTTGGCGACGCTCACCACGAACCGCAGGTTGGACCGTACCAGCTTGTCGAGCGCTTCCGCGTCGCTGCGCCGGATGCGCTGGGCCAGCTCGACCTCGTCCTCCCGGGTGATCAGGGGGTACTGGCTGATTTCCCGCAGGTACTGATCGAGCGATCCCTCGTCGAACGAGACCCGCTTCGCCGTGTTCAAGCGCATGGAATGGCCATCCCTCCGTGACGGCGGCTGCACCGGAATAGCCCCACGATCTCCACGAAATGAGGAGACGCGGGACCGCCCCGGCTCACCGCCCGGTCAGTGAATCAACGACCCGAGCCGGCTCCACCGGATGTCGGTCAACCAGGGGAGCGCGTCGTGCGTCTCCCGATCATAGCTGAAATAGACCAGCAGCGTCCGTCCTTTCACCGCCGACGCGTCCACGAACCCCCAATAGCGGGAATCCGACGAATCGTCGCGGTTGTCGCCCAGGACGAAGTACTTCCCCGGCGGCACGCGGAGCGGCCCCCAGGTATCCCGACTCGGACGATAGCGCAGGCGGTCCTGCTCCGTCGGTGCGACGTAGAAGGGCCTTTGCCACTCGAACTCCGCACGCACATCGTCGTTGTCCGGGTCGATGCGTTGCACGTACGACTCCACCAGCAACCGGCCGTTCACCGTCACGCGTCCCACGCGCATCTGGACCGTGTCGCCGGGCGTGCCGATCACCCGTTTCACATAGTCCTGTCTGGGGTCGCGCGGGAAGGCGAAGACGATCACGTCGCCGCGGCGCGGGGTGCGGAAGCCCGGCAGCCGCGCCCGGGTCCCGGGGATCTGCGCGCCGTAGAGCGCCTTGTTGACGAACAGGAAATCGCCGGTGAGCAGCGTGTGGGTCATGCTCCCGCTGGCGATCTGGAACGCTTCGAAGAAGAAGGTTTTGATGATGAGGAACAACACCAACGCCATGCCGAGGGAGCGCATCCAGCTGTCGAACCAGCGTGCGAAGCGGGAGCGACGCCGTTCAGGGGCGACGAGCCCCCCGAGCGCCGGATTCGCGCCCGGACCTTCCACCGGGGCCCCCAAGTCATGCATGCAATTCACTTTACAAGGATGGGGCGCAAGGCGCAACGGTCACAGCCCACCCCCGGGCCGCGGCCCACCCCCGCACCCGGGTGCGGAACTCCTCCGGCAGGTCGCCGTGCCGCACACGGGCGGCGAGGCATACCGCCTCGCCTTCACGTTCCAGCCGCACCCAGGTCGCCCGCGCGTTCGCCAGCCCGTCGAGGGCGCCACCGTCGAGCGGCGCGCCACGCACGGCAAGGAGCACGAGGAGGCTCTCGAATTCCACGGCGCCACGGTAGCACGGCAGGCGTCCACGACCGTCATCCGATGAATGCAGAACGGCGCGTTTTCGCGCCTCACGCGTCCTCGTGAGCGACGAGCCGCGCCGGCGCGGCATGGGCGGCCTCCCACCCCGGCAGGAGCGCGCCGACCAGCGCCGCCAAGGCGAGCAACGCGCCGAAACGCTCCGCGGCGCCCGCGTCCCAAGCCGGCAGGCCGGCCACGACGGAGGACAGCGTTCCCCACAACATCCACCCGCACCAGCACCCCAATGCCACGCCGCCGACGGAGATCCCCAGGGCCCGCGCGAACACAAACCCGTACAGATGACGCCGCCGGGCTCCGACGGCCCGCCGAATGCCGAGATCGTGAAGCAGAGAGCGGACCCACAACCGCAGGACGACGAAGGTCCCGATCGTCGCCACCACGAGCATCACCCACCCTTCCAGTCCGAACAGGCGCCCGAACCAGCGGATCGGGGCGGCTTCGGCCGCCCGCAGGCGTGATTCGCTCACCCGCGTCGTCGCAGCGCCGCTCCCGTCCAGCGAGGCGCGCAGCTGTTGCTCGACCCCACCATATACGCTCGAATCGCCGCGGGCTCGCACCAGCAGGTCCACGGCCGGTATCGGATGCTGCAGCACGCTCAGGTAGACGGCCGCCCGCGGCTGGAAACCGCCGCCGAACCCCACCGGCAGCTGATCGGCAACCACCCCCACGACGGTATACCAACGGGCCGGGGCGTTCCCCACCTGGATGCGACGGCCCACACCCTGTCCATCCTGGAAGTTCGCCGCGGCGAGCGACTGGCTCACCACCGCGATGAGCGGCGCCTTCGCATCGTCCGAATTCGCGATGTTCCGCCCGGCCAGCACCCGGAGCCCCAGGGTCCGGAAGGTGTCGGCGCTCACGAGATAGTGCGTGGCGTAGACGGGACGAAACGGGACATAGATGCCGTCCCAGGCACACTGCCCGCAGTCGGTGGTGGCTCTCTCGTTCTGCCCGAGGCCGATCGTGGTCCCCGGGCTCGTGAGACTCGCGGCCGTCACGCCCGGCTGGGCGCTCACGTGGCGCAACACATCGGCGTAGCGCGACCCCGCCCGGGCGGTGTCCGAAGTCGCCAGCGAGATCGCGTACAACTGGCCCTCACCCGCGACCAGGCGCTCCCCGCCGCGGAGGCGCGCCGCGTGATCGGCGAGGAGCGCGGACGCCGCCAGGACGGTGAGCGAGAGACCGAGCTGCACGGCGGGAACGACGAGCTCCAGCGCCCGGCCGCTGCGCGTGGCGAGCGGCCGGCGGCGGCGCATCGATCCCAGCGGCAGGAGAACCGCGAGCAGCACGAGCGCAACGACGACGACCAGCACCACGACGGCAGGCGTCACGCTGCCGGGCCGCAGCGTCCCGGGCCAGGCGACGACGGCGGCGCGCGTTCCCACCGCGCCGCCCACGCCTCCCCATG
>DATICZ010000185.1:0-2223 GCA_035456525.1 Gemmatimonadales bacterium
GTGCGCTGGTACAAGCTGCTCTACTGCACGCCGGCCCTCATCCCGATCTACTTCCGGGCGGCGGCCAGCGAGGCCCGCTCGTACCCGCGCGAGCTGCGCCGGACCATCGCGCTCGAGAGGCTGGGGACGGTGGCCCTGCAGCTCGGCGTCGCCGCGGCGCTCGCATCGTTCGGCGGCTGGGGAGCGATGGCGCGCGTGTGGGCGGTGCCCTACTTCCTCGTGTTCCCGGTGGCGTTCACGATCAACCGGGTCGGGCAGCACTACGACATCACGCCGGAGGATCCGGCGGCGTGGGGCACGGTGATCCGGTCGAGCGCGGTGTGGGACTTCCTGTTCCTCTGGTCGAGCTACCACATCGAGCACCACTACTTCCCGCGCGTGCCCTTCTACAACCTGCGCGCGCTGCACCGGGAGCTCGTTCCGATCTTCGCCCGCCACCCGATGCGCGTGCGCACCTACGGCGGCCTCCTCTTCGACTGGCTCGTCCGCAACCGGACCCCCCACGTCAGCTGGCACTAGCTTGCATCCCTTGCGCCACCGGAGTGGCGCAAGTGGCTGAGGTGAAACGGGTTGCGGCTTCCGGATGCGGCACCTGGAGTTTCGCGGTTCTCAGGCCGCGATCCCGGCTATTTGAGCGAGTTTTTGGGAGATACGACGAATGCGGGTGTCAGGTCGCATTCGACGGAATTGGTGGCGCAGGACTTCACTCCGGAGCGCGGCCAGCATGTCCTCGAAGCTGACGGAGCGCTTGTGGCGGTACCAGGGGGCGCGGCGCCGCGCCCGGGCGACATCGAGGGAGGGGTGTCCGCTCCCGAGGTACCAGCGCACGGCCAGCGCGTAGGCAACCGCGGCGAGCGGGGCGGTGTGCTCGACGGCTGTCTTGCCCTTGGTGCTGCCGAGACGGCGGAGGGGGCGGCGCCAGCGGTTGTCGTGCTGGCCGGGAGGCCGTCTCCACCATCCGTTGCGGGGGTCCTCGAAGCCGAGCTGCTGCTTGATGTCGCGGAAGGAGACCTCGAGCAGCCAGCGGCGGGCGTATGTGGCGAGGACATCCTTGGCGGAGAGGTCGGGATCGGTGCTGACGTAGGCGCGGCCGTCGAGGGCTCCCTTGCGGCCGCGCGTGATGACGACGCGGACCGGGGAGGCGCCGGCGGACGGATACCAGACGCAGACACAGGTGAAGAGCCGCACGCGCACGGGTCGTCCGTAGAGGACGGTCTCCATCTCCTCCCAGCCCGCGCGCTGCGCGAGTCGCACCCGGGGGCTGGCGACCCGATAGCCCTTGCGCCGCGGACGCCCCCGACGGCAGGAAAGCCGGCTGCCGGTTTCGTAGAGCGCGGCATTGAGGGGCAAGGGCCCGACGAAGCGGGCGTGCGCCGGAAGGGCCCGAAGGACCGTTTTGCAGCAATAGGCGCCATCCCCGGTCACGTCCAGGCGGCGGTCCTCAAGCCAGGACGCGAGGAGCGCGATCAGCTCCGCGGCCAGCTCGCTCCGCTTCCGGTACGACGCCTTGGGGCAACGCCGCGGCGGGCGATAGAGCCGGAACAGCACCGGGATCGCCCAGCCCCGGCCGTGGTCCCACGGGCAGGGCACGTGGACGGCCAGGACCACCCAGCAGTGGCCGGGGCGGCAGACGTCGATCCGGCGACCGTCCCGCAAGTACGTGGACAGCGTCGCGTCGTGGTGGATGCCCACGCCGAAGAGCTGGCGCCCGCTCTTCGCGCACAGGGTGTCGTCCACGATCACGAGCACCCGCTGCGGCAGCCACGGGTGGAACAGCCCGACGACCGCGCGTCCCACCGCATCGAGCGACCACCGGCCGTGGGAGAGGAAACGGTACGCCGAGGCGTGATGGGCGCGCCCACCCAGCCGGCGCGCGACCTGCAGGACCCGGCTGATCGTGTGCGGCCCGCGGACCAGAAGCCAGCCGGCCATCAGGGGGACGAAGTGCCGGAACCCCGGTACCGTGAAGCAGGCCCGGAACGTGCGGAACAGCGCCGCCAGAGCCGACGGAATACAATGGAACTGCATTCGGGCTTTCCTCCGGCGTGTGGCGGCGGACCTACCACCATGCTTCGGACGGAAAGCCTTTTTCGTCCCCTCACCCCCCCCAAAAACCGCGAAACTCCAGGTGCCGCACCTCGGCCGACGCAAGCATCTTCAGGCCAACAACTTCCGTCCGCCACGCAGGTTAACCGTTAACCTGCGAGCACTCGGGGAGCGACG
>DATICZ010000186.1:0-2057 GCA_035456525.1 Gemmatimonadales bacterium
CTCCATGATGAAGGCCGTGGGCCTGGCTCCTCGACTCCTCGTCGCCCAGACGGACCTTGGGAACTCGTATCTGTTCGGCGAGCCGAAGGATTTCGTCAAGTCGCTGCAGCACATGCGACAGGCCGAGGCGCTCGCTCCCAACGAGCCGTCCATGCACGACCTGCTGGGCGATGTGTATCGCGCCCAGAACAATCTCGATCAGGCTCGAGCCGAATACACCCGCGGCCACGAGCTGAACCCCGCCGACGCTTCACTGCTGCAGCAGCGGGGGCACGTCAACTCGTTCGCGGGGAACTACGCCGCGGCACGCGCCGACTACGATTCAGCCATCGCGGTTGGTCGGGGCAACGAGAAGGCCGCGTACGTCCCCTTCCGGGCGTATGTGAACCTCCACGCCGGCGACCCGAAGGCGGCGATCGCCGAGCTCAACCGGCTCGTCGCCGGGGTCGATGCGATGGGCGTGCCGGGCGCCCTCGGGGTGAGGATCGGCGCGCTGACGGATGTCGCCGTCATCGCGATCCACACCAGTGACTTCGCCGCTGCCGAGCAGGCGCTCACGCTGCGCACCCCGTTGCTGATGCAACAGGCCGCGGCATCCGGGAGCGCAGCATTCCGGCGCGGCGCAGAGGCGAACATCGCGTACTTCAACGGGTGGCTCGCCGCCCGGAAGGGTGACTACGCCGCGGCCGGGCAGGCAGCCGACCGGGTCGCCACGCTCGTGGCGCAGGACCGGAACCCGCGCAAGCTGGAGCCGGTGCACGAGCTGAAGGGGTACATCGCGCTGTACCAGAGCAACTTCAGGGAAGCCGCTGCGCAATTCGCGCTGGGCAACCTGGTCGACCCCTACATCAAGTATCAGTACGCCGTCGCCCTGGTGGGCGCGGGCGAGAAGACCAAGGGGAACCAGCTCATGCGCGAGCTCGCCACGTACAACTTCAACAACGTGGGCTATGCGCTGATTCGGAAGGACACGCAGCAGGTTGTGGCATCGTAAAGCACACTGCCTGAACAAGACAGAACAGAACGCTCCGCCCGGATTCCCCGGACGGGGCGTTTCTGCGTTACGCTCCCGGTGGAGGCGCGTACTAGTTTCCTTCATGCCCAAAACCTTCCCTCGCATCCTCCTCTTTCTCTTCGTCCTTGCGGGCTCCGCCGCGGCCCAGTCTCCCATCGCGCGCCGCGACTCCCAGCACGTCTCCGCCCTGCTCACCATCAGCGGCGGCATCTCCCTCGGCTCCTACGAAGCGGGCGTGAACTGGGGACTGCTCGAGCTGTTCAAGCTCACCGCCCGCGATTCGCTGCGCCGGGCCTGGAACCTGCCCCGCTACGAGCTGAAGGCCATGGCGGGCGCCTCGGCAGGCAACATCAACGGCTTCCTCGCCGCCGTCGAATGGTGCCGCACCCGGGCCCCCGTGCCTCCCGAGCAGAGCCTCTTGTGGAAGATCTGGGTGCGCACCGGGTTCGATCAGCTGTTCCCGCTGCAGCGCTACAACCAGAAAGACTCGACGCAGGCCCTGTTCAGCCGGCGCTACTTCCAGCAGGTGCTGTTCGACACGGTGCGCGCCACGATGCGCGACCTGCCCCCATCGGCGGCCCTGGACGGCTGCAACATCCCCGTCGGCGTCACCATCACCAAACTCACGCCGGGCGAGATCTCGATTTCGCGCGGCATCACCGCCGTGACGCAGCGCTACGCCACGACGGTGCAGGTGAGTCGCCGGGGAAACACGCTGCAATTCCGCGCGCCCCCTGCCGAGCTGCTGGGCGACAGCCGGCTCGGCGCGCTGCTGCTGTTGCCCGATTGCGAGGGGGCCATCGAGCCGGACGACGTCTTCAGGCTGATCGAAGCGTCTTCGGCGTTTCCCGGCGCCTTCTCACCGGTCCTGCTGCGCCACCAGCCGAGCCCGGGCGCGGGGTGCGGCTCCGGCCCGCCTGCGGACACCACCGCGCTCTTCTCCGACGGCGGCCTGTTCGACAACAACCCCATCGACCTCGTGGCGGGGATCTACGCCGACGCGGTCTGGAAGAACCGGGATCGCCCCGACCCCAACGCCCTG
>DATICZ010000187.1:0-19639 GCA_035456525.1 Gemmatimonadales bacterium
GCGACCGGTGCCGCAGCCGGAGAAGCCTGAGGATCCACCGCGCCGCCCTGTCCGGCCGCGCACGGTCGAAGCGGACTGCGAGTGGCTCTGGAAGGTGTGCGCCTGGGCGACGGAGGAGGAGGATCGCCACACGGGCCGCCCGCTCCTCCGCGTGCACCCGCTGAAACGAGAGCGGTTCCGGAAGGCGGTGCCGCACGAGGCGAACCCCCGGCAGCCGGTGGCGACACGGAACCGCCTTGAGGCGCTGCTCGCCGTCGCCGATCAGGTTCACCCGTTCCTCGGGACCATCCTGACGATCACGGTGCACACCGGGCGGCGGATCAGCGCCGTTCTGCAGCTGCGCTACGAGGATCTCCGGCTCGGCAAGGCCGAGGACGCGCCGTTCGGTGCGATCCAATGGCCGGGCGAGACCGACAAGATGGGCAAGGCGTGGCAGGCCCCTCTCAAAGCGGAAGCGCGGCAGTCCCTCGACGCGGTGCTCGCGGAGCGGCCGGGCCTCGGGAGCGCCTACCTGTTTCCTGCGCCGAGGCACGCCGGGAAGCCGGTGGATCGCTGGCTCGCCTCGAAGTGGCTGGAGGCTGCCGAGCGGCTCGCGAAACTCCCAAAGCACGACGGCAGCCTCTGGCACGCCTACCGGCGGATGTGGGCGACGGAGCGCAAGGACTTGCCATTGGTGGACGTCGCGCAGGCCCTCGGGGTGAACCCTGCCACGCTGCAGAGGATCTACCAGCAGTCCGACAAGGCGACGCTCTACCGGGTCGTCTCCGAGCCCCGTGAGCTGTGGGAGGCGAAGGCGTGATCCGCTCCGCTACGTTCTCCGCTACGAAGCCCGCACAACGGGCGCAACCCTCCGGCCTTGGACGCGCAGAACGTGCGCTGCTGAGCACGAATCCGCGCAAGACGCGCATTTCCGGTCCCCCTCGGGTTGGTTTGCAACCAGGGGGTCGAGGGTTCGAATCCCTTCCGCTCCACTCCGCAGGTCGTTGCCGCGGCTTCGCTACACCTTCCTGAATCAAGCTGCCGCCTCCGGAGGCGGCGCCACTGCTTCGCACGATTCCTGCGGCATGGTGACGCTTACCGTGCTGTGTGGCGCCCGTGCTGCAGGTGACGGAATTGACGGGAGATTGACGGCGACGTGGTTGATTGCCGGACGCGCCAGCGACGGTGGCGATCCGCTGCAGATCCTGGTCCCTGCTCTCCTCTGGGGGGGCAGGGACCACAACGTCCCGGAGGTCTCCCATGAATCGTGGCCGCAGCATCCTGGCTTTGGCTCTGATCGGCACGCTGGCAACGTGCGTCGAGCATCGGACGCCGACGTCCTCGGAGCCGGGAGCTCCTGAGGTCCAGCCTGCGGCTGCCCTGACCTCCGCCACCATCGCCCAGACGCTGCTCACCTCGGGCCACGACCCGAACAACCTGAAGATCTACACGACAGCCTCGATCGCCCCGGCGCCCAACGCGCTCGTCACGGTGGCCGTGCTGACGCACCAGTCCTCGTCCGCAGCCCCGGCGCCCACGCTCACCGGCGGCGGCATGACCACCTGGGATCTCGTGGCTACCGTTGCCTACAACGGAGCCACGCCGCTCGATCGCGTCTCGATCTTCCGCGCCATGAGCGCCTCCCCCGGCAGCGGGCCGATCACCATCACGTCGAGTGTCACGGTCTCCAACTGCCAGTGGATCGTGTCGCAGTGGGATGGGGTCGAGACCGGCGGCACCAACGGCTCGGGGGCGATCGTGCAGACGGGATCCGCCAGCGGTGCGGCCGTGAACGGCCTGACGGTGACGCTGACGGCCTTCGCCGATCCCGCCGACGCGGCCTATGGCGTGTTCGGCATCGCGAGCGCGACGCCCGCCGCCACGGCAGGCAGCGGCTTCACGCGGATCGACGAACAACCCTCGGGTGAAGGCACGATCGGCGACGTGTTCGCGGAGTGGGCCCTGGGCGACAACACGGTCGACGCGACCTGGTCGAGCAAGAGCGCTGGGGCGCTGGGCGTCGAGATCAAGGCCGGCGGCAGCAGCGGGGGCGGGGGTGGCGGCGTGTCGACCTCCCTGTCTAGCGTGGCGGCTGCGCCGGGCACGTTCACCGCTGGGAGCGGGACATCCACGATCACGGTCACCGCCAAGGACGCTGGCGGCAACCCGATCAGCGGCGCGACGGTGCTGCTCGCGGCCACCGGAACCGGCAACACGCTGACGCAGCCCTCGGCGACTACCGACGCGAACGGCGTGGCGACGGGGACACTCGCCTCGACGGCGACGGGGGCCAAGGTCGTCTCGGCGAAGATCAACGGCACGTCCATCACGCAGACCGCGACCGTGACCGTGACGCCCGGGCCGGTGGACGCCGGCCAGTCTACCGTCGCGGCCGCGCCGGCCTCGGTCGTTCCCGGCGCACCGTCCACGATCACGGTCACGGCAAGAGACGCCAACGGCAACCCGATCAGCGGGGCCACGGTCGTGCTGGCAGCGACGGGGATGCGGACACTCACGCAACCCGCGGACACCACCAGCGCGAGCGGCGTAGCGACCGGCACGGTGACCGGCATGATGGAGGAGACGATCACGGTTTCGGCCACGATCGACGGCACGGCGATCACCCAGACGGCGACGGTCGAGGTGGTGGCGCAGACCGCGGCGACGATCGCCCAGACGCTGCTCACGTCCGGCAACAACGCGACGAATCAGAAGATCTATACGACGGCTTCGATCGCACCCGCACCCAACGCGCTCATCACGGTGGCCGTGTTGATGCGCCGCTCCTCCGGTGCGGTCACTCCCACCGTCACGGGCGGCGGCATGCCGGCGTGGGACCTAGTGGGGAGCGCGGACTTCGATACCCAGAGCTCGCCCAGCAAGCGCCTCATGATCTTCCGGGCGATGAGCGCCACCCCGGGCACCGGCGCCATCACGATCAGGTTCGCGAGCAGCGTCTCCAACGTGCAGTGGATCGTGTCGCAGTGGGACGGCGTCGAGACGGGCGGCGCCAACGGGTCCGGCGCGATCGCACAGACCGGCACGGCGCGCAGCGACGGCGCGACCAGCCTCGCGGTCTCGCTCGCCCCCTTCGCCTCCGGCAATGACGTCGCGTACGGTGTCGCCGGCGTGGCCAAGAACGGCCCCATCGTGGCGCCTGGCTCCGGCTTCACCGAGATCACCGAGGTGTCGTCCGGGGAAAACTCAGCGTTGCAGGCGGAATGGGCGACCAATCAGCCGGCGGTCGGGGCGAGCTGGGCGACCTCCACGAAGGCGGGAATGCTGGCGGTCGAGATCAGGTCGGGGATCGCCGGACCCGTGATACCGGTGGCGACCGTGGACGTCAGCCCGGCGTCGGCGACCATTGCGGTCGGGGGCACGGTGCAGCTCAGCGCCGCCCTCAAGGACGCCGGAGGAGAGCCGCTGTACGGCCGCGTCGTCACGTGGAGCTCGGGTGCGCCCGGGACCGCCGACGTATCGTCCACGGGGCTCGTCACCGGCAAGGCAGCCGGCGGGCCCGTCACGATCACCGCCACCAGTGAGGGGCAATCCGGGACGTCGAGCGTGACGGTCACCGCCACTGCGGAGCCGGTGGCGTCGGTCGAGGTCGCCCCGGGTTCGGCCAGCATCGTGGTCGGGGGCACCGTGCAGCTCACGGCCACGCCCAAGGACGCAGGCGGCCAGCCCCTCACCGGGCGCGCGATCACGTGGGCGAGCAACGCGACCGGGGTGGCGACGGTGTCGACTAGCGGCCTCGTGATGGGAGTGGCTGCAGGGCCGGCTACGATCACGGCCACGAGCGAAGGCCAGAGCGGGTCCTCGAGCGTGACGGTGACGACGGGCGGGACGGGAGCGCTGGTGGGCCAGTGGTCCGCGGTGCTCCCGGCCCCGATCGTACAGGTACACCAGCACCTGCTGCTCGACGGCAGAGTGCTGAGCTTCGGGGGCAGTAGCGGAATTCCACAGGTGTTCGATCCCGCGACTGGCCTCTTCACCGCGGTGCCGATTTCCGAGATCATGTTCTGCAGCGGCCACAGCTGGCTTCCCGACGGGCGGCTGCTCGTGAGCGGCGGGGGAACCGGCAACGGCCTCGGGCACCCCAACTCCGACATCTTCGATCCCGCTACGGCTTCGTGGATCCCCGGACCGAACATGGCTTACGCCCGGTGGTACCCGACCGTGACCACGCTGCCGAACGGCGAAATGTTGTCGATGGCGGGCGCGGACGAGAACGGGAATCCCGTGCCGATCCCCGAGATCTACGATGGGATGAGCTGGCGCTCGCTCACTGGGGCCAGTCTCACGCTGCCGAATTACCCACGCGCCTTCGTGGCGCCGGACGGGCGCATCTTCGTCGCCGGTCCCTCGGCGGGATCCCGGTGGCTCGACGCGACCGGCGCCGGCAGTTGGACGTCGGGGCCCTCGATGAACTCCGGGTCGCGCAGCTACGGGTCCGCGGTGATGTACGAGGCGGGGAAGATCATGTTCGTGGGTGGCAACTCGACGCCAACGAATACCGCCGAGATCATCGACCTGAACCAGGCCAATCCGCAGTGGACGTATACCGGCTCGTTGACCTATAGCCGGTGGAACCTGAACGCCACAGTGCTGCCGACCGGTGACGTGCTGGTGACCGGGGGCGTGAACGGTGACCGGTCCAACGCCTCGCTCAAGGTCAACGCAACGGAGCTCTGGAACCCCGCCACGGGCACGTGGACGTTGCTGGCGAGCAGCGCTCCGTTACTCCGCGGCTACCACTCGACCACGGTGCTGCTGCCGGATGGCCGGGTGATCCACAGCGGTGGCGGGGCCGGCGGCGGGACGATCGACAACCTGAACTACGAAATCTTCTCGCCCCCGTATCTGTTCAAGGGCGCGCGGCCGGGCGTCACCGGTGTGACCGGCACGGTGGGGTACGGCCAGAGCCTGACGGTGCAGACGCCGGACGGCGCGAGCATCACCAAGGTGACACTGATCCGGTTCGGCTCGGTGACGCATGCATACGACGAGGGGCAGCGGTTGGTCTCGCTGAGCTTCTCGCAAACCAGCGACGGCATCTCGGTCACGCTCCCGGCGAGTGGCAACATCGCCCCTCCGGGGCCGTACATGCTGTTCCTGGTGAACGGAAACGGCGTGCCGTCGGTCGGGAGGATCATGGTGCTGCGCTAGGAGGGGCGTTGGACGGATTCGGCCCCCTGGCCAACCACCAGGGGGCCGAGCTTCTTTCATCCCATGGGCGCTCATTCCCATGGCCATCCCCACGCGGCCGCAGCCCCCGTCCAACACCACCGCGCGCCCGACGCTCATGCCGGCCACGGCGCGCACATGGTCGCGGACATGCTGCGGCGCTTCGTCGGCTCGGCGATCCTCACCGTCCCGATCGTCCTGTACTCACCACTCGGCACGTCCCTCGTTCACCGGGAGCTGACACCGCCCTTCGGTGTCTCGCCCGGCGTCGCAGGGCTCATCCTGACCTCGATCGTCGTCTGGTGGGGCGGGTGGCCGTTCATCTCCTCGGCCGCCCGCTCGCTGCGCCGTCGCGAGCTCACGATGATGACGCTGATCGCGACGGGAATCCTCGTGAGCTACGTCTACTCGGCCGCGGTCACGTTCGGATTGCCGGGGGAGCATTTCTACGATGCCGCCGCGATGCTCACCTCCTTCAGCCTGCTCGGGCACTGGATGGAGATGCGCAGCCGCTTCGCCACCGGCCGGGCGGTCGAGGCGCTGCTGCAGCTCGCGCCACCGACGGCGCGCCGCGTGCGCGAGGGGACCGAGGAGGAGGTCTCGCTCGACGTCGTGGCGGTCGGCGACGTGCTCGCGGTACGCCCCGGCGACACCGTCCCCGTGGACGGCGTCGTGACCGATGGCTCGAGCTACGTGGACGAATCGATGCTGACCGGAGAGCCGGTGCCCGTGGCGAAGGGACCGGGCGCGGACGTGGTCGGGGGGACACGCAACCAGCAGGGCGCGTTCCGATTCCGCGCGACCAAGGTGGGCGCGGACACCGCGCTGGCCCGCATCGTCGCCCTGGTGCGCGACGCCCAGTCCTCGAAAGCGCCGGCGCAGCGGCTCGCGGACCTGGCTGGCAAGTACCTCGTGATCGTGGCGCTCGTCGCCGGAATCGTGACGTTCGCCGCCTGGCTCCTGCTGGGGAATCAGGGCGTCGTCTTCGCCCTCTCGGCGGCGGTGGCGGCGGTAGTAATCGCCTGTCCCGACGCGCTCGCGCTCGCGACCCCGACGGCGATCACCGTGGGCGTGGGACGCGCGGCGCGCGGCGGCGTCCTGTTCCGGAACGCGACCGTGCTCGAGGCGGCCGCGGGGGTGGATACGGTCGTGTTCGACAAGACGGGCACGCTCACGCAAGGGCGTCCTTCGGTCACCGACCTGCGCCCTGTGCCTGGCGTGTCGGAGCAGGAGCTGCTCCACCTGGCCGCGGCGGCGGACGCGCAGTCGGAGCATCCGCTGGCCACGGCGATCGTCGCAAAGGCGAGGGACGGGGGACTCACCGTCGATCCCACGGCGGATTTCGAGGCGATCCCTGGTCATGGCGTGAAGGCATCGGTCCATGGACGCATCGTGCTCGTGGGAAACCGTGGCCTGCTGGAGCGGTTCGCGGTCCCCACCGGTATGGACGCCGAGGCTGAGCGGCTGCGGGCGGACGCGAAGACCGCGCTGTACATCGCCGCGGACGGTCGCATGATGGGCCTCATCGCGGTGGCCGACTCGATCCGGCCGACCGCACGGGCGGCGGTCGCCGCCCTGCATCGCGTTGGCGTGCGGGTGTTGCTGCTGACGGGGGACAGCCGCCCCACGGCGGAGGCGGTGGCGCGCGCCATCGGGATCGACGAGGTTCGCGCCGAGGTGCTCCCGGGCGACAAGGCGGCGGAAGTGCAGCGACTGGAGCGGGCCGGTCGGCGCGTCGCGATGGTCGGGGACGGCGTGAACGACGCCCCCGCGCTCGCGGCGGCTTCCGTCGGGATCGCGATTGGGGCAGGGACGGACGTCGCCATCGAAACGGCGGGCGTCATCCTGATGAAGGACGACCCCTCGGACGTGGCGGCCGCGCTGACTCTTGCCCGCCGGGTGCACCGCAAGATCGTCCAGAACCTCTTCTGGGCGGCGATCTACAACGTCGTGGCCATTCCACTGGCGGCGGGAGCGTTGTACCCCGCACTCGGCATCCTGCTCAAGCCGGCGTGGGCGGCCCTGGCGATGAGCGCGAGCACGGTGACCGTGACGGTCAATGCGCTGCTGTTGCCGCGGCTCGACGGGGCCGGTTCACGGTAGACGTCGGCGGCGTTCACCCCTTCGGGATTTCCTTCTTCGGGTCCACGAACGGGAAGGGGACGACCCTCGCCTGGCGGTCTTCCACTGCTGCAACGCTGACTGTGAGCCCGGTCCCGGGTTCGGCGCAGTCGATCGGGACCATCGCGTAGCCGATGTTCTTCCGGAGGCGCGGCGAGTGGATCGCCGAGGTGACCTGGCCAGCGGGCCGGCCGTCGCGCCGCACCGGCCACTTTGTGGTATTGAATTCGATGGGCGCACCGGCGATCTCGATGCCGACAAGCCGGCGCCGCACGCCCGCCGCCTGGATGCGCCGCAGCGCGTCCCTGCCGACATAGTCCTGCGTCTTGCCGTCATCCACGAGGCGCTGGAGTCCGACCTCGTAAGGATTGTTCTCCAGCGTCATGTCGGCGCCCCAGTTCAGAATCCCGGCTTCGATGCGCCGGATGTCCGAGGGCCCGGTGGGACGGATGTCGTACGGCCGCCCCGCCGCCATCACGCGGTCCCACAGCTGCTCGCCCCGGCTGCCGTCGCGCAAATAGATCTCGTAACCCACCTCACCCGACCATCCGGTACGGGTCACGACGACCGGGATGCCGTCGAGGTCCGTTTGGATGAACCAGTAGTACGGCAGCTGGAGCGCGGCGGTGCCGAACAGCGTCTCGATCACCTGACGGGATTCAGGGCCCTGGACTTGCAGCGGTGACACGTCGGGCTCGGTGATCTCGACCTTCAGGTCGGAGTTGAGCGCGACGCCCTTGGCCCACAGCACCACGTCGCTGTCGGCGAGCGCGAGCCAGAAGTGATTCTCGCCCAGCCGCATCAGCACGGGATCGTTGATGATCCCGCCGTCATCGGCGGTGATGACCACATACTTCCCCTGGCCGACCGCGCAGCGGCTCAGGTCACGAGGGGTGAGCAGGTTCGTGAAGCGAAACGCGTCGGGGCCCGTGATCTCCACCTGGCGTTCGACGGCGACGTCCCAGAGCGTCACGTGGCGCAGCAGATGCCAGTACTCCTCCACCGGATCGCCGTAGGAGATGGGAAACAGCATGTGGTTGTAGACGGTGTACCCCCGAGCGCCGGCCCGCTGGGTGGCGGCGAAGTACGGCGTGCGGCGCAGGCGGGCACCGCGCTGAACCAGAGCCATGTCGAAGGTCATCGGCGTTCCTCGCTGCGGGTGAGTGCTGGCTCGCCAATCCAACGGCGAGAATATGTCGAGAGCATCCGGAGTGCGCAGGGCGTCCGGTACGGCTGTCGGAGGGCTACCCTTAAGCACGATGACCACCCAGGAGCGCAGCGCCGCAGACGGCACGGCCTGGCATACGTGCACCGTCGGGGAGGCGAGCCGGCTGCTCGACGTGGAGCCGGGCGCTGGCCTGTCGTCCCGCGTCGCGGCGGAACGGCTGGCCCTGCACGGCCCGAACGCGCTGGCGGCCGCCCGCCGTCGCGGCGCGTTGCGCGTGCTGCTGGCGCAGTTCACCGACTTCATGGTCCTCGTCCTGATCGCGGCCGCCGTGGTCGCGGGCTTCCTGGGCGAGCCGCAGGACATCATCGCGATCGTCGCCATCGTCGCCCTGAACGGCGCGCTGGGCTTCGCGCAGGAGTACCGGGCCGAACGGGCCATGGCCGCGCTGACGGCACTCGCGGTCCCGCAGGCGCAGGTGCGGCGCGACGGTATGGTGCGCTCGCTACCCGCGTCCGACCTGGTGCCGGGTGACGTGGTCCTGCTCGAGGCCGGGAACCTGGTGCCGGCCGATGTGCGCCTCGTCGAGGCCGTCGGGGTCAGGGTCGAGGAAGCCACGCTCACCGGTGAGTCTCACCCGGTCGACAAGAGCATCGCGCCCCTGGGCGACCCGGATCTGCCGCTTGGCGACCGGAGCAACATGGCGTACCAGGGGACGCTGGTAACCTACGGGCGCGCCGTTGGAATCGTCACAGCCACCGGTACGACGACCGAGCTGGGGCGGATCGCCGGGCTGCTGGAGGGCGTGGAGGCCGTCAAGACCCCGTTGCAGCAGCGGCTGGCCCACCTTGGGGCGCGGCTCACGATCGCGATCATCGCGCTGTGCGCCGTCATGTTCGGGCTCGGCCTGCTGCGCGGCGAGGATCCCGGTCTCATGTTCCTCACCGCCCTCAGCCTGGCGATTGCGGGAATGCCGGAAGCCCTGCCCGCTGTGGTCACGATCTCCCTGGCGCTGGGCGCGCGCCGCATGGCGAAGCGGAAAGCCCTGGTGCGGCGGCTGCCGGCGGTCGAGACGCTGGGTTCGGTCACCTACATCTGCTCCGACAAGACGGGTACGCTCACCGAGAACCGGATGCGGGTCGAGGCGTACGACGTGGGCGGCGTACGGCTGCGTGAGCCGGGCGTGTCCGCGGACAGCGAACCTTGGCCACTGCTGCTCGCGGGGTTGGCCCTGTGCAACGACGCGGTCCGCGGCCCGGACGGCGGTGCCCAGGGCGATCCAACCGAGGTGGCGCTGCTCCTCGCGGCCGCGCAAGCCGGGCGGGAGAAGGCGGCGCTGGAAACGCGCTACCCCAGGCGCGGGGAGATCCCGTTCTCCTCCGAGCGCGCCCGCATGACGACGCTGCACCGCGACGGCGCCGAGGTGCTCGTGTTCACCAAGGGGGCGCCGGAGCAGGTGCTGGCGGCGTGCGGCGATCGCCTCACCGCCGCCGGCCGTGCGCCGCTCGCGCGGGAGGCCGTCCTGGAGGCGGCGGCCGAGATGGCGCGCGACGGGCTTCGGGTGCTCGCCGTGGCCGTGCGTCATCTGCAAGGCGACCCGGCCGCGCTCGCGCCCGAAGCAATCGAGGCGAACGAGACGCTCCTCGGCCTCGTCGGTCTGCTCGACCCGCCGCGGCCCGAGGTCCGGGACGCAGTCGCGCAGTGCCAGTCGGCGGGGATTCACGTGGTGATGATCACCGGCGACCACCCGGCGACGGCCACCGCCGTCGCCCGCTCGCTCGGCATCGCCCGCGCGGCGGAGGAGTGCATGACCGGACGGCAGCTCGCCGCACTGTCGGTCACAGACCTCGAGGGACGCGTCGCGGGCGTCCGCGTGTACGCCCGGGTGGCGCCGGAGCAGAAGATCAAGATCGTCGAGGCGCTGCAGGGGCGGCACGAGTGCGTGGCGATGACGGGAGACGGCGTGAACGACGCGCCGGCGTTGCGCCGTGCGGACATCGGGGTCGCGATGGGACGCAGCGGCACCGACGCCGCGCGCGAGGCCGCGCACATGATCCTCCTCGACGACAACTTCGCCACGATCGTCCGCGCCGTCCGGGAGGGGCGGCGCATCTACGACAATCTCCGCAAGTTCGTCAAGTACATCCTCACCAGTGGGGTCGCCGAGACATTGCCGCTCATGCTGGCGCCGGTACTCGGCATCCCGATTCCCCTGCTGCCCATCCAGATCCTCTGGGTCAACCTCGTCACCGATGGCCTCCCCGGCCTGGCACTCGCGGCCGAACGGGCCGAGGCCGGGGTGATGGAGCGTCCGCCCCGGCCGCCCCAGGAGAGCCTGTTCGCGCACGGCCTGTGGCAACACATCGTGTGGGTCGGGCTGCTGATGGGCAGCGTCACGCTCGGCACGCAGCTCTGGGCCTCGCATGCCGGCTACCACTGGCGCAGCATGACCTTTACCGTGCTGGCCCTCTCGCAGATGGGCCACGTGCTCGCCGTCCGCTCGGAGTATGCCTCGCTGTTCCGGCTGGGACTCTGGTCGAACCGTGCGTTGCTGGGCGCCGTCGTCGTGACCCTCGTGCTGCAGCTGGTGATCCTGTACGTGCCGGGGTTGAACGCCGTGTTCGGGACCCAGCCCCTCACCGCGTTCGAGCTGCTCGTCGCGTTGGGCCTTTCCTCGATAGTTTTCGTGGCGGTAGAGATCGAGAAGGCGGTAAGGCGGAAAGGGGGCCTTCGTGTTTCGCAAGGCGATCGTCGTCGGGGTTGACGGCTCGTCGGAATCGCTGCGTGCCGCGGCGGTGGCGCGTCGCATCGCCGAAGCGGCGGGAGTCCGGCTGCAGGTCATCCACGCCGTGCATGAGGCGCGCCTGGCGAAAGCGGTCGGTCCGGTCCCCGTGTACGTGAGCGGGCTCTTCGCGCAGGCGATGTCGGACACCCGACGAGACCTCGCCGCCAGGCTGCGCGACGTGGTGCCGCCGGCGGCGCTCAAGACGCTCGAGGTCCGCGCTGGCAGAGCGGCCCAGGTGCTGGCAGACAGTGCGACGCGGAGCCGCGCCGGGCTGGTCGTGCTGGGCGGCAAACGGCACGGCATACTGGCCCGCACGGTTCGGGGCAGCACCGCGCACTACCTCGCGCGGGCGCTGGACATCCCGATGCTCGTGACCGCCGCCGGGGGACTCGCCCTCAGACGCGTGCTCGTGGCGGTCGATCTCTCGACGGCGACCGGGCGGACGCTCGCTACGGGCGTGGCGCTCGCCCGGGCGCTCGGTGCCCGCGTGCGGGTGCTGCACGTGATGGAGCCGATCCGCTACGCCTACGTCGTTCTGCGCGCGTCGGACGTGGCCGTGTTTCTCGAGCGCTCGCGTGCGGCCTTGGCCCGCATGGCGGCCCGAGTCGGTATTCCGGAGGCCGACACGATCGTCCGGCGGGGCGCCGCGCCCGACACGATCGCCGCCGAGGCCGACGATTGGCGTGCCGACCTGATCGTTGTCGGGTCCCAGGGCAAGGGGTTCGTGGACCGCGTGTTGATCGGCAGCACCACGGAAACGCTGCTCGCGCGACTGCCGGCGTCGCTGCTCATCGTCCCTGTCGCGGGGAGGAAATCGCGGCGGCTACGTGCGACGCGGTGACCGTCCCTCCCCCCGGGCGAGGCTCCACTTCAGGGCTGGCGGGGTGATCATGGTCGTCACGATGACCATGATCACGATCGCCGAGTAGGTGCTGGAATCCACAATCGGCGCGCCGGCCAGCGTCAGCGTCATCCCGATGCTCGCGAAGATCAGTCCGACCTCCCCGCGCGGGATCATGCCGATGCCGATCGAGAGCCGGTCCAGGGGACGGCCGAGCGTACCGAGGGAGCACGCCTGCTTGCCGACGATCGCCGCGAGGGTGAGCAGGGCGGCGAGCCCCAGTACGTCGACGCGCGCGAACGCGGTGAGGTCCACCCGCATGCCCATCAGCACGAAGAACACGGGCACGAGGAACGAAGCCACCGGCTGCACGAGCTCCTCGAGCTGGTGCTCGCCCTGCTCGGTGAACCCGCGGAAGTGCACGTCCTCCAGGATCAGGCCGGCGGCGTAGGCGCCGACGATGGGCGCGAGGCCGATGGCCGAAGCGAGCCAGGCCAGCACGAAGCAGAACACGAGCGCCGTCGCCAGCAGGACCCCGCGGCCGCGCAGGCGGGACGCGAGGCCGAAGAGCCGCGGGGACACGAGTACGCCGAGCGTCAGGGCTCCTCCCAGGAAAGCGAGTGCCTTGACGAGTACGAGGGCGACGGTGCGCATGGCGAGCGGCTCGCCGGCGGCAGCCGCACCGATGGCACCGCCCACGATCGCGAGGATCACCAGCCCGAGCACGTCGTCGATCACCGCGGCTCCGAGAATGACCCGCGCTTCGGGCGTGCGGGACTTCCCCAGATCGCTCAGCACGCGCGCCGTGATGCCGACGCTGGTGGCGGTGAGGGTGGCGCCGAGGAAGGCGTGTGCGTAGGGACTGTGGCCCGGCAGTGCGATGGCGCCCACGCCCCAGCCCAGGACGAACGGCGTCACCACGCCGAGCAGGGCCACCACGAGTGAGGGCAGCCCGACCTTCATCATGTCCCGCACGGTGGACTCGAGCCCTACCTCGAAGAGCAGGATCAGCACGCCCAGCTGCGCCAGCACCTCTACGGAGGGGTCGGTGGTGAACGCGTGGAACCAGGGGACGCCGGCGAGGTGCAGGTTGCCGAGCAGCACCCCGGCCACCAACTCGCCGAGCACAGCCGGCTGACCGACGCGCACGGCCAGATCGCCGCCGATTTTGGCGACGGCGAGCATCACGGCGAGCGCGAGGATGACGGTGGAGAAGGCGTCGCCGTGGCCGCCGGTCGCGGCGAGCGCAGGGGCGGCAAGGAGGGGCATCGTGCTCAGATAACGTCTCCGGTATCACCTCACAAGCGCGAACCGGACGTTGTCCCCGAAGAGGATCCGCCGGTATCTTGCGCCGATACGCCATGACCAACAGCACGCATGATCTCGGGAAGCTGCGCATCGACCGCGACGCGCCGCCGGCCGTGCGACGCGCGTTCCGGCGCAACCTCGTGCTGGCGGCGGCCGGTGTCACGCTGGTGGGAGGCGCGGTGCTGTTCGCCCGGCGCGGCGGGGCGGTCCCGGTGCAGGTGGTGATCGCGACGGCGACGAGCGGTAGTGGAGGAGGCGGCGCCGCGGGGAACGCCAGCGTAACGGCGAACGGGTACGTGGTTGCGCGGACGCGCGCCTCGGTCTCCTCCAAGGTCGCCGGGCGGCTCGCCTATCTGGGCGTCAGCGAAGGGTCGTTTGTGCGCAAGGGCGACATCATTGCCCGGCTCGAGAACGCGGACTATCAGGCGGCGCTCTCCCAGGCCCAGGCGACCGTCGCCGCGGCGCGGGCCGATTCGATCGAGAGCACCGCGGACCGCGACCAGCTGGAGCGGGAAGCCCAGCGTCTGCGGACCATCCATGCCCAGAACCGCGAGCTCGTGGCGCAGCAGGAGGTGGACCAGGCGGAGAGCCGCGCGGCGCAGAGTGCGGCACGGGCGCAGGCAACCGCGGCCCGGGTGAGCGCGGCGCTCGCGGGACTGCGGTTCGCGCAGGCGAATCTCGACAACACCCTGATTCGCGCGCCCTTCACCGGGACCGTGCTGCGCAAGGATGCCGAGGTGGGGGAGGTCGTGGCGCCGTCGGTGGGGGGCGGCCTGACGCGCGGCGCCGTGGTGACCATGGCCGATCTCACCACCCTCGAGGTCGAGGTGGACGTGAACGAGGCCTACATCGCCCGGATCCGCGGTCGCCAACCGGCCCGGATCACGCTCGACGCCTATCCCGACACCGGATTCCGGGGCGCGGTGCGCCAGGTCGTGCCGACTGCCGACCGGCAGCGGGCGACGGTGCAGGTCAAGGTGAGCATCACCGACCGCGATCCCCGCATCATTCCGGAAATGGGGGCGCGCGTCGATTTTCTCGAGCCGGACACGGCGCGTACGCCCGCGGCCGGCGCCGAGGCTCCAGCGCGGATCCGCGTTCCCGCCGCGGCGGTACGGGACGAGAACGGCCAGAGCGTCGTCTGGCTGGTGCGGCAGGGACGGCTCGAGCGGCGCGCCGTGCAGGCCGGACCCGTAAGTGGTGGCTTTCGCGAGATCCGAAGTGGCCTGGTCGGTGGGGAACTTCTGTTGACAAGCGGAGTTGAAACTCCCCGGCCCGGAATGCGCGTCAAGATGCCGACACCCTGACACCGGAAGCGAACCATGGCTCTCGTTGAATTCCGCGACGTCCACAAGGCCTTCCAACGCGACTCCGAGCGCATCGAAGTGTTCACCGGACTGACACTCGACGTGGAGGAAGGCTCCTTCACCGCGCTGATGGGACCGTCGGGGTCCGGCAAATCCACGCTGCTCAACCTGCTGGCGGGCCTCGACCGTCCCTCGAGCGGCTCGGTGCGGGTGGCGGGCGCCGAGGTGAGCACGATGACGTCGGCGCAGCTGGCCTCGTGGCGCGCTCGGCACATCGGCTTCGTGTTTCAGCAGTTCAATCTGCTGCCGGTCCTGACCGCGTTCCAGAACGTCGAGCTGCCGCTGCTGCTCACCAAGCTGTCGAAGCGTGAGCGGGACGAGCGCGTCAAGATCGCGCTCGGCGTGGTCGGGCTCGAGGACCGGATGCGGCACTACCCGCGCCAGCTTTCCGGAGGTCAGGAGCAGCGGGTGGCGATCGCGCGCGCGATCGTCGCCGATCCCACCCTCGTCCTGCTCGACGAGCCGACGGGACAGCTCGACGCCAAGAGCTCGCGCGAGGTGCTCGCGCTGCTCGGCCGGCTGAACAGCGAGTTCAAGAAGACCATCATGATCGTGACCCACGATCCGCACGCCGCCGAGCAGGCTGGGACCGTGCTCCACCTCGAGAAGGGCACCCTGATCGAGCGGGAGGCGTTGGTGCGATGAAATACCTTCCGATCGTGCTCGCCAACCTGCGGCGGCACAAGATCCGGACGCTGCTCACAGTCGCCAGCGTCAGTCTCGCGCTGTTTCTCTTCGCGTCGCTGCGGTCGGTGATAACGACGCTGCATGCCAATTCGCAGTTCGGCAGCGCGCACCGCCTGGTGACCACCAACGCCACCGGCATCGTGTTTCCGTTGCCGATGGCGTACGCGGCGAAGATCCGGGCGTTGCCGGGCGTGGACGCCGTGAGCTGGGCCAACTGGTTCGGCGGCCGCTACGGCGACGGCAAGTCGTTCTTCGCTCAGTTCGCCGTGGACGCCGAGTCCTACCTCGCGATGTACCCCGAGATCACGATGCCGGAGGACCAGCGGCAGGCGTTTCTGCACGAGCGCACCGCGGCCCTCATCGGCACTCGCCTGGTGGACCGCTACGGGTGGAAGGTGGGGCAGGACGTGACACTTCAGGGCACCATCTTCCCAGGTGACTGGACGTTCACGATCCGGGGCGTGTATACGCCCACCGCGCCCGCCATCGGCGACGACGTGTTGCTGTTCCACCACGAGTACTTCGACGAGCGCATCGGGCATGCCGGGATCGCCGGCTGGTACATCGTGCAGATCGCCGATGCCGGTGCGGCGGCGACGATCGCCAAGGGGCTCGACGACCAGTTCCGTAACTCGAGCGCCCCGACGAAGACGGGGACGGAGCAGGCGTTCCAGGCCGGCTGGGCGACCATGCTGGGGAACGTGAGCCTGTTGATGGGGACGATCGGGACCGCCGTGGTGTTCGCCATCCTGTTGGTCACCGCGAACGCCATGATGATGAGCGCGCGCGAGCGCACCGGTGAAGTGGCGGTCATGAAGACCGTCGGCTTCTCGGACCGCACGCTGTTCGCCCTGGTGATCGCCGAGGCCGGCGCGATCACCGTGATCGGGGCGGTGGTCGGGCTCGGCGCCGCGAAAGGGTTCTACCGGGCCGTCAACTTCAACGGGTTCGGCTTCCTGCCCGGGTTCTCCGTCACCAGCGGGACGCTCGCGCTGGGCGGGCTCATCGCGCTGTTGTTGATGCTGGCGAGCGGCGTGATCCCCGCGATGCAGGCGGCACGGCTGTCCATCGTCCAGGCGCTGCGCCGGGTGGAATGATGAGAATCCCGCTCATCTACAACGCCCGCAGTGTGCTGCAGCGCCCGTTGTCCACGACGCTCACGGCCCTGGGCATCGGCCTCGTGGTGGCGGTGTTCATCGGGATGCTGGCCCTGGGCAACGGCTTGCGCGCGGCGCTGGCGCGCACCGGCTCGGAGGCCAACGCGCTGGTGTTGCGCCGCGGCGCCGACGCCGAGCTTTCCAGCGGTATCGGCCGGGAGGCGGTCAGCATCATCGCCGCCTCCCCGCACGTCGCGACCGGCGTGGATGGGCGGCCGCTCGTCAGTCCCGAGGTGTACGTCCTCATCCCCCTGCCACGCCCGTTCGACAGCACCGCCCTGGCCAACGTCGTGGTGCGCGGCATCAGCGACCAGGCGTGGAACGTGCGGGCCAACCTCCAGGTCATGGCCGGGGAGCGGCCCCACAGCGGCCGGTCCGAGGTGTGCGTGGGGAAGAAGCTCCTCGGGCGATTCGACCACCTCGGCATCGGCGAAACGCTCCGTTTCGCCGGTCGGGATTGGACGGTGGTGTGCCACTTCAGCGCCGGCGGGTCGGCGTTCGAGTCGGAGATCTGGGGCGAGAACGAGCAGTTCATGCCGGTGTTTCGCGGCGAGGTGTTCCAGTCGATCACGTTCCGGCTGCGGGATCCGGCGACGTTCGACGAAGCAAAGCGGGCGATCGAGAGCGACCAACGGCTCACGGTGGACGTGCACCGCGAGTCTACCTTCTACGAGGGGCAGGTCGGCATCCTCGGGATCATGCTGCGCGCTCTGGCGATCGGCATCACGAGCATCATGGCGGTGGGCGCGATCTTCGGGGCGGTGAACACGATGTACGCGGCCGTCGCCTCGCGCACACCCGAGATCGCGGTGCTGCTCACGCTCGGGTTCCATCCGCGCAGCGTGCTGGCGAGCTTCCTGGTCGAGTCGGCGCTGATCGCGGTGGTCGGGGGCGTGGTCGGCGCCCTGCTGGCGCTGCCCATCAACGGGGTCGTTACGAGCACCACGAACTGGTCGAGCTTCAGCGAGATCGCGTTCAGCTTCCGGGTCACACCGCTGCTGCTCGGGGAAGGGATGGCGTTCGCGATCATCATGGGCGTGCTCGGCGGCTTCTTCCCGGCCCGTCGCGCGGCGAAACTCCCCGTCGTCCAGGCGCTGCGCGCCTGACCGCCCGGCCCGGGCCCCGGCGGCCCGGGCGGGCCCGGTCCCCCCGGTTGCGGAGTCGCTGCCCGGCAGCGACCTTTGCAGCACCCCTCTCCTCTGCGAGCCGTATTGCGCAAGCTACGCATCGGCATCATTGATCTCGTCACCCGCGGTCCCACGCGCGCCCTCTACGCGCGACTCATGCACGCCAACCTCGCCAGCATCATGCCCCAAGTGGTGGGGGTCTGGTGCGAGGCCGAGGGACACGATGTCACGCTGGTGTGCTACACCGGGCTCGAGAACCTCGTGGACGAGCTGCCCCACGACGTCGATCTGGTCTTCATCGGGGCATTCAGCCAGGCCGCCCTCCTCGCGTACTCCCTGAGCAACCTGTTCCGCTCGCGCGGGGCGGTCACCGTGCTCGGCGGGCCGCACGCCCGCTGCTATCCCGAGGACGCCCAGAAGTACTTCGACTACGTGCTCGGCTTCACCGACCAGAATGTGATCCGCGAGGTGCTGCGGGATTGCCAGGCGCACCGGCCGGAGGGGTTACGGCTGGCCGCGACGCGCCAGCCTGCCGCCCTGCCGGGCGTGCGCGAGCGGTGGACGTTCATCAAGCCGACGCTCGACAAGGCGCCGATCCTGAAGCTCGTGCCGATGCTCGCCAGTCTCGGCTGTCCGTACACCTGCAGCTTCTGCATCGACAGCGTGGTGGCGTATCAGCCCTTCGATTTCGGCGAGATCGCCGACGATCTGCGCTTCCTGCTGCAGCAGCAGAAGCGGCCGCGCGTCGGCTGGCACGATCCGAACTTCGGCGTTCGGTTCGACGAGGTCATGGACGCCATCGAGTCCGCCGCGCCGCCCGACAGTATCGATTTCGTCGCCGAGAGCAGCCTGTCGCTCCTGTCGGAGGCGCATCTCCAGCGGCTCAAGCGGAACGGCTTCAAGGCGGTGCTTCCGGGGATCGAATCGTGGTACGACCTCGGGAACAAGTCGAAGACGGGCAACCGCACGGGGCTCGACAAGGTCCGTGAGGTCTCCGAGCACGTCAACATGATCATGCGGTACCTCCCCTACGTGCAGACCAACTTCGTCCTGGGGCTGGACGGAGATGCGGGAGCGGAGCCGTTCGAGCTGACCAAACGGTTCGTGGACCTGACGCCCGGTGCGTTCCCGGGCTATTCGCTGCTCTCGGCCTTCGGGCGGGCGGCGCCGCTCAATCTCGAGTACCAGCGGGCCGGACGGGTGCTGCCGTTCCCCTTCCATTTCCTCAACAACAACCATGCGATGAACGTCCGGCCGAAGAACTACGCCTGGCCGGAGTTCTACGATCAGGTGATCGGCCTGACCGACTACACGTTCTCCTGGCGGGCGATCGCCAACCGGTTCCGTGCCACGCGGACGACGATCCCGCGCTGGATGAACGTCGTGCGCGCCGTCTCCTCGGAGGGGTTCGGCCGGCTGGCGTACTACAAGGAAGTGCGGCGCCGCCTGGACACCGACCGGCCGTTCCGGCGCTACTTCGAGCAGGAAACGACCGACGTGCCCCAGTTCTTCGTGGAGCGCGTGCGCCGCGACCTGGGACCGTTATACCAGTGGCTCCCGGTCGGGGCTCTGAATCACGACTCGCTCGCCTACCTCGCGGCGGAGGAGGCGGCGGGGGTGCCGTCGGGAGTGACGGCGATCGCGGGCTCGCGGCGGGTGGCCTCAGCGTGACCCTTCCCCCGGCCCGTCCGGGGAAGGGGGAAGAGGGAAGGGTTAGAGGAGCGTCCCCCGCAGGACGATGCTGGCGATCGAGAAGTAGATCACCAGCCCGGTCACGTCCACCAGCGTGGCCACGAGCGGCGCCGAGGCGCTCGCCGGGTCGAAGCCGGCCCGGCGCAGCATGAAGGGCAGCATCGAGCCGGCCATGCTGCCCCACAGGACCACACCGACGAGACTGAGTCCCACGGTGGCGGCG
>DATICZ010000188.1:0-3221 GCA_035456525.1 Gemmatimonadales bacterium
CGAGGAGACGTTTCGCCGGCTGGGCGGGGCGGTCACGGTGGTGATCCTCGACAATCTGCGGGAGGGCGTGCTCACGCCGGATATCTACGACCCCACCCTGAACCCGCTCTATCGCGACGTGCTCGCGCTGCTCGGCGACAATTACATCTGCGCCTTGACGACAATTACACCTGAGCATCCCAACGGGCGCGGCGGCGCGGCGTATCTGGCTGATACTCCGGGGTTTAGGAGGGTCCAGCCGGGTGCGAACGACGGACGCGCAGGTGAGGAAGCTCATGGACGAGATGCATCGGCATGGAGAGGTCGGCCCGGCGGCGCTGCGGGCCGGATTGAGCCCGAACACGGCACGCAAGTACCTCCGGGCGGGCCGGCTGCCCTCGGAGCTGGTCGCCCCACGGACCTGGCGGACGCGGGCGGACCCGTTCGCAGCGGACTGGGCCGAGCTGCGGGCCCGACTCGTCGACGCCCCGGACCTGGAGGCGACCACGCTGTTCGAGGATCTGCTGCGGCGCAAGCCGGACGGCTACACGCCGGGGCAGGTGCGGACGCTGCAGCGGCGGCTCAAGCAGTGGCGGGCGCAGGAGGGGCCCCCGAAGCGGATCTTCTTCCCGCAGGTGCACCGACCGGGCGAGGCCATGCAAACGGATTTCACTTGGGCGAGTACGCTGGGCATCACGATCGGGGGCGAGCCCTTCCCCCACTTACTGTGCCACCCGGTGCTGCCGTACTCGAACTGGGAGTGGGCGACGATCTGCCAGTCGGAATCGCTGGCCGCGTTGCGGCGCGGGGTGCAGGCGGCGCTGGTACGGCTCGGGCGCGCGCCAACCTACCATCAGACGGACAACTCCACGGCCGCGACCCACGATCTGCGGACGGGCAAGCGGGGCTTCAACGCCGAGTACGAGGCGCTCGTGCAGCACTATGGCATGGCGCCGCGGACGATCGAGGTCGGCGAGAAGGAGCAGAACGGGGATGTCGAGTCCCTGAACGGGGTGCTGAAGCGGCGCCTCACCCAGCACTTGCTCCTGCGCGGCAGCCGAGAGTTCGAGAGCCGCGACGCCTATGAGGTCTGGGTGCACACGTGCCTGGAGGCCGCGAACCGGCCCCGGGCGGCGCGGGTGGCGGAGGAGCTCGCGGTGATGCGGCCGTTGCCGGCGGCCCGGCTACCCGAGTGGGTGGAGCAGGACGTGCGGGTCACCGCGTGGAGCACGATCCGAGTCAAGCTCAACGCGTATTCCGTGCCCGCCCGCTTGGCGCGGGAGGTGGTCCGGGTTCGGATCTTCGACGAGCGCCTGGAGGTCTTCTTCGGCGGCGCGCGGCAGCTCACGGTGGCGCGACTGTCCGGGCGTCACGGGCACCGGATCAACTACCGGCACATCATCTGGTCGCTGGTGCGGTCGCCGGGGGCGTTCGAACGCTACCGGTACCGCGACGATCTGTTTCCAACGCCGGTCTTCCGGCGCGCGTACGACACGCTGTGCGGCGCCCAGGCGGTCCGCGCGGCCGAGGTGGAGTACGTGCGGATCCTGCATCTCGCCGCCTCGACCCTGGAGACCGAGGTCGCCCAGGCTCTCGAGCGGCTGCTCGCGGCGGGGACCGTGCCGACGGCGGAGGCCGTGCGGGCTTGCGTGGCCCCGGAGCGGCCGGAGACCCCGGCGCTGGCCGTCGGCGCGGTGGACTTGGCGGAGTACGACGCGTTGCTCGCGCCACACGCCGAGGTGGGGGCATGACGGGGGCCCCGTCGGCGGGGCTGGAGATGAAGCTGCGCGCGCTGAAGCTGCCGTCCTTCGTCGCGCACCACGGAGAGGTGGCCGAGAGGGCAGAAACGGACGGCTGGCGCTTCGACCAGTTTCTGGACGCGCTGACGGACCTCGAAGTCGAGGAGCGCACGCGCCGGCGCATCGAGCGGGTGCTGAAGGCCTCGCACCTGCCGGCGGACAAGACGCTGGCGACCCTGGACCTCGCCCGGCTACCGCCGGCCGTGAAGCGCCAGCTCCCGACGCTGTGCGAAGGCGGCTTCATCGAGCGCGCGGAGAATCTCCTGGCGTTCGGCCTGCCGGGTCGCGGGAAATCGCATCTATTGGCGGCGATTGGCCACGAGCTCGTCCAGCGCGGCTACCGCGTCGTGTTCCTCGCCGCGTTCCGCCTCGTGCAGCAGCTGCTCGCGGCGAAGCGGGCGCTCACGCTCGAGGCCGAGTTGCGCCGCCTCGACGCGGTGGACGCCCTGATCGTGGACGACATTGGCTACGTCCAGCAAGACCGCGAGGAAATGGAGGTGCTGTTTACGCTGCTCGCCGAACGCTACGAGCGGCGGAGCGTGCTCATCTCGAGCAATTTGGTCTTTTCCCAATGGGACCAGATCTTCAAGGACCCGATGACGACCGCCTGTGCGATCGACCGGGTCGTGCACCACGCCACCATCCTCGAGCTGACGGGCTCGAGCTACCGGACCGAGGCGGCGAAGCAACGGAACGGCGGCCGCGGTCCCGCCGGCGCCGAACCACCCCCGAAGGAGGCCGAGGCGTGAATGACCCCGCTCTCAGCCGGGGGTGGCTGCACATCGACCTCCCCAGAGGCCCCAGGTTCAACGCGGATGGGTGGGGCAAGGGTCCAGGTACCCCCTTGGCGGACCCTTCGAAGCTCATAATCACGATGCTCAAGTGTAATTGTCGTTGCTGCTCACATGTAGTTGACGTCGAGCAGGCCGGGTTGGAGCGGCTCTGCCGATACATCTTGCGTCCGCCGTTTGCTCAGGAGCGCCTGCGGCTGCGGACCGACGGGCGCATTGCGCTCACGCTGAAGACGGCGTGGCACGACGGCACGCGCGAGCTGCTGTTCGAGCCGCTGGAGCTGTTGGAGCGTCTCGCGGCGATGATACCGCGGCTGGAAGCGAACCTCCTGATCAGCCATGGTCTGCTGGCCCCGCGCGCCCGCGGGCGCCCGAGCGTGGTCGCGTACGGGCGCGTGGTCTCCAAGCCTCCGGCCGTGGCGCCGCTGGCCGGAGGTGCTGCGGGCGGAGAGGAACCGACAAAATTAATTGCGCCGCGGAGCGCTGGCGCCGCACGGCCGCGCTGCTCGTCCAGGCCCTCCTTGTCCGAGTTGCTCATCAACTCTTGCATGACCGGGACTCTTGGTAGGCAGCAGGGCTCGTCGAGTCTGGCCAAGGCGAAGCGTAGGCCAATTCCAGCCAGCTACTCGCACGCCCTCTCGTTGCCCGCCTC
>DATICZ010000189.1:0-12931 GCA_035456525.1 Gemmatimonadales bacterium
GGTGTCCGTCGCTCCACCTCCCGCCAGCTGCACGGCCATCGGGTTGATCGCGGGGAGGGTGATGCGGGGCGCGATCCAGACGGCGTAGATCGGACCGGCGAGCGCGGCCGTCGGGAGGCCCACGAGGATGGCGTAGAAGATGGTGCGCCCCATATCGGCGCCGTAGGTCGTCACCGCGAGCATGGCGGCGGGATGCGGCGGCACCATGCCGTGCACCACCGACAGTCCCGCCACGAGCGGAATCCCGACCTTGACGAGCGACGTCCCGGTGCGGCGGGCGATGGTGAAGACCAGCGGGATGAGCAGGACGAAGCCGACCTGAAAGAAGACCGGAATTCCCACGATGAAGGCGACGACCATGATCGCCCAGTGCACCCGTCGCTCGCCGAACCGGGCGATGAGCGTCGTCGCGATGCGCGTGGCGCCACCCGACTCGGCCATCATCTTCCCCAGCATCGTCCCCAGTCCCAGGACGGCGGCGATGGAGCCCAACACCGCCCCGACGCCGTCCTGGAACGCCTTCAACAGGGCACCGGGCGTCATCCCCGCCGCGGCGCCCATTCCGAGCGACACCGCGACGAGAGCGACGAACGGATGGAGCTTGAAGCGCGTGATCAGCAGGATCAGCACGCCGACTGCCAGGAGGGCGTAGAGCAGCTTCAGGGAGTCCGGCCCTCCGTCGGGAGTCATCCGTGGAATTTGCCCGTCCACCGCCGGTGCGCCACTCCACCGGTGTGTGGTGCACTCGTGCAACCGGTCTTGCGGTAACGGTGTCAACCGAAAGGGAAAGCACCTTGAAACCAGAACACTACGAGCGCAGCGCCAGGGGGAGGAAGACCATGAGAACGCTCATCGTCACGTTGCTCGCCGCTTGTTCTCTCACTGCGTCCCGACAGCTATTCAGCCAGGCGAGAGCTCAAGAGATCGCGGCAGCCTTTACCAAGCACAAGAGTGTTGCCAAGGTGAGCCACGGCGTCAGGAGAGAAAAGTACAAGGACGTGCGGAGCGAGCCTCTCGTCAAGCAGAACATCAGAGACTACTCCGGCGTGTATGAAGTCTCGGAATTGGGTTACGTGCTCAGCATACAGGTTGGAGCTGATGGCAGGGTACACGCGAACGGGCACGACGGGGGTGAGGGGTCCCGTCCCTTTGAGGTTCACAACGCCAGGATCGAGGGGGCCTTGCTGACCGGTACGAAGGTCTATCCTGACGGGTCAACGGAGAGGTTCGAAGGCGTTTTCATGATGCGAACCGAGCGCAACAGCCCGACGGATACAGGGCAGAACACATTTGGATTGGGAGTCCTGCCGCGCTCGCCCATCGAACGAGGCGGCATGACGTATGACAAGTTGTTCTATCAGTTGAAACAGTGACGGATTGGCTGGGCGCTCATGCGTTCAGCCGCGCCACGATCTGCGACACGATCGAGTCGGGAGAGTCGGCCAGATCGAAGGTCCACGCGTCCTCGTCTGGGGCGGGAATCTCGAGGGTCGCGAACTGGCTGTCGAGGAGCGTCGCCGGCATGAAATGGCCTGGACGTTGTGACATGCGCTGCGCGATGAGCGCGGGATCCCCGGTGAGGTGGACGAACCGGATCTCGGGGTCCGCGCCGCGCAGCTGGTCGCGATAGGCGCGTTTGAGCGCGGAGCAGGAGACCACGAGTCCCGTGCCGGCCCGCCGGACCGCGGCCAGCCGCGCGGCGATCTCCGTCAGCCAGCCGCGGCGATCGTCGTCGGTGAGAGGAATCCCCTGCGCCATCCGCCGGACGTTCTCGGCGGGGTGGAGGTCGTCGCCTTCCAGGAACGGCACGCCGAGGGCGTCGGCCAGGCGGGCCCCGACCACGGTCTTGCCGGCGCCGGAGACCCCCATCACGCAGACGCGTCGGCTCAGGGCTGCTCCTCGTGGCCGCCGAACTCGAAGCGGAGAGCCGACAGCAGTTTGGCGGCGAAGTCCCCCTCGCCCCGTGACGCGAAGCGCTCGTAGAGGGCGGCGGAGAGCACCGGCGCCGGCACCCCTTCCTCGATGGCGGTCGCGATCGTCCAGCGCCCTTCACCCGAGTCGGACACGCGTCCCGAGAACCGCGCGAGATCCGGTTGCCGGACGAGGGCGCGCGCCGTGAGATCGAGCAGCCAGGACGACACGACACTGCCACGGCGCCACACTTCGGCGATGTCGGGGAGGTCGAAGTCGTACCGGGCATGGCGCAGGATGTTGATCCCTTCGGCATAGGCCGCCATGAGGCCGTACTCGATGCCGTTGTGGACCATCTTCACGAAGTGCCCGGCGCCGGCGGGTCCGCAGTGGAGGTATCCCGCTTCGGCGGTCCCGCCCTTCGCCCCCTGCGCGCGTCCCGGCGTCGGGGTCACGGCGCCGCTGCCGGGAGCGAGGGCCCGAAAGAGAGGATCGAGTCGCCCCACCACCGCTGCCGGGCCGCCGATCATCAGGCAGTAGCCGCGCTCCAGCCCGAAGACGCCGCCACTCGTGCCGACATCCAGGTAGTCGATGCCGTGCGCCTCGAGCGCCCGGGCGCGCCGGGTGTCGTCCGCGTAGTGGGAATTGCCGCCGTCGACGACGACGTCGTTCCGCGCGAGTCGCGGCACGAGGTTGCTCACCACGTCGTCCACGGCCCCTGCCGGAACCATCATCCAGACCGTGCGCGGGGGAGCGAGCTGGGCGACCAGTTGGTCGAGCGACACGGCTCCGGACGCCCCCTCCTTGACGAGACTCTCCACCGACGCCGGGTCCAAGTCGTGGACGACGCACTGGTGCCCGTTGCGCAGCAAGCGTCGCACCATGTTGGCGCCCATCCGCCCCAGGCCGATCATTCCGAGCTGCATGTCCGCGTCCTTTCGCGAGGTCCGCGCTGATCTGTCGGCCAAAGTAGAGTTGGGTGGGTGGCCGGTCCAGGGAGCCGCGTCCCTTGCCTCCGGCGACGGCGCTCCGCACGTTATTGCGTTACCGGCGATCCGACTCCAGCGCCAGCGGGCAAAGGAGGGCTCGGACAGATCATGCGGACACTCCTCGTCGTGCTGGTGGGGCACAGCTACGGCGGGATGGTGACCACGGGCGGCGTGGATCGCATCCCGGACCGGATTCGCCGCGGATTCGGGGGAGCGTGAACCGCCGCCTCATCTGGGTCGCCCTCTACGCGATCGCCATGGCGTTCGTCGAGGCCGCCGTCGTCGTCTATCTGCGCGCCTTGCTGGACGCTACCCAGGCCGATCGGATTCCCGGCGTCGAAATAGGCCGAGAGGCCGCCACGATCGTCATGCTCCTCGCCGTCGGCGTGCTGGCCGGCGGCGAACTCCGGGAGCGCTTCCTGGTCTTCTGCCTGGCCTTCGGGATCTGGGACCTGGGCTACTACGCCTGGCTGCGCCTGCTGCTCGGATGGCCCCCGTCGCTGCTCACCTCGGATATCCTCTTCCTGATCCCCGTGCCCTGGGTTGCACCGGTTCTGGCACCGGTGATCGTCAGCGTGGGGCTGGTGGCGGGTTCGTTGTGGTTGCTGGCGCTGCGGGCGCGCGGCGCGATACTCCATTTCCCGGGCTGGATATGGGCGCTGGCGGCCGGGGGCGGGGCGCTCGTGCTGCTGTCCTTCACGCTGGACTATCGCCTCGTGCTTCAGGGTCACGAGCCGCCCGCGTTTCGCTGGCCCCTGTTCGGGACCGGCGTGGCGGTCGGCGCAGCCGCTCTCGTTGCCGGAGTCCGGAGCCTGCCGGGGCCGCCGGAGTCGCGAAACGTGGCTACCGAACCGGCACCGCGGCGCTGAGCGGCGACACTCCGTTCTCGTCGAAGCTTTCGATCGCAACCCAGTACGCCTGTCCCACCGTGAGGGCGCGCAGCTCGAGCGTCGTTCCCTGATCGGCGAACCGCTGGTAGGTCTGGTACAGCTTCTTCGGCGTGATCCCCCAGCGCACGTTGTAGCCCACGGCGCCCGGTACCGGCTGCCAGGCAATGGTCGCATTGCGCTCGTCCCGGTCGCGCCGCGCGGTGAGGCCCGCGGGGGTCGCGGGGTGAGGGCCGGCGCCGTTTCCGAACACGCGGATGTCGCTGACGGCGAGGGTCGCGGCGCCCACGTGAACGTGAGCGTAGCGCACAAACCGGGCGCGCGTCGGTGCCGCCAGCTCGATGTACGCGTTGGGACGGTCCCGGGTCTCGTGTGACAGGTCGGCAACGGTGGTCCACCGGGTACCGTCCACCGACGACCGTAAGCGGAATCTCGTCACCACGGTGGAGTCGGTGCCGTAGAGACCGGACCGGTAGTCGGCATAGTTCACCTGGATCGCCTTCACCTCGTAGACGCGGCCGAGGTCGATCGTGAGCCATTCGCCGGGACGATTCCGCTGCGCCACCCAGAAGGTGCGCGGGTTCTCGTCGGTGACCGTGGTCGCCGGAAAGCTGTCGAGCGCGGATGATGCCGTGACGGTCTTGCGATAGGATAGGAGCACCCAACCGGTGAAGAGATCCTCGGAGCTGCGCCACGCTCGCGTCGGGAGCCAGTGCGGGAAGTCGCCGAAGCGCGTGTCCACGTAGAGCTGGCCATCGCCGTCGAACCCCGCGGGATGCAGTGCGATGCGGCGCTCGAAATTCCAGTTCACGCCGATCCACGGGGTCCCCGTGTTCCACCAGTTGCCGTACAGGTCCTGGAACGTGTTCCCGTGTCCGGCGCCCTGCACGAATCCGCCGGGTTTGTACGCGATGGGATTGTAGGGTGCGTAGGTGAACGGGCCGAGGGGATCGTCGCCGGTATAGACGCCGGTCGCGTAGACGTTGTATTCGGTGCCGGGCGCGCCGTACTGGAGGTAGTATCGTCCCGCGTGCTTCGTCATCCACGAGCCTTCGATGAACGGATGGGTGGTCGTATCGCGATGGTCCTGGCCGAAGCGCTCCCACCCGTGCCGCGCCGGATCGAGACCAAACAGCCACGTGGGGGTGCCCCTGTATGCGAGACGCCTCGCCTTGTCGAGCTCGATGGCGTGCAGGGGATAGGCGTTGGACGAGTTCCAGTAGAGGAACCAGCGCTCCGTGTCGGGATCGTAGAAGAACTGCGGATCCCACGGCCCCGGCTGCACGGAGTCTGGCCTGGCGAGCACTGCGGCTTCCCGCGCCCGCGCCATGGGGAGCCAGGGGAGCAGCCGGTTGTAGAATTCCACGCGCCCGGTCGCGGCCCGAGTGAGCATCAGAATCGGCAGCGGGCTGGTGGTACTCGGCAGCAGGTAGATCGTATCGCGCACGGACAGGACCGCGGGTGCCACGACATCGGTCAGCGGCCAGCGGGAGGGCGTGATGTGTCGCCACGCGCCCAGATCGCGTGAGTGCCAGTACCCGTCGCCGATGGTCTCGAAGAGGTAGTACTCGCCGCGCTGCACGACGATGACGGGATCGGCACCGGAGCGATACGAGATGCCTTCGTTCTGCTGCTCGAAGTTGTAGCGGTAGTCGATGTCGATCGGGTTGGCGTACGTCCGCTGATGACGCGACTGGGCCGGAGCCTGCGCGCTCGCGATGTTGGGGGCGATGAACGCGAGGGGTAACAGGACCGTGCGCTTCAGGCACATCTCGGGCTCCTCGGCAAAGTCCGGCGTCGCGGATATACTCGTGCGCCAGGGGAACGCCCGCCAGGCCGATATCGTCATCCTACCGGCACCGGAGGCCATGACTACATGACTCGGGGTCCGTCCTTGGTCACGCTGACGCTCGTGGCGGCCCTGCTGCCGTGCCGCGCGGCCGGGCAGGCCTCGGACACCGTGCCGCCGGAGCGCCGCGCCGCGCGCCAATGGTATCGCGACGCGAAGTTCGGGATGTTCGTCCACTGGGGCGTCTACAGCCTGCTCGGCCAGGGCGAATGGGTGATGCAGAACCGCGAGATCCCCGTCGGCGCCTACGAGTGGCTCGCCACGACGTTCGACCCCGTGAAGTTCGACGCGCGCGACTGGGTGTCGCTCGCCAAAGCCGCCGGTGTGCGCTACATCACCATCACGTCACGGCATCACGACGGCTTCTCGATGTTCGCCACCCGGGCGACCCGGTACAACATCGTCGACTGGACGCCGTTCAAGCGCGATCCGTTGCGGGAGCTGGCGGCGGAGTGCCGGCGGCAGGGCATCAGGCTCTTCTTCTATTACTCACAGCTCGACTGGCACCACCCCGACTACTGGCCCCGGGGGTCAACGGGACGCAACAGCGGCCGACCGGAGAGCGGCGACTGGAGCCGGTATCTGGACTTCATGGATGCCCAGCTGGCCGAGCTGCTCACGAATTATGGCCCCATCGGCGGCATCTGGTTCGACGGCATGTGGGACAAGCCCGCTGCCGACTGGCGGCTGCCGCACACGTACGCGCTGATCCACCGCCTGCAGCCGGCGGCGCTCATCGTGCCCAATCACCACCAGGCGCCGCTGCCGGGCGAGGATGTGCAGACCTTCGAGCAGGACCTCCCGGGCGCCAACACCGCCGGCTTCAATACGGAACAGATCGGGCAGTTGCCGCTCGAGACGTCGCTGACGATGAATCGTTCGTGGGGCTTCAACATCACGGATCGCGACTACAAGACGGCGCAGCAGCTGGTCCGTTACCTCGTCGAGGCGGCGGGCCGCGATGCCAATCTGCTGCTCAACGTCGGACCTCGCCCCGACGGCACGATCCCGCCCGAGGCGGACGAGCGGCTGCGAGAGGTTGGCCGCTGGCTCACGATCTATGGCGGCTCGATCTACGGGACGCGGGGAGGGCCGATCCCGCCAAGGGACTGGGGCGTCACCACGACGCGTGGCGACACCGTCTTCGTCCACGTGCTCGCCTGGCCCGACCGCGTCCTGTCACTGCCATCGCCGGGCGCCCGGGTGATCGCGGCGAGGATGTTCGCCACGGGGGAGCGGGTGACGGTGACGCAGTCCGAGGCGGGGGTCACGCTCACGCTCCCCACGGGCGGCAAGGACGAACCCGATCGCGTCGTCGTGCTGACGCTTGCGTCCCGGCGCCGGTAGGCTCATCCCACCCGAGCCGCCGTCAACTTCTTCAGCTCGCGCACCAGCCGCCGCTGAGCGGTGGCGTCCTTCGCGGCCACGAAGATCGTGTCGTCCCCCGCGATCGTGCCGACGATGTCGCCCAACGCCATGCGGTCGAGCGCCAGCCCGACCGCGCTCGCCTCCCCGGGTGGCGTGTGCAACACGATGAGTGAGTCTCCCGCCGTCTCGATCCCGATGACGTCCTCGGCGACGCGCCGCGTGTCCGGATCGGGAGAATGGGCCGACGCCGACGGCTGCCGCTGATACGCCCCGCCGACCTTTACGAGCCGCAGCGCCTTGATGTCCCGGCTCACCGACGACTGGGTGACGTCCCACCCCTCCGTCGCGAGTGCCTCGGCCAACTCACCTTGCGTCCGGAGCGCCCGCGTGCTGATCAGCTCCAGGATCTTGAGGAGCCGCTTGCGGCGCTCGGCGCTCACGGGGCGATCCCTCCGGCGCCGCGACCGGCGAGTCGCTTGAGCGCGCTGCGCTGCAGGCGACCAACCCGGGCACTCCAGCGCCGGCGCGCACCCAGCCGTTTTCGGACGGCGCCCAGGTCCAGATTGCCCAGCGCGCCGGGGCTTTTGCGCCGCGCCAGCAGGGCGGGGGCGGACACGGGCGGCACCCGCTCGCCGCGCGCCAGCTCGTCCGCCACGGCGCGGTAGGCCGAGCGGAACGGCTCGCCCGCCTCCGCCCGGCGCAGCACTTCGTCGGTGGCGAGCGCATCACCGGCCAACAGCGCCGCCCCGCGGGCGCGATCCACGCCGAGCTGCGGCACCGCGGCCGCCAGCATGGCGAGCATCTCGCGCGCGCGATCGAGCCCGCGCAACAGCGGCTCCTTCAGGAGCTGGAAGTCGCGATGGTAGCCGCTCCCCAACTTCGCCTTGAGCGACAGCACGGCCACGAGGTCGGTGTCGAGCGCCACGGCGCGGGCGCGGGTCAGCTCGAACACGTCGGGGTTGCGCTTGTGCGGCATGAGGCTCGATCCGGTCGCCAGCGCGCGCGGCAGCACGAGCAGGCCGTACTCCTCGCCGCTGTACAGCACCGCGTCGGTCGCGAGCTTGCCCGCCTCGTGCCCCAGCTCGGCGCACCAGGCGAGCACCGCGGCTTCGAGCTTGCCGCGGCCGTTCTGCACCGCCGCGACGTTGTGCTCAGGCGCCGCGAACCCCAGCGCCCGGGCCGCGACCTTGCGCTGCAGCGGGAGCGGCACGCCATAGCCCGCGGCGCTTCCCAGGGGACAGCGATCCACCCGCGCCCACAGCGCCGGCAGCGACTCGAGCGTGTCGGTGATCCCCTCGGCGAAGGCGGACGCCCAGAGCCCCGCTGACGACGGCATCGCCCGGCGTTGGTGGGTGTAGCCCGGCCACAGCGCGTCGCGGTTGCGGGCGGCGAACTCGACGAGCGCCAGGGCGAGGGCCGCCGCGGCGTCGTGGATCTCGAGCAGGGCCGCCTTGAGATAGAGGCGGAGGTCGCAGGCAATCTGGTCGTTGCGCGAGCGGCCGGTATGGAGCCGCTCCCCCGCCCGGCCCACCCGCTTGGTCAACCATTGCTCGACTGCGCTGTGCGCGTCCTCCTGATCCGGCCCGATCCGTAGCGTGCCGCGCCGCGCCGCGGGCAGCCCCGCCCGCAGCCCGGCGCGCAGCACACGGTAGTCGGACGCGGAAATCAGCCCCGAGCGCCGCAGCCCTTCGACGTGTCCCAGGCTCCCCAACACGTCCCAGGGGAGGAGACGGGCGTCCCAGTGACGGTCGTCGCCCACCGTGTAGGCGAGCATCAGCGCATCCGCCCCACCCTTTGCGGGCTGGGACCACAGCGTACGGGACCGGCTGGCGGCGCGGCGTTTCACGCCAGGTACTCCCGCACGAGGTGCGCGTAGAACTCCCGCGCGGCGCTGACCTCCGAGACGGTGACCCATTCGTCGGGGACGTGACTGTTGCGGCTGGTGCCGGGGCCGCACTTGATCGCGTCGCGGTCGCGCAGGAACACCCAATCGGAGCAGGTGGGGCTGCCGAAGGTGCGCGCCCCGGGCCGCACGCGCCGCGCGGCGGCCAGGAGCCGCGAGTCCTGCGGTGTCTCGCACGGGACGAGGCGGTCGGACGTGACGACGACCTCGCTCTCGAGCGCGGTGCGCAGCGCTGCGGCGATCTCGGCATGCGACCAGGCCGGTGTGGTGCGCACGTCGAGCACGGCCCGCGCGAGCGGCGGCGTGACGTTGCGGCCCACGCCGGCCTCGAGCATGGTCGGCGTAATGGTCGGGTGGCCGAGCACCGGATGGGGCCGCTCGCGTGCCACATCAGCGAGCGTGATCAGGTCGCGCGCCAGGCGCTGCGCCGCATTGACGAACCTCGCGCCGTTTTCGTCCGCATAACCGGCGTGGCGCTGATCGCCACGCGCCACGAGGTCCACCATCATCAGGCCGCGCTGCGCCACGGCGATATCGAGGTTCGTGGGCTCGCCCACGACGGCCGCGTCGATGGGACCCGCGGACGCCGCCAGCTCGGGCATCGAGGTATGGCGGGTCTCCTCGCCGTAGCCCAGCAGCACCAGCAGGCGCCCGCGCGGCGGGCCCCCCTGGGCAAGGAGGTCGTGCGCGGCGGAGAGCATCGCCGCCACCGAGGCCTTGGCGTCTCCCGAGCCGCGGCCGTAGAGCCTGCCGTCCTCGAACGACGGCGTGAACGGATCGCGCGTCCACCCTTCACCGGGCGGCACGACGTCCAGGTGCGACACCAGCGCGAGGGTGGGGCCGGGTTGCCGGCCCTGCACCGCGACCTTCACCCCGGTCGCGTCACGCACGACGTCGAGCCCCCAGGCGCGCGCGGAGTCCTCGACCCGCTGCGCCACGGCCGCCTCGTCGCCGCTCACCGAGGGAATGGCGACGAGCTCGGCGAGCAGCGTGATCTCAGTCGGCGAGGTCGGCTTCAAGCTGCGCCGCCCTTTCCTTGCGGCCGACGATCATGGTCCCGCACCCTACGCCGGTGAACACCTCGAGCAGCAGCGCGTCGGGCGCGCGTCCGTCGATGATGTGGGTGCGCTCCACGCCTTTGGTCGCGGCGCGGATGCATGCCTCGACCTTGGGGCGCATCCCGCCCGCCAGCGCCCCGCTCGCCATCAGCTCCTCCAGATCGCTCGGATCGGCGAAGGTCACGAGGGTCGAGGGATCGTTCCGGTCGCGCAGCACGCCCGGCGCGCCCGTGAGGAAGATCAGCTTCTGCGCGCCCATGGCGACCGCGAGGGCCTCGGCGACGGTATCGGCGTTGACGTTGTAGACGCCGCCCTCCTCGTCGCCCGCGAGGCTGGCCACGACCGGGACGAAGCGGGCGTCGAGCAGCGTCTTCAGGAGATGCGGATCCACCCGGTCGATGTCGCCCACGAACCCATAGTCCACCTCGCGCGTATTCCCGGCGTCGTCGGTCACGGTGACGGGCGGGCGGCGGTGCGCCGTGAGGAGGTCCCCGTCCACGCCGGAGATGCCCACCGCCTGCACGCGATGGCCGCGCAGCGCCGACAGCACCGCCACGTTGAGCGAGCCGCCGTACACCATCATCACCACTTCGAGGGTGCGCTGATCGGTGACGCGCCGGCCGGCCACCAGCTCGGGCTCCAGCCCGAGCCGGTGCGACAGCGCGGTCGCCTGGGCGCCGCCGCCGTGCACCACGACGATCCGGATGCCGAGGGAGGCCAGCAGCGCGAGCTGCGCCGCCACGCCGTCCAGCACGTCATCGTCGTCCAGCACTTCGCCGCCGACCTTGACCACGAACACCTGGTCGCGATAGGCCCGCACGTAGCGCAGCGCCCCCTTCAGTCCGACGATTCCCTTCGCCGGCTCGATCGCCGCCGTCATCGCTTGCCTCCCATGATCTCGATCAGCAACGCCCGCTGGGCGTGGAGGCGGTTCTCCGCCTCGTCCACCACCACCGAATTGGGCCCGTCGAGCACCGCGTCGTCGATTTCGACGTTGCGGCGCACCGGCAGGCAGTGCATCACGATCCCGCGTCCGCCGCGCGTGACGTGGAGCCGGGGCGCCGTCATGCGCCACTCGCGGAACGGCGTGCGCAGGGCTCGCTCTTCCTCCGGGCGGCCGAACGCCTGGAGCGATCCCCAGCTCTTCACGTAGACGGCGTCCGCGCCGGCGAGACCGGCGTCGAGGTCGTCGCACAACTGCGCCGAGCCGCCCGATTCGCGTGCCAGCTTCTCGATGAGCGCCTGATCCTCGGGGTCGAGATCGTAGCCCGGCGGGCGGGCGATCACGACTTCCATGCCGAGCTGCGCCGCCGCCAGGGCGGCACTCGCCGGCACGGCCGTGGGCAGCGCCTTGGGGTGCCACGCCCAGGCCAGCACGAACTTCTTGCCGCGCGTCTCGCCCAGCCGCTCGCGCAGCGTCATCGCGTCGGCCAGCGCCTGGCAGGGATGGCGGCGCGAGGACTCGAGGTTGATCACCGGCTTGTCGGAGAAGCGCGCGAAGTCCCTGATCAGGCGATCCTCGCGCTCCACCGCCCAGTCGGTGCCCTTGGGGAAGGCCCGGACCGCGAGGGCGTCGGCGTAGCGCGCCAGCACGCGCGCCGCCTCGGTGACGTGCTCCACCGTGGCGCCGTCCATGACGACGCCCGGCTCGGTCTCGAGCGCCCAGCTGCCCTTGCCAGGCTCGAGCACGAGCGCGTGACCGCCGTGCAGGAACATGGCGGTCTCCATGCTGCTGCGCGTGCGGAGGCTCGGGTCGAGGAACACCATGGCCAGGACTTTGCGCTCGAGCCCGCCCGTGATCTCGCCGCGCTTGATGCGGGCGGCGAGAGCGAGGAGCTCGTCGAGCGCCGGGCGACCCCAGTCCTCGAGCGCGAGGAAATCGCGGGCGGCTATCGCAGCACCTCCGCGAGGGCTTCCAGCAGCCGGTCGGCTTCTCCGGCCGAAAAGATGAGCGAGGGCATGAGTCGCAGCACCTGCGGGTCGGCGGAGGTCCCGGTGAGGATACGCCGCGCGAACAGGGCCTTCTGAACCTCCACCGCGGGACGGCCGAGGTGCAGGCCGAGCAGCAGCCCCCGGCCCTGGACCTTCGAGACACCGAGCGCCAGCGCGCCGCGCCGCAGCCGCTCCCCGGTCGCGATCGCGTTGGCGATCAGCCCTTCGCCGTCTATCACCTCGAGCGTGGCGAGGGCCGCGGCGCACACCACGGGGCCGCCGCCGAAGGTGCTGCCCAGGTCGCCCGTCTTCACACCCGCGGCCAGTTTCGAGCCGACCAGGATGGCGCCGATCGGGAGCCCCGAGGCGAGTCCCTTGGCCATGGCGATGACGTCCGGGGTGACGCCATACGCCTCGGCGGCGGTGAACGCGCCGCAGCGGCCCACGCCGCACTGGATCTCGTCGAAGATCAGCGCCGCACCGTGGCGGTCGCAAGCGGCACGCGCCGCGCGCAGGAATTCCGGGGCGCAGTCGCGCGCCCCCTGCACGCCCTGCACGGGCTCGACGATCAGCGCCGCGGTCGTCTCGTCCACCGTGCGCTCGAGCGCCGCGACATCGTCGAACGGCACGAAGCGCGCGAGGGGCATCCCGGAGCCCCGAGCCCACGCCTGGTACTTCTCGCCGTGGGTGCAGGCGAGCGTTGCCACGGTGCGGCCGTGCCAACCGCCCTCCACCGCGACCACGCCCGAGCGGCCGGTCGACCGGCGTGCCAGGTGCAGCGCGTTCTCATTTGCCTCGGCGCCCGAGTTGCAGAAGAAGACCCGGGATCCGGGGACCGGGACCCGGGGCCCGGACCCCGGACCCCGCCTTACCAGTTCCGTAGCTAACCGTTCACGCATCTCCAACGCCACCGCCGTCGAATAGAACAGCAGCGTCTCCGCCTGGCGCGCGATCGCCTCGACGACGTGAGGGTGACAGTGGCCGGTCGACGCCACGGCGTGCCCGCCATAGGCGTCGAGCCATTGGTTGCCGTC
>DATICZ010000190.1:0-11725 GCA_035456525.1 Gemmatimonadales bacterium
CAGGCCAGGTACAGCAGGTCGGTTTCGTAACCCGGTGGGCCGAACTGCGCCCCGGCCGCCGTCACCGCGACGAGCTTGATCGAGGAGAACCCGTAGGGCAAATGCACGGTGAACATGGCCACGAGCAGGACCGCGGCCATCGGGATCGTGGCCAACACCACGAAGGCGCCGGCCAGGATCGCGAGCCCGCCCAGGAGCTCGACCAGGACGGTGGCCCACGCCGCGAGGTGAGGCGCGGGGACGCCGATCGCCTGCAGGATGGCGGCGAACGCGTCCGGTCCCCGGGTCAGCTTCGCATACCCGTGCGCCATGAACCCGTAGCCGACGATCAGACGCAGCGGCACAGCCGCCCATCGCGCGAACGCCATGGTGTCTCCTGAGAGTGTCCGTCCTCCTAATGGCGCTTCGCTCCCCGGGGTTCCGGGCCGGTGCCGGCCGCACAGCACTCTGACACCCGGTGGCAGGCTGGCGCGATTTCCCATACATTGTAGGACATGGCACGGATCGGCGCGTTCGAGGAGCTGGTGCTGCTCGCCGTGAGCGGACTCGCGGGCGAGGGCTACGGCGTCACCATCCAGACCGACCTGGAGCGCGAAACGGGCGACACGATCTCCCTCGGCGCCGTGTACGCGACGCTCGACCGGCTGGAGCGGAAAGGCCTGCTGCGCTCCCGCATGGGACCCGCCACCGCCGAGCGCGGCGGCCGCCGCAAGCGGCTGTACCGCATCACCCCCGACGGCGCAGCGGCGGTGCGCGAGATGCAGCGCATCCGCGCGCGCCTCGGCCGCCCCAGCCTGCACCCCGCGCGCGCATGACGACGGCCCCCGCCACACTGGTGCGCTGGCTCGTCGATCCCGCACGCCAGGAAGAGCTGCTCGGCGACCTGGAAGAGCTCGCCGGCCGCGGTACGGGGCGCTTCTGGCTCGATGTGGCGAGCGTGTGCGTACGCCAGTCGCGCCTCGTCGCCGCCGCCCGCAGCCCCTCGCGACTCGCCGCGGCGCTCGCCGTGCTCGCCGCCCTCGCCATGGGCTCCACCGCCCCGACACTCAGGACGGTCCGCGCCGTCGATCCGGCGGGCGAGTTCACGCTGCAGTTCGAGGGCACTCGCGTGGTCCGCGCCACGCTGGACGGCGCGCCGGTGCCGCCCCACCGCCTGGTCCAGGAGCCGGGCCGCCTCGTGATCCGGGGCGGCGGCGACGCCGGGAACGACCTGAGCATCCGGCTCGCCTCGAACGGCAGCTTCTCCTGGCGCGCCCGTAGCCCCCGACCCACCGCCCAACCCTGAGTCCCTGCCTCCCGTGCGACCATTCGGTGCCCTTATATCTCATACAATGTAGAACTCAACAGCGGAGTGCCTGATGCTGCTCACCCTCGTCGCCACGCTCGTGGCCAACCCGCCCGCCGCACCCGACACCGCACGGCTCGCCCCGGTGTGCCGCCGCTTCATCGCCTTGGACGCCGCGCGGATCTGGCCCGGCTTCCGGCCCGATACCCTCGCCGTGGCGTTCGTGGTGCCGGAGCGCGGCACGCTGCTCTGCAACTGGCGCGGGGCTCCACCGGAGGGGTTCACGGCACTGGGTGCCACGGGACTCGCCTGGATCGACGTCGCCTCCCGGTCCGCGGCGAACACCAACGCCGAGCTCGCGGGACGCAGCGTGGCGCAGCTCGTGGCGCAGCCCGACGCGACCCCCGCGCAGCTCGTCTACCTCGCGGCGCACGAAGCGTTCCACGCGTTCGAGCGCGGCAGCCGCCGCGAGGGCAAGCGGTTCGGCGGCGGGGAGAACGCCTTCCTCGTGACGAGCTACCCCGTCTTCGATCGCGACAACGAGGCGGGCTTCGCGCTCGAGGCGCGCGTGCTGGCGGCCGCGCTCCAGGCGCCCGGCGATTCCGCCGCTCGCGCGCTCGCCTGGGAGTTTCTGGCGCTGCGCGACACACGCCAGCGCTTCCTCGGCGCCGACGGAGCGGAGTTCGAGCAGATGGCGGAGCTGAACGAAGGGCTCGCGGAATACGCGGGGATGCGCGCCGTGCAGGTGGGGCCGCTCGATCCCGCCTGGCGCGACGGAGCGGCGCGAGTGGCCGCGCAGATCGCGGGCCGCCTCGATAGCGTGACCACACAATCACGCAACTCGTTCCGGCTGCGCTTCTACGCGACCGGTCCCGCCATGGGGCGGCTGCTCGACCGGCTCGCGGGCGAACGGTGGAAGCCGGACCTGGTCGCCGAGGACCGCACCTTACAGGAAGAGCTCGCCGCGGTGACGGGGTACGGAGATCGTGCAGCCCGGCTCATCGCGTCTGCACGGGCGCGCTTCGACTGGCCCGCCCTGACGCGGAGCACCACGGCTACGATTGCGGGCCTCGAGTCCCTGCGCCGGGCTCAGCGTGATTCGATCCTGGCCGCACCGGGGATCGAGCTGGTGATCGACGCCAGTGCGGTCGGCGGGATGGGCGTGTGCGGGATCGACCCGCAGAACCTGCTTCAGGCGGGACAGGGCGTGCTGTTGCACCTGCGCTGGGTCCGGCCCTGCGCGGGCAAGGCGCTGGACGCCGAGTTCACGACCCCTGTGGTGCAGGACCAGCAGGCCGGCACGGTCCGCGCCGTGATCGGCGACGAGACGACGGTGCGCTGGACCGCGAGCGGGGCGCCGCTCGCCCTGCCGGACGGGGCGCGACTCGGCGACGTGCGTGATCTGCGGCTCGAAGCGCCGCTCGTGGCCGTCCATGCGGCCCATGTTGCCCTGGAGCGGAACGGACGAACGGTGACCGTGCGGCTGCTACCCGCTTCGTAGCAGGGAATCGGATTCCACGGGGACCGCGCGCGGCAGCCACAGCGTGAAGGTGCTCCCGTGACCGACCACGCTCTCGACCGTGATGTCCCCGCCCTGCAGCTCGGCCAGCAGGCGGGCGATCGCCAGGCCGAGTCCCGTGCCGCCGTGCGCGCGGTTACGGGATTGCTCGACGCGGAAGAAGCGGTCGAACACGTGCGGCAGATGCTCCGGCGCGATCCCCGGCCCGGTATCCTGAACGCTCACCCCCACCCGCTCGCCGTCCTCCCGGACGAAGAAGGTGACGCTGCCGCTCGCCGTGTAGCGCACCGCGTTCGACGCCAGGTTCAGCAGGATGTGCCGCGTCCGATTCGCATCGCCCAGCGCCTCGACGGGGGGCGGGACCCACTCGGTGCGGCGGACCTCGAGGTCTCGTCCCAGCGCCATCGCCTCCGTGATTTCCTTCACGTCGTCCACCACCGTAGTCAGATCGAACGGGGCGCGGGCCAGCGCCAGCTGCCGGTTCTCGCCGCGGGCGATCAGCAACAGCTCTTCGACCATCTTCGTAGTCCGCTCGAGCTCGTTCTCCATGGCGGCAAGTGATTCCCGGACAGCCGACTGCGTTCGCCCCTTGGTGGAGGCCCATTGCACCTGCGCGCGCAGGTGCGTGAGGGGTGTGCGCAGCTCGTGGCTCGCGTCCGCCGTGAAGGACTCGAGCGCCCGGTGGGCACGGTCGACCCGCCCGAGCATGCGGTTGATGCTCTCGGCGAGGTCGGTGATCTCCGCCTGGCCGGTGGGGCTGTCGATCCGCTTGCCCAGGTCCTCCGGGCCGATCGCCCGCGTCTCGGCGGAGATGCGCTCCAGCGGCCGGAGCGCGTCGGCCACCGCGGTCTTGGCTCCGCGCGTGGCACCGAACGCCGCCACCGGCAACAGCAGTGCGGCGGTGACCACCAGCCCCAGCAGGGCGACCAGGTAGGGCTCACGGCTCGCCACCACGTAGATATCGAAGGCCCCGCTCGCCCGGTGCAGGGCCCGATAGCGCCAGCGCGCCCGCTGGGCGATCGCCGCCAGCAGAATCCGGCGCACGTCGTCCGGCGAGGCCGACGCGGGAATTCCCTCGAGCCGCTTCGCCGGCATCCCGGGCGACAGGAAGTAGACCTGCATCATGCCGTCCGCATTCGTGGTGCGCGTGATCACGACCCGCCCGCCCATGTCGAGCAGCTGCTCCGCCAGCGCCGCCGGCATGACGCCGCCCGGCCCGCCGGTGGAATCGCCGTAGGCGCCGATCAGGGACTGGGTGACGTCGGCGGTATGCTCGAGCGAACGGTGCAGCACGGCCTCGGCCGCCAGCGCGAAGGCGACGACGACGAGAAACCCGTAGCCCGTGAGCGCGGTCCAGGTGAGGCGGCTGAAGCGCCGCGTGAGGACGGTGCCGAGACGGCGCTCGCTCACGACGCCTCCAACCGATAGCCCGCGCCGCGCACGGTGCGAATCGGTGGACGCGCCCCGGCGAAGGTGAGCTTCTTGCGTAGGTAGTTGATGTAGACGTCGACGACGTTGGTCTCGGGGTCGAACTTGTAGTTCCACACCGCTTCGGCGATGCGTGAGCGCGAGACCGTGCGGCCGGCGTTGCGCATCAGGAATTCGAGCAGCGCAAACTCGCGCGGGCTCAGGTCGACCCGGCGCTCGTTCTGGGTGACGCTGCGGGTCAACGGGTCGAGGGTGATCACTCCGACGTTCAGGGTCGCGCCTTTGTGGCGCAGCTCGGAGCGACGGATCAGGGCATTGACCCGCGCGATGAGCTCCGACAGGTCGAACGGTTTCGTCAGATAGTCGTCCGCGCCGCCCTCCAGGCCGCGCACCCGGGACTCCACCTCGTCGCGCGCGGTCAGCATCAACACGGGAGTCACCACGTTCCGCCCGCGCAGCTCCTTCACGACGCCGAATCCGTCCCGCCCCGGGAGCATGACGTCGAGCACGATGCAGTCGTAAGCGCCGCCCAACGCGCGATCCAGCGCGCCGTCACCCGTTTCGGCCTCGATGACGCCGTAGCCTTCCTCGCGGAATGCCTTGCTCAAGAACTGCCGCAGCTCGCGGTCGTCCTCGACGATCAGAATCTGCATGGCGCGAAAGTTACGAGGGGCACGCCGCGCGGGAACGCCGGGTGAGGGAAAGATGACAATCCTCTAACAACGGAAACGGCCGACGACCTTCGGTGCGTTACTGCAGTGCTCACGCACGCCACCTCGAGTGGCACCGAACGTCAACATTCGAAGGGGACAACACCAATGCAAACGAGTCGAATCACGGGTCTGAGTCTCGCCCTCGTGGGACTCTCCCTCCTCGCCGGCAGGGCCGCGGGCCAGGCGATGGACTCCATGGGCTCGATGGAACACGCGAAGTCGCTCCACGGAGCGTTCGCCGGTGTGGGCGGCCGCAAGGCCGCGGGCAGTTACGAAATCGTCACAAAGGGCGGACGTCAGGTACTGGAACTGAGCCAGGACTTCTCCATCGGCGAGGAGTCGGAGGCGACGGTCGTGCTCAGCGGCGCCGTGGACGGGAAGTCCCTGAATCTCGGGCGGCTGCCCCACGCCATGGGCGTCGCCACGTTCACGATCCCGGCCAAGGCCAACCTGTCGGATTACCATCGGGTCGTGATCTGGAGCAAGCAACTCGGCACGGCGCTCGCCGAGGCGCCGCTCGGGAGCTCGGGTGGTGGCATGGCGCGCGACAACATGGGGCACTAGGAGCCAACCATGTACCCTCGCCTGCCTTGGATCGCCGCGGCGCTGACCTCGGTGCTGGGGCTGGGCTTGCTCGCTGCGGGACGGTCGGACGGGTCGGGGGCCCGTCCGGCCGCCGTGCCCGCCGCGGGCTCCCCGGCGCCCGAGCTGACGAACGGCAGCTGGCTCAACAGTGACCGCCCCTTGCGACTGCGCGAGCTGCGCGGCCGCGTCGTGCTGCTCAACTTCTGGGTCTTCACCTGCTACAACTGCACCAACACGGTACCCTCGCTGGTCGAATTCGATCACCGCTACCGGGACCGGGGGCTCACCCTCATCGGCATCCACACGCCGGAGTTTCCACCGTATGCGGGGGAGCATGACAAGGGGAACCTGTCGCGCGCCCTGGCGCAGTACGGCATCGGCTATCCCAACGCCCAGGACAACGACAGCCGGACCTGGAACGCGTACGGGATCCGGTACTGGCCGAGCTTCGTGCTGATCGACAAGCAAGGCGTGATCCGCTACACGGGCTACGGGGAGTTCCACCTCGACGACGCGCACTTCCGCACCTGGGACGCGCGGATTCGGGAGCTGCTCGCCGAATGAGGCGGTCGGTCACGGTGCTCGTGCTGGCGGTCGCTGCCGCGTGTCGCTCCGTCCCATTCAGGGTCGAGGCGGAGCACGGCAGACCGACGAGCCGACTCCGGCTCGTCGCGGCGCCGGGCGCGCGCATCAACGCGCGTCTCAAACCCGCGCTCGAGCTGATGGACGGGACCGTGCTGCGGTTCGACTCGCCGCACCGCACCGCGGACTCCGCGTACTTCGCCGATGCCCCGACGACCGAACGTGCGCTGCCGGAGGAGGCGCACCGGGGCGTCGTGCGGGCGAGCGTGTGTCCCAGTGATGAGAAGATCTGCCGGAGCTACGAGCTGGCGGTGCGCTGGTGATGGTCTCGGCTAGCGCTCGCGGCTGCCGTCGCCGTCCCCGGACGGCGATCGCCCCTGATTCTCGGATCCCGCCGCCACCGCCGCATTGGGGCGGTCGGCGGCGTAACGTGGCGCCCCGAGCGCCACCGCGGTGAACAAGGCGATGTTGCGCTTCTCTCCCGTCGTGGGATCGACAGCCCGGACCAGGAGCCGGGCCGGGCCCGGCTGCGGACCCATCGTCCAGTAGTCCTGGGCGATGCCGTCCGCGTTGGTGAGGCTCGTACCGGCGTACACGCTTCCGCCGCCGCTCAACACGCGAAAACTGATGAGCTGGCCTTTCACCGGACGGAGTTTGGAGTCGAGGACCTGCACCACCAGCGGTTGCGGCAGCTCCTGGCCGACGGTGGCCTGCTGCCGGCGTCCACTCACGACGCCCAGGGAAAGCGTCGGAGGCGTGAGATCCGCTGGTGCTTTCCCGGCGCACGCACCCAGGGCGAGCGTGGCCAGGAGCGTGATGCCGGGAATCCGGTTGGGCCTGTGCATGCGCGTCCTCCCAGGGGATCGCCGAATTCCCTTGGGTGCAAGAGTGTCCCGGACTGCTGAGACAACGCATCAACCGGTTGTTCAAGTAGCGTGCCACGGCAGATGCGCAGAACACGAAGCGCGACACGACGGACCGTCGCATCGCGCCTCGATTGATGCCTCACGGGGTCCGCTCGCCGGTTACCGCCCGCCCATCGCTCTGTACAGGGCCGCATAGGCGGTGGCGGCCTGGATGCGGCCCTGCGCCAGCTGGTCCTGTGCCTCGAGCTGGGTCCGCTCGGCGTCCAGCACCTGCAGGAAATCAGTGACCCCTTCCTGGAAGCGCAGCCGCGCCAGCTCTGCCGCCCGTTCGCTCGCCTCGCTCGCCTCGGCCAGTCGTTGCACGCTGACCCGGGCTGAGCGATAGCGGGTGAGCGCGGTTTCCATCTGTTCCAGTGCGGCCAGCACGGCCTGGCTATACTGCGCGCGGGCCGCCGCTTCGTTCGCCTGCGCGGCGTCGACCTCCGCCTTCACCCGGCCCAGGTTGAGGCCGGGCCACGTGATCACGGGCCCGATGGCGTAGCGGAACGTCGTCTGGTCGCCGATCGAGTGAAACTGGGGTGCGGCGTACCCCACACTGCCTCCGATCGTGAGGCGGGGCAGATAGTTCGCTTTCGCCGCGCCGACGAAGGCCCGCTGCGCGGCCGCCAGCCGCTCCGCCGCCGCCACGTCCGGCCGGGTCCGGACCACCGAGGCCGGATCCCCGATGGACGTCACATCGGGAAGCGGCGGGAATCCGGCCGGCTCCGACAGCTCCCGCGCCACCACGGTGGGTGAACGCCCGACCAGCACGCCGATCCGGTATTGCGCCTCCGCGACAGCGGCCTCCCGGGCGGGAATCGAAGCGAGGGTCAAGCTCAGCTGGGCCTTGGCCCGCTCGGTGTCGAACGAACTGCCACGCCCCGCTTCGAGCCGCTCACGGGTGACGTCGAACGTGTGGCGCTGGTTCTCGGCGTTCCGCCGAGCCACCTCGAGCTGCTCCTGCGCCCCGCGCAGCACGAAGTAGGCGCGGGCCACCTCGGCGGTGAGCGTCACCTGCACGTTGCGCAGGTCCTCCCGCGCCACGTCGACCAGCGCGCCCCGCGCCTGCACGTTGCGGCGGATCCGCCCGAAGACGTCCAGCTCCCACCAGGGATCGACGCTGGCGCTCCAGACGTCCTGGTCGGGGAAGCTGCCGAACCCGCCCGGGAATGAAGCGCTGGAGAGCCGCTGCCGTGCGTACCCACCGGAAACCGTGGCCGAGGGCGTGAGGTCCAATGCCGTACGGACATGCTCGGAGCGGGCGGCGCTCACGCGTGCGCGGGCGGCCTGGACGTCCAGGTTGGCGTTCTGGACCTCCCGGATCAGGCGCGAAAGTGTGGTGTCGCCCAGCTGCTCCCAATAGTCCAGGGAGCCGCCCGTGGGGGAGGGTGCTGGTGTGGCCGTCGTCGATTCCGCCGGCCGCGTCGCCAGGTATGGCACCGCCACGGTATCGGTCACTGCCCGGAACGACGCCGGCATGTCGACCGAAGACGATCGGTATCCGGGAGTCGAGGCGCATCCGAGCGCGAGGAGTCCCAGGAGAATCGCGCTACGCATGAGCCGGTTCCTCCAGCAGGATGGGTTGGACCGCGGGATGCTCGGCCGTCACCGGAGCCGGCTTGTGCTCCGCGGCGATGATCGAGTAGAACACCGGGACGACGAACAGCGTGAAGATCGTACCGAGCGTCATGCCGGTGACCAGCACCGTGCCGATGCTGTTGCGCGCCGCCGATCCCGGCCCGGTTGCGAACACCAGCGGCAGGTGTCCGAACACCGTGGCGGCCGAGGTCATGAGCACCGGACGCAGCCGGGTGAGCGATGCCTCGCGCAGCGCCGCCAGTCTGGCGACTCCGCGTGACTGCAGCGTGTTCGCGAACTGCACGATCAGAATGCCGTTCTTCGCGATCAGCCCTACCAGGGTGATGAGCCCGATCTGCGAGTAGATGTTGATCGTCGTCAGGTTGAGGAAACTGAAGATCAACGCGCCCGAAATCGCGAGCGGCACCGAGCCGAGCAGCACGATGAGCGGGTCGCGGAAGCTCCGGAACTGCGCCGCGAGCACCAGGTAGATGAGGATCACCGCGAAGCCCAGGGTGACGGTGAGCGCCGCCCCCTCGAGCCGGATCTGGCGCGACTCCCCGGCGTAGTCGATGCCCGTGCCGGGCCCGGCCACGTTGGTGGCCGCGGCCTCCAACACGCGCAGGCCTTCTTCCTTCGTGACGCCGGGTCGGACGCCGCCGAAGATGCGCACGGCGTTGCGCTGCTGGAACCGGTTCAGCGTGCGCGGCGCGGTGCTCGACTCGATGTGGGTGAAGGTCGAGACCGGCACCAGGGCACCGGACGGCGTCTTGATCTTGAGGTCGAGCAATGGCCCCACCGTCGAGCGATCCCGTTCGAGGATCTGCGGGATGACCTTGTAGCTCCGGTCGTAGTAGTTGAAGCGGTTCACGTACCCGCCCCCCAGCAGGGTGCCCAGCTCGCGGCCCACGCTGGCGAGATCGAGCCCCAGGTCCGCGACCTCGTCGCGGTCGATGACGACGTGCGCCTCGGGCAGGTCGATCTTCAGGTCCGTGTCGACGTAGAGGAACTTGCCGCTCTGCCAGCCGGCGCCCACCACCGCGCCCGCCATCTGGAGCATCTCCTCGGGCGAGGCGTCGCTCTCGAGAATCATCTCGACGTCGTACTGGCCCGGCGTCGGCAGCGGTGGATCGAGGCGGGGGAACACCTGCAACCCCGGCACCTGCGACACGGCCCCGTACACCTGACCGTACATCTGCTCGGTGGTGCGAGTGCGCTCCTTCCAGTTCTTCGCCACCATGCCGCCGAAGCCGCCCCACGGCGCCGTGAGCGACCACATGAACCTGGCCTCGGGGAACGAGGTGATCGCCTGCACCACCTGCAGCGACGCCCGATTGGTCGCCTCCAGGGAGGCGTCGGGCGAGGCCTGCATGAACAGGCTGATGTGGCTCTGGTCCTCGACGGGAGCGAGCTCCCGGCGGGAGTAGTTGTAGAGCGGCACGGCGGCGATCATGACCAGCACCGACGCCGCGACGATCGACCAGCGCATCTGGAGCGCGCCGTCCAGCAGCTTCTCGTAGCGCCGGCGCACGAACTCGAAGCCGCGGTTCACCCACGTCGTCAGCCGGCCCTCACGGCCGTGCTCGTGCACGAAGCGCGAGCTCATCACGGGCGACAGCGTGACCGCGACGATCCCCGACACCACGACGGCCGCGGCGAGGGTGATCGCGAACTCGAGGAAGAGCGATCCGGTGAGCCCGCCCTGGAACCCGATCGGCGTGTACACGGCGGCCAGCGTGACCGTCATCGCGAGGATCGGACCGACCAGCTCGCGCGCGCCCACGAGCGCCGCCTGAATGCGCGTCTTCCCCTCGCGGACGTGCCGTTCGACGTTCTCGACCACGACGATCGCGTCGTCCACCACCAGTCCCACCGACAGCACGATCGCGAGGATCGTGAGCAGGTTCAGGCTGAACCCGAAGGCGGACATCACGATGCCCGCACCCACGAGGGACAGCGGCATGGCGACCAACGGTACCAGCGCGGAGCGCACCGACCCCATAAAGAGGAAGACGACCAGGCCGACGATCAGGATCGTCTCGGCCAGCGTCTTGCTGATCTCGTGCAGCGCGTCTTCCATGAAGACCGTCGCATCGTAGGCCAGCTGCATGTCGATGTCGCGGGGCAGCGTGGGCCGGATGCGGTTCATCTCGTCCTTGAGCCGGTGCGCCAGCTCGATCTCGTTGGTGCCGACCAGCGGCCAGACGCCGAGATACACGGCCTCCTTGTCGTTGAACTTCGTGATGAAGTCGGCCTCTTCGGCGCCGAGCTCCACCCGGGCGACGTCCGACAGTCGCACGATCGCCCCGTTGCGCTCGGCGACCACGAGGTTCTTGAATTCCTCGGGCGAGCGCAGGTCGGTGTTGGCGAGCAGGTTGACCTGCACCAGGTCGCCCTTGGTCTGTCCCACGGCCGCGAGGTAGTTGTTGCGCTGCAGCGCCGCGTGCACGTCGCCGGGGGCGAGGTTCAGCGCAGCCAGGCGGTCGGGATCGATCCAGATCCGCATGGCGATGGGACGTCCGCCCACGACGTCCACGCGCTGCACGCCGGCCAGCGTGGTGAGCCGGGGCTGCATGTTCCGGGTCAGCCAGTCGGTGAGCGCCGGGATGTCCCGGTCGCTCGAGGTGAAGCTGAGGTAGAACGACGCGTAGGGCCGGTCGGCGCGTTGCACCTCGACCACCGGCGGCTCGGCCTCGGCCGGCAGCTCGGAGCGTACCTGCTGCAGGCGGGCCGTGACCTCGGCCAGGGCCGCGGTGCTGTTGTGGTTGAGTTTCAGGTGCACCGTGATCGTGCTGACGCCGGCCCGGCTCGTCGATTCCACGTAGTCGACGCCGCTGATGGCCGACACGGCGCGCTCGATCGGCGTCGTCAGGAATCCCCGGACGGTCTCGGCCGAAGCGCCGTAGTAGACCGTCGTGATCAGCACCGAGGAGCTCTCGATCTTGGGGTACTGCTGCACCGGAAGCGAGGACATCGCCCGCCAGCCGACGAGCAGGATGACCAGGTTCACCACCGCCGCGAGGACGGGGTGCTTGATGAAGGTGTCGGTAAACGAGCGCATGGCCGTAGTCCGTTAACGGAGTGAATCGCCGGCGGCCGCGACCAGAGCACCGTCGCGGAGCTTGAAGGA
>DATICZ010000191.1:0-4208 GCA_035456525.1 Gemmatimonadales bacterium
TGGAGCAGGTTGCCCGGGTCGCCGGGACGGATCTCCACGTAGTCCAGGGGGATGCCGAGGTCGGAGACGACGCTGCGCTCCAGCTCGCCCGCGGCGAAGCTCGCCGCGGTGATGAACAGCAGCGCCTTACGGCCTGCACCGGCCGCCCCTGGCGCGTTGGCGACCTCCGCGCTGGCCTGGCCGAACATGAGGTAGGAGAGGATGTCCGTCTGCGGCAGCGTGCGCCCTTCGGCACTGAGCGTGAGCCGCGGCACCAACAGCGTGCCTCCGATGTGCGCGATGACTGTGACGTCCTGGGAGCTGGAACTCGCGTTCACCGTGCTCAACGGGTGCACCACGTGGCGCGCCTCGATGTCCAACGCCGCATCCAGGTCCGGCGTGCCGAAATAGCGCACGGTTCCCTGAGTCACCACGAACTCGCGAGACACCGGACCGACCTGGAGACGGTACGTCCCGCGCGGCGCCTGCAGCGTGCCGGTGAGCAGCCAGTTGCGATGCACCTTGTTCACGTTGAGGCGGCCGGCGAGCTGGATGTTCGCTTCGTTGGAGCGCAGCCACACGCTGCTGCCCATGGCGAGCTGCACGTCGCGGATCCGCAGGCTGTCGAGGAAGAGACTGTGGAAGGACGGCCCCAGCCCCTGCCGGCGAATCACGGCCGCGAGCGCGGTGTCGATCAAGCCGGCCATGGAGGGATCGGGAGCGTCGAGATCGACGATCCGTTTCTCCACCAGGTCGGCGAAGTACAGTACGCCGTTGGTGACGGTCCCCGTCCCGGTGAGGGTTGCCCCGAAGACCGGCCCACGCAGCGCGAGCTTGCCGCTGGCCATCACGCTCAAGTCGCCCTTCACCTCGAGCGCCTTGAAGTCCTGCGACTCGATGTCCAGGGCCAGCACCGGGTGCGTGAGCCGCTCCAGCCGCACGTAGCCGCCGAGATCGGCCCGACCCCGTTCGCTCCGCAGGCCCAGCGAATCCACGTAGATCGTGTCGCCGCCCAGGCGCAGCCGTCCCGCGATCCCCTCCCACCGCACGTTCAGGGCGGGGATGGCGACGCCGGCCGAGTCGATGCGCATCGTCCCGTCCAGCCGGGGAGCATCCCAGGTCCCGCGAATACCGACGTCGGCGGTGACGAGGCCGCGCACGTCGCGCACCTGGGTGGTCAGCGCCTCCAGCGCGTCCAGCCCGGCGCCGTCCGCGCGCGCGCGAATCGACAGGGTGTCCGGAAGCTGGCGCCGCGGCACCCGCTCCAGAGCGAGATCGAGCGGCAGGTGCGCCGTGAACCCCACCACCTCCCGCGCGCCCCGCTTCAGCGACGCCGCTGCGTCGAGGCGGCGCCGCGCATAGGCGAACGTCCCGTCCACCGATGGCGCGCCAGCCGAGTCGGGCACGAGCGCGAAGCGCCCGTCGTAGCTGGGCTCGCGCCGCGACCCGCGCACCGTCAGGTCCACCGACACGCCTCCGGTCGTGCCCAGGGTGTCGCGCTGCAACAGGGCGTTCACGCCGGCGAGTGGGAATCCCTCGATATGCAGCTGGGCGAGACCGTTGCCCCCGGTCGGGATGGTGCCGGCGAGCGCGAGATGTCCGGGGCCGTTCACGCGGCGCATCGCGACACTGTCGATAGCCACCACCGAATCGCCGAAACGAAGCGTGGCAGGGGCCTCCAGGAACCAGACGCCGCCGGGCAGCCGCACGGCGAAAGAATCCACGGCGAGCTGCTTCGCACCGGCCGTGTCCCGGATATAGCGTCCGCCGGCGACGACGCCGCTCAGGTCGCCGATGCGCGTGCGACCCGACCACTGCAGCGAATCGAGGCGCCCCCGCACGCCCGCCCGGACGGCTCCGAATCCCATCGCCCCGTGGGCGATCGAGTCGGCGCTGCCGTCCGCGAACACGAGCGGTGCGCTGCCCGGCTCGTATCCCCCACGAACGTCGGCGGCCGGCACCCGCCACGTCCCCACCGCGAGACGCTCCACCTTGCCAAGCCCGCCGATCGCCAGGGAGTCGAGCGCGCCGGCGAGCCGCAGGTGGGCCACCGCCGTGCCGCTCGTGACCTGCGCCCGCGCCGTGTCGCGCCAGGCGCCGCTCACCCAGGAGATCGCCGAATCCAGCGTGGCGAGGCTGTCGGCGTCGAACGACAGGAACGCCTCCCCGGTGCGCGGGCGGCGCCATCCCAGCGTGCCGGCTCCCTCGGTGATGAGCCCCGGCTGGCGCAGCCACACGGTGTCCACGTGTATCAGCCCGTCCGCGAACCGGAGCCGCAGCGCTCCGCTGTCCACCACGGTGCCCGCCACGCGTGAGCCGCCGACCCGCGCGGCGATTGCCCCCACCGGCGGAGCGCCGCTGCTGTCGGCGTCCAGCGAGACGGTGGCGGTCAGGTTGAGCTCCGAGGGCGGCGTCCCCTTCCCCGCCACCCAGCGTTGCAGCGACATCCCCGCCGCCTCCACGGTGAGGCCGCGGGCGCCACGCCGATCGGGCAGCAGGACGAGCGCGCCGTCGGCGCGGATCCGCCCGCCGCCGCCCACGCGCACGACGTCGAGGTGGGTCGCTACCGAGTCCAGGGGACCGGCGAGCCGCACCGCGCCGGCGACGGCGCCGCGCAACCCCAGTCCCGGGAAGCTGCCGGACAGACCGTCGAAGGAGAGCGTATCGAGCTGGGCGTCCACATCGAGGGCGACGGTGTCGCGGCGCGCGTCGGCCCCGAAGTGCCCATGCGCGACACTCGCGGGACGGTCGCCGTCCACGTGGCGCAGCGCACCGTCGAACCGCACGTTCAGGAGCGGCCCGCTGAGCATCCCCACCGCGTCCAGCGTGCCGTGCAACGGCGCCGGCACGAACTCGGTGAACGTCCCGAAGTCGATCGCCGCGGTGTCTACCGTGAACGGCAGGAAGGTGATGCCTTCGGAAGCCGTGAGATTCACCGCTCCCCGCCCGCGCACCCGGGACACCGGCCAGCCCGCCACGAGCGAGTCGCGGAACGCCCAATCGGCGTCGAGCGTGAGGTCGGAGAGTTGCCCGTCGGCGACCGCCCGTCCGCTCAGGTGTCCGTAGAACGGCAGCGTGTCGAGAAAGGCCCGGGGGAGCGAGAGGTCCAGATCCGTCGTCGTGACGTCGGTGCTGCGCAGGGCCACGAGACCGGAATCGGCGGCGATGAATGCCGTGGCCCGGCCCTGAGCCCTCCCACCGTTGTAGGCCAGGTCGAGGGTGTCGAGCCGCACCTCCAGCATCCGGCTGCCGTGCGAGCGGACGGCCAGGGCGCCGTGCAAGACGGCGCCCTCCGGGAAGCGCGGATCGATGAAGCGGGCATCCGCCAGGGTCACCGAGTCGGCGCCGATGATGAGGTCGTACAGCAGCGGGCCGTCCGGCCAGGCGAGGCCGCCCCGCACGGAGAAGCGGGAGGCCGGAAGGCGCACCTCCGGCAGGTCGGCGTTCAAGGAATCGCCGTCGATGGTGACCCGGCCGCGCATGTTGGCGATGTCGACCGCGGGATCGCTGATCCCGACGGCCAGACCCGCGAGGTCCACCCGCAGGCCGCGCTGGCCGGGGGCCGAGATGCGGAACGCGGTGAGTCGAGCCGTGAGGTGTTGGAAGCGGCGCACGCGGCGGCGGCCGTCGGACCCGAACGCGTCGATCTCGAGCAGCGAATCGCCCGGTGAGGGCCGGGACTGGAGCCGCAGGATCAGATCCCCGTCGACGATCGTGACGTTGCGCAGCACCACCAGCGGCTTTGGCCCGCGGCGCGGCCCCTTCGACGGCTCACCCAGGTGCAGCAGCTCCTCGATGTTGAGGCGGCCGTTCTTGTGCTGCACGATGTTGAAGTAGGGGTGCTCGAGCCGGACGCGCTGCAGCACGACCTGCCCGGCGACGAAATCGAGCAGGTTATAGTCGAGCTCGGCGCGGGGCAGCCACGCGACGAGGGTGGTGTCGTGGTCGTAGAGCCGGACGTCGGAGTACACGAGCCCGGTGAGGAGCGACCCGGAGGTGCTCCCCAGTTCCACCCGCCCCGCCACCACCGACTCGAGCGCCGCCGTAGAGACCCGCGTCAGGAGCGCCCGGCCGGTTTCCGTGCCGACCAGGGCCGACAGGGCGCCCAGGAAGCAGGCCAGCAGGCCGACCAGCGACCACAGGAGAGCCCCGAGGGAGCGGCGCACCATCAGAAGGCCTGCCCGATGGCGAACTGGAGCGTGAGACGCTGGAAGAACGACGCCGAGCGC
>DATICZ010000192.1:0-8439 GCA_035456525.1 Gemmatimonadales bacterium
CAGCCCAACGGCGGCATTCCGACCGCCGACATCATCCAGCGACTCACCTACGCCATGCTCAACGAAGCGGCCCGGGCGGTCGCGGAGGGAGTTGTGCGCACACCGCGCGACGGCGACATCGGCGCGATCTACGGCTTCGGCTTCCCGCCGTTCCGCGGCGGGCCGTTGCGCTACTTCGACGATCAGGGCGCCGATCACGTCTATGCCGATCTGTCGCGCCTCGCCGAGCGCCTCGGTCCCCGCTTCGAGCCCTGCCCGGCGATCGTCGAGCTGGCGCGCGCCCGCAAGCGGTTCTATCCCTGATGCTGCGTGTCGGTCTGCTCTGGCTGAGCGAGCAACCCCGTATTTCGCGTTTCGTCCGCCGGAACCGGCTCGCCGGGAGATTCGCGGCGCGCTTCGTGGCGGGCGAGACCGTGGACGACGCGCTCGCGGCGCTGCGCGACCTCAACGCCGCCAACATCTCCGCCACGCTCGATCTGCTGGGGGAATCGGTCGGGCGACCCGAGGAGGCGCGGGTCGCGCGCGACATCTATCTGCAGCTGCTCGACCGCATCCACGCCGTCTCCGCCAACGCCAACGTCTCCGTGAAGCTCACGCAGATGGGACTGGATATCGACGAGGCGCTGTGCGTCGAAAACGTGCGGGCCATTCTGCAGCGGGCCAAACAACACGGATCCTTCGTCCGCCTCGACATGGAAGGGTCGGCGTACACCCAGAAAACGCTCGATCTGTTCACTCGCACCGTGTTCCCGGAGTTCGGGCCTTCGTCCGGTGTGGTGCTGCAGTCCTATCTCCGTCGCACCGCGGCGGACGTGGAGGCGATGATCCAGCTGGGCGCACGGGTCCGGCTCTGCAAGGGCGCGTACAAGGAACCGGCCACGATCGCGTTCCCCGACAAGCGGGACGTGGACGCCAACTACATCGCCTGTCTCGAGCGGCTGCTCGACCTGGGCAACTATCCGGCGATCGCCACGCACGACGAGCGTATCATCTTGCACGCCCGCGCCTATGCGCGCGGCCGCGGCGTCGATCCATCGCGGTTCGAGTTCCAGATGCTGCACGGCGTGCGGCGCGATCTGCAGCAGGAACTGCAACGCGCGGGATATCGGGTGCGCGTGTACGTCCCGTTCGGCAGCCACTGGTACCCGTACCTGATGCGCCGGCTGGCCGAGCGCCCCGCCAATATCGGTTTCATGCTCGGCAACCTCCTCCGGGAGTCGCTACGACGGCGCTGAGCGGCGACGACACCACGCTGGGCGGCTATCTCCAGGTGCACCAGCGCCCCCCGGCCTTCGGCGGCTCGGATGGAGCGGCGTACTCGGTATCTACGCTCGTCGACGACGATCCCGATCCGGCCGGCCGGTTCGGCGCGGCGCTGCTGTTCATCCGCTGGTCGGAAGGTGGTGAGCGCGCCGTCGGCCATCTGGAGACGGACTACCTCGCGTTCGGATCGACGCCGGAAGCCGCGCGCGACCCCGTGCTCGCGCTGACCCTGCAAGAGGTCAAGGCACATCTCGATCGCTGCATCGCACGAAGGGGAGCGGCCGGCGAATGACGACCGGGGTCGTGCTGGCGCGGGCGGGGAGCAGATTCCGGGTGCACACGGTGGATGGCGAGTGCACCGCCGTGCTGCGCGGCAAGCTCAAGCTCCCCGACGACGACCGGCTCGTCGCGGGTGACGTGGTGGAGCTCGCCTTCCACGGCGATGGTCCGGCGACGGTCGAGCGGGTCCACCCGCGCCGCAGCGTGCTGGCGCGCCGCCGCGCGACCGGGGGCCATGGCGCGCGGCGCGCGCAGCCGATCGCCGCCAACGTCGACCAGGTCGTGGTCGTCGCCGCCGTGCGCGACCCCGAACCCAACCCGCGGATGCTGGATCGTTTCCTCGTCATCGCGGAAGCGAACGGATTGCCCGCGGCCCTGGTGGTCAACAAGGTGGAGCTGGACCGCGGCATGGTGGAATCGCTGGAGCGCCGCTACGCCCGCGCCGGCTACCAGGTGCTTCCCACTTCCGTGAAGGTGCCGGAAGGGCTGCCGGCGCTGCGCGATCTGTTGCGCGGGCGGGAGACGGTGTTCACCGGGGCGTCCGGGGTGGGAAAGTCGAGTCTGCTCAATGCACTCGAGCCCGGACTGAAGCTGCGTATCGGGGCCATCAGCGAGAAATGGCGCACCGGGACTCACACCACGCGCGCAGCCGAGCTGGTGCCCCTGGCGCTCGGCGGCTATGTGGTGGATACGCCGGGGATGCGGGAAGTGGGGACCTGGGGCATCGCGCCCGACGAGCTGGGCGCCTGTTTCCCCGAGTTCCGCCCGTTCCTGGACGCGTGTCGCTTCGACAACTGTCGCCACCTGGCGGAACCCGGTTGCGCGGTGCGCGAGGCCGCGCGGGCCGGCCGCCTGGAGCCCGACCGCCTCGTGTCCTACGAGCGTATCTTCGAGGAGCTCAGCGTTCCTTCCTGGTCCAGCGCTCGGCGTCGCGGGTCGTGACCTTCTGCATCACCGCCGCGAACGCCTCGTCCAGATCGATGCCCTGCGAGTTCGCGAGACAGATGACCACGAACAGGATGTCGCCGAGCTCCATGGCGAGATCGCCCTCCGCTTCATCCGCCTTCTTGGACTTTTCCCCGAACCGATGGTTGACCTCGCGGGCCAGCTCGCCCACCTCCTCGCTCAGGCGGGCGAGGTTCGTGAGCGGGCTGAAGTAGCCTTCCTTATATTGACTGACCCAGCGGTCCACTGCCGTCTGGGCTTCGCGAAACGCCACGGGAGTCTCCGTCGCCAGAATGAGTGCCGACACGCCGCTCGTCACACCGTTCGTCGGTGAGCGCTATGCCGACGGGTCCGCGCTCTCCCGGCTCATCGCACCTCCGTACGACGTCATCTCCCAGGAAGCGCGACGGCGGTACGCGGCCGCGGACCCGCACAATATCGTCCATCTGATTCTGCCGGAAGCCGCGGGCGATGTGAACCGTTACCGTGCGGCCGGCGAGCACCTGGCGGCGTGGCGCGAGGAGGGCGTGTTCCGCGCCGATCCCGCGCCGTCCGTCTACCTCGTCGCACAGACCTTCTCCACGCCTGCGGGCGACCGACTCACGCGCGTCGGCATGTTTGCCGCCGTTTCGGCGGAGCCGTACGAGACGCGCCGCATCCGCCCGCACGAGAAGACCCACCGTGGGCCGAAGGTGGACCGGCTCGACCTGCTGCGCGCGACGCGTGCGAACCTAGAATCCATCTTCCTACTCGCCCCCGATCGGGAGGGGACGCTGGCGGATGGACTCCGCGCGGTCGCGGGAGGCCCGCGCCCGCCCGACGCCTCGGCGGAGCTGGACGGCGTCCAGATCCGCCTGTGGGTCCAGTCGGGTGTCGAGGCCGACCGCCTGGCGGCGGCAGCGGCGGCACCGCTCTACATCGCCGATGGCCACCATCGCTACGAGACGGCGGTCGCCTACGCCGGCGAGCACCAAGCGGCCCGGCGGCTGCTCGCCTTCGTCGTCTCGGCACGCGATCCCGGCCTCGTCGTCCTCCCGACCCATCGGGTGGTCTATGCCGCGGATCGCGACGTGTCCGCGCTGGCGGGCGTCTGGCAGCGGTTCTTCGAAGTCCGGCCCGTCCCGCCTCCCGCGGACCGCGTCCGGCTCCTCGAGGAGGCCGGGCGCGGGCGCGTCGCCTGCATCGTCGCCACGGAGGGTGGGCAGCACGACTTGCTGCTGACGCTGCGGGACGACGCGCCGCTCGACGACATCGTGGAGCTCGGCCGCACTCCGGCGGTACGTGGCCTGGACGTAGCGATCGTGGAGCGGCTCGTCGTCGGCGAAATCCTCGGGGCGGGGAAGTCCACGCCGACCCTCACCTACACGCCCGATCCCACTCCGGCGCTGCAGGTCGCGCATCTGGGGAAGGCGCTCGCCGCCGTCCTCCTCAACGCGACGAAGGTCGAACAGGTCTTCGCGGTCGCTGACGCGGGCGATGTGATGCCGCCGAAGTCGACGTACTTCATTCCCAAGGTGCCAAGCGGCTTGGTGCTGCGGGCGACCGACGGTAGGTGAGGCGACGGTAGCTGAGGCGACGGCAGAAGAAGCGACGGTGGGTGAGGCGTGAAAACGATTTGCTCTGTGCAGAAACGATGACGGATCCGGCTGCGACTCCTCCAGTTTCACTTGGTGCTGAAATACGAACGGATTCGGACGTGGCGCGTCGCTCACGAGCTCGCGAAAGCAGTGTACGAGGCCACCAGGTCATTCCCCAAGGACGAGCGCTTCGGTCTGACAGCCCAGATGCGGCGGGCTGCTCTTTCGGCCCCTACGAACATGATCGAAGGCGTAGCGAAGCGAGGCTCCGCAGAACTTCGGAGGTTTCTGGACATCGCCTGGGGCTCTCTGGCTGAATTATGGTACCAGCTCCTCTTCTCCGAGGAAATGGGATACTTGAAGCATGCTGAACGCGCTCGACTCGAACGAATGCGGCGCCAGGCGGCTCAGTTGACCTGGGCGTGGATGCAGTCGCTCACGAAACGAACCCCGAGTCCCCGGTCATAGCCGCCGTCACATCACCTGCCGTCGTATCACGTGCCGTCGTATCACCTGCCGTCGTATCACCTGCCGTCGCCGTATCCACCGCGGATCTATATCTTGCCCCCATGCCCGGGCGTCCCCGCGAGCGCATCCTCGCCAACCTCGAGACCGTCTACCGCGAAGCCTACGACCGGGCGAAAGCGGCCGGCGACGAGCGTCGCATGCTCGATCTCGACGCCGCCTATCAGCGCGAGCAGCTGCTGCTGGAGGTCCTGCTCGACATCCGTGATGCCCTCCAGGCCGCCCCCGGTCCCCGTGAAGCCGCCCCCTCCCAGGGCGTCGATCCGCTGGCGGCGCTCGACACCATCCGCCGCGTCACCAAGCTCCGTTGACCGGGAGAATCCCCCGCATGCGCCATGCCCTGCCTGCCGCCGGCCTCTCCGTGCTGCTCGTCGCCGCCTGTGGCGGCCCCAAGGCCGACACCGTGGTGGTGAACGGCCTGGTCTGGACGGGGCTGTCGTCGGGGGAGGCGCAGCCGGGAGCCGTCGCGATCCGTGAAGGGAAGATCCTCGCCGTCGGCGATTCCGCGGACGTCGCCCGGACCGTCGGATCGCGTACCTCGGTCATCGATGCCGGTGGGGGACTGATCCTGCCGGGCTTCGCCGACGGGCATACGCATTTCGTGCAGGGCGGCTTCCAGCTCGCGTCCCTCGACCTGCGTGATGCCGCGACACCGGAGGAATTCGTGCGGCGCATCGCGGCGTTCGCCAGGACGCGCCAGCCGGGGCAGTGGATCCAGGGCGGGGACTGGGATCACACGTTGTGGCGCGGGCAGCCGCTGCCCCGTCGCGAGTGGATCGACTCCGTGACGCCGGATATCCCCGTCTTCATCAGCCGGCTCGACGGACACGAAGCCCTCGCCAATACGGCCGCCATCCGGGCGGCGGGCGTCACCAAGGCCACGCCCACGCCGTCGGGAGGCGAGATCCTGCACGACGCACGGACCGGCGAGCCCACCGGCATCTTCAAGGACCAGGCACTCAGCTTGATCGGCAAGGTGATCCCCGCGCCGACGCCCGAGGAGATGGACTCCGCCGTGGCCCGCGCCATGGCGTACGCGGCCTCACTCGGCGTCACCGCGACGGCCAACATGTCCGCCTCGTGGGCGGATCTCGCGAGCTACCGGCGTCTCGCGCGAGCCGGCCGGATGACGCTGCGCGTCTCTCTGTATTTCCCGATCGACGACTGGCGCGCCGTCGCCGACACGGTCCGCGCGACCGGCGCCGGCGACGAGTGGGTGCGTCTCGGCGGGTTGAAGGGATTCATGGACGGCTCGGCGGGATCGCGGACCGCCTATTTCTTCGACGCGTACGACGACTCAGCGGGCTATCACGGCCTGCTGCAGAATACCGAAGCCGACATGCGCACCTGGATCGGGAACGCCGATTCGGCGGGGCTCCAGGTGGCCGTGCACGCCATCGGAGATCGCGCCAACGCCATGCTGCTGGCGATCTACGACAGCGTGGCCCGCGCGCATGGCGCCCGCGACCGTCGCTTCCGCGTCGAGCACGCCCAGCACCTCCGCCCCGAGGATATCCCGTTGTTCGGGCGGCTACACACCGTGCCGTCGATGCAACCGTACCATGCGATCGACGACGGCCGCTGGGTCGAGCAGCGTATCGGGCCGGAGCGCATCAAGTCCACGTACGCCTTCCGGACCCTGCTCGACACGGAAGCGCCGCTCGCCTTCGGCTCGGACTGGACCGTGGCGACGCTCGATCCGCTGTGGGGGCTCTACGCGGCCGTCACCCGCCGCACGCTGGACGGCAAGCATCCCGAAGGATGGGTGCCGGACCAGAAGATCACCCTGGTGGAGGCCCTGCGCGCCTACACGGCCGGTAACGCCTGGGCCGTGTTCGCGGAGAATCAGTGGGGCACGCTGGCTCCGGGACGGGACGCGGATGTGGTGGTCGTGGACCACAACCTGTTCGCGATGCCGCCGGAATCCCTGGCGACGGCGAGGGTGGCGGTCACCATCGTGGGCGGAAAAGTGGTCTACCGGAAAAGCTGATAGCTGATAGCAGACAGCCGATAGCGCTCAGCTACCCCGCATACTTGAACCCCGCCTCAGCGAGCGTCAACGGCTGGCTGTCGGCGTTCTCCACGCCAGCCTCCACGATCTCGCCCAGAAACAGCGTGTGGTCGCCCGACGGGAGCGAGGCGACCGCGCGGCACTCCACCCAGCCGATCGCCTCCACCAGGACCGGAGCCTTCGAGACAGGGGCGGGCTTCGTCTTGAGCCCTTTGAGCTTGTGCGGAGCCTGCTCGGAAGAGCGCCCCAGCCTGCCCGCCAGCTCCCGCTGCCCGGCCGCGAGGAGGTTGATGACGAAGTAGTGCGCGTCGCGGATCATCCCGATGGTCTTCGAGGTGTTCTCGACCGCCACCACTACCATTGGCGGCTCGAACGCCGCCTGGGTGACCCAGTTGGCGGTCATGCCGTGCTCCTCGCCCTCGTGCGCGACGGTGACGGCGTACAGTCCGTACGGAAAACGGCGCAGAATCGTCTTCTTCGCATCGGCATCCATGTCATGAATATTGACGAAGTCTGCCGCGTTGGCCAATGTGGTGGGGATCACAGCAGTCCGCCGTCCACTGTCGTAGTGAGTGTCGAATGGTCCGCCGTTCCGCCGTCGGCATCGCCCTCGTGCTGCTGCTCCCCGCGCGGCTGGTCTCCCAGGCCGACAGTGCGGTGACGCTCGCGGAGCTCGAGGCCGCGGCCCATCACGACTCGCTCGACGCCGGAATGCTCTACCGCCTCGCCCTGCGTTACGATCTCGTGAAGCGCTTCGACGACGCCGAACGGCTCGCCCGGGAAGTCGTGAGCATCGATCCGCGCTGCGCCCAGGCCTGGCTGTTGCTGGCCCACCTGCCGTACGATCGCCGGCCGAAGCTGTGGGACGAGGTTCGCAAGGACAAGGTTCCGGCCGCCTGGCAGGCCGCGGTCGCCGAAGCCTCCCGCATGGAACGGCGCGCGTTTCTCATCGACCCGCTGGTGGATCTCCGCCCGAGAGGCGCGCCAGCACCGCGACAGTACGTCGTGGCCATCCCCGACTATGGGGATTACACGAACGACTACCTCCTGCTGCTGGGGCTGAGTGAGTTCGGATCACGCTACGACCTGGCCCACACCGCCCTCGACCTGTACGTCCAGCGCCGCTACCAGGGACAACCCGCCGATTCCATCCCCAGCGGGCTCTTCTGGTATCGCGGCCTCGCGGCCGCCCATCTCGGGAACTACTCACGCGCCACCGCCGACATTCAGGTGCTGCTCGATCGCTCGCTGCGGCGGGCGGCAGACGACTCCCTCATTCAGATGGACCTCGGCACCAGTGACTTCCGTTACCTGCTCGCGATCTTCAAGCAGCGGCTGCGGCGGCCGGCCGAGGCGATGACGCTCTATCAGCAGGCGTTGGCCGAGGACCTCGGCCTCTACATGGCGCACGTGCGGCTCGCGCGACTGTACGCCGACAATCACATGTGGGCGCAGGCGGCGGAGGAAGCGCGCCGCGCCGTGGCCGCGAACCCCGACGACCCGAGCCTGCTGCTGGATCTGGCCGGGATCCTCCGGGACGGCGGCCGGCTGATAGAAGCGGAGGACGTTTTCAAGCAGGCGGCGCAGGCGAACGCCCGAAATCCGAGGGTCTTCTACGAACTCGGCCTGCTGGAGCAACAACTGGGGAAGCAGGACGCGGCGAAGCAGTCGCTCACCCGGTTCGTCGTCGTCGCGCCAAGCGGGATGAGCACGGAGATTGCGGATGCGAAACAGCGCCTGGCGGCGCTCACGGCATCCGCCGCCAATCAGGAGTGAATCCGATGAAGCGGGTCGGCGTTGTTGGGATCGCCCTCGCCGCGCTCGCCGTCTCTCCCACGG
>DATICZ010000193.1:0-17128 GCA_035456525.1 Gemmatimonadales bacterium
ATCCTCCATGAAGTGGGGCTGGCGCCTGCCCTTGCTGGTGTGAGCAGTCACCGGCAGATTGACCAGAACCACGATCGTCGGAGGCGGGCACCCCGGCGTTACGCCCGCGTTACCGCCGGGCGTGACCGTCTCGGCCGGGGCCGGTATGATCGAACTCCGCACGCTCGGTGTGGTGGACCTGCAGTCGGCCGACGGCCGGCCCGTCAGCCCCATCCTGCGACAGCCCAAGCGCTTGATGCTTCTCGCCTTCCTGGCGCTCGCCGGCGCTGGGCGCTTCCGCCGCCGTGACACGATTCTGGCGCACTTCTGGCCGGACCTGGACGAGCAGCGCGCGCGGCGCGCCTTACGCCAGGCCATTCGGTTCCTGCGCCGGTCGCTCGGTGAGGGGGTCGTCGTCGAACGCGGGCGGGAGGAACTCGGCCTCGACGCCACGCGGATCCGGTGTGACGCTGTGGTCTGCGGCGAGCGGCTGGCCCACGGTGACCGCGCCGGCGCCCTCGCGCTGTACACCGGCGATTTGCTCCCGGGGATGTTCGTCGCGGATGCCGCACCGGAGTTCCAGCAGTGGCTGGACGGTGAACGCGCGACCCTTCGGCGTCTGGTGGCGGAGGCCGCCATGGCGCTCTCGCGCGAGTCGTCCGACGCGACCGGCGCCGACGCCCTGACCTGGGCGCGCCGGGCGGTCGAGCTGGCTCCGGACGACGAGACCATGTTGCGCCAGCAGCTCATCGTGCTCCAGGAGCAAGGCAATCACCTGGGCGCGCTCCGGCTCTATGACGAGTTTGCCGCCCGGCTCGCGACCGAATACGGGGCGGAACCTTCCGTTGAGACGCGCGCCGTGGCCCAGGGACTGCGTGCGCGCGCCCGACTCCCTGCCGTCCCCCGTGGCGACGCCGCTGATCCGGGCGCCGGCCAATACGCCGGCGGGGCCGCCCCGCCACTCCGGGCCGCGCGCCGGTGGCGGCGCCCCGCAATGCTCGGGCTCGCGGTGGTGGTCGTGGTTGCCGGCGCGGTGGCGGTGGGTCCCCGGCTGCAACCGGGCGGGACGGAGCCACGACATCCGCGTACCGCCATCGCGGTGCTGCCATTCCAGGACCTGAGCCCCGGAGGGCCGCATGCCTACTTCGCCGGCGGGCTGCACGACGAGCTGCTGACCCAGTTGGCCAAGGTTGGCGCGCTCGATGTCATGGGCAGGACGTCGGTCCAACCGTATGCGGGCACGACGAAGACCCTTCGCGACGTTGCCGACGAACTGGGCGTCGGGAGCGTCGTGGAGGGGAGTGTGCAGGTCCTCGGCGATCGTCTGCGGGTCAATGTCCAGCTCCTCGATGCCGCCACCGGCAGGCACCTGTGGGCGGAGCGTTATGACCGGACGCTGGACGATGCGTTCGCCATCCAGAGCGATGTCGCTCGGCAGATCGTGGCGGCCGTAGGAGCGACGCTCAGCGGGACGCAACGGACGGCGATAGCCGGGGCGCCGACCGCGAATGCCGAGGCGTACCGCTTGTATCTCCAGGGACTGGAGTACTTCCACCGACCCGGCCATCTGCGTCGCAACTGGGAGATCGCGCAGGACTCGTATGAGCGGGCGCTGACCCTGGACACCGCCTTCGCCCTCGCCCACGCTGCGCTGTCCGCGGTCCACGGCGCGATGGCGGCGTTCCGGTACGACCCGTCGCCGGCCCGGGTGGCCCGCCAGCGGGCCGAGGCCGAGATCGCGCTGCGGATCGCGCCCGAACTGCCGCAGGCGCACGTCGCGATGGGGCTGGTGCACGCCCTCGAACGGGACCCGGAAGCGGCGCTGCGCGAGTACCGGATCGCACTCGAGGGCCTTCCCAATGACCCCGAATTGTGGGTGCGGATCGGGTATGCGCATCGCCGGCTCGGACACTGGGACGAAGTGATGGCGGCGTTCGAGAGGGTCGCGGCGCTCGACCCGCGCAACGCTGAAGCCCTTGCCGATCTGGGTGCCAACACCCTGCGCCAGCTCCGCCGGTATCCGGAGGCGATCGAGCTGTACACCCGATCCTTGGCGCTGGCACCGGACGTATTGTGGTATGATCTCAGCCGCGGGTGGTTGTGGGTGTTGTGGCGCGGAAGGCTGGATTCGCTCGAGGCGGCGGTGGATCGCCACTCCCGCGAAGGTGGGCTCGGCTCATTGCGAGCCGACAGACTGCTGTGGGGCCGGAAGCCGGACAGCCTGTTGGCACTGCTCCGTCGCACTCCGGACCCGGCCTTCGACGATCAGGTACGCTACCAGCCCACGGCGCTGTACGCGGCGTGGGCCTACCAGTTGCTTGGAGATGCCGCAGCGGCACGAGCGGCCTTCGATTCGGCCCGACAGGTGCTCGACTCCGTGGTGGCGATGCTGCCCGGCGACCGGCGGGTGCACGGCGCCCGCGGTCTGGCGCTGGCGGGCCTGGGACGGCGTGAAGAAGCGCAGCGTGAGGCTCGATGGCTGCAACAGTCCAGAATCTACCGAGAGGATGTCTATGCCCGGACTCTCCCCGCCGAGGACCGGGCGCAGATTCTCGCGGGGATCGGCGAAACGGATGCGGCACTCGCCGAGATCGAACGGCTGTTGACGGGGGTGTCCACGCTCACGGCGCACATGCTCCGCCTCGACCCGCGGTGGGACCCGATCCGCGACGATCCGCGGTTCCAGGCGCTGCTGGTAAAGCACGCGAATCCGCAGCCGGTGCGCTGAGTCCAGGGGTAGGGTCTGCCTCAAGGGTGCCACCGACTCTATCAGGGAGTCAACAATGAGCAGACGACCACGCGGCAGGTTCTCGAAACACAGCCACGATCCCGCGGCGGCAGACGTCCGCAGGCCAGGGCAGCCGCACGTCCCCAAGTTCAAAGCCGGCAAGAAGCGCGACCCGTCCGCCCGCGCGCCGAAGAAGTGAGCGCTGCCCCGCTGCGCTCGAGCGAAGGCTGGGTCCGCGAACACGGGCTCGTGTCAGATATGGACGAGATCGTCACTGCGCTCGGGGGCGAGGACGAGAACGAGAAGGACGATGATGAGGAGGACGATGATGAGGAAGACAACGCTGAGGAGGAGGATGACGAGGATGACGAGGATGACGAGGACGACGAGGACGACGAGGACGAGGAAGGGGAGGATGAGGAGGACGACGGGGGTGACGAGCGTTCGAGATAGTTAACGCCTCCTCCCGGGCCGGTGCGGCGACAGCGGGACTTACGCCCCCCACCTGTCCAGAACCCCTCATTCGAGCTATGTTGACTCCCGGCTCGCAGACTCCTGCCGTACTCACTGCAAGCTCGCCCCGCCGGGCGTCCCGTCGTCCCCCCATCTTCGATCGGATCTGCTTGGGCCGTCACGCGCTCAGCTCGGCTACCACCACGCTCGCGCGCTCGCTGACGTCGCCCCTGCACTCGGCCGAACCGCAAGAAGAGTAGACCACACCTGCTGAAGCGACTCGGGGCAATGACGCCCCCGGTCACTCAGCGCCGTCCCACGAGTCCCTCGAGGTGCTCCACCATGAAAGTGAACCGAACACTGCTCGTATTGCCGTCGTTGCTGTGCATCGGCGCCGGCGCCGTACTGGCGCAGGGCCAGCCGTTGCCGACATCGCAGCCCCAGCTGCTCACCATCTATCGTGAGCAGGTGAAGGTCGGCCGCGCGGCCGAGCACGAGCGCATCGAGGCGGGGTGGCCCGCGGCGTTCGCGAAGGCCAAGTCCCCGACCTACTACCTCGCCATGACCTCGCTCACCGGGCCGGGCGAAGCCTGGTTCCTCACGCCCTCGGCCTCCAACGCCGCCATCGCGGAGGACATGAAGCGGGAGACCTCCGACACCGTATTGGCCGCCGAGCTGGCACGGCTGTCACGCGCGGACGGCGAGGTGCTGAACGACTGGCGCATCATTCAAGCGGTAGCCCGGCCCGACTTGAGCCACGGCGCCTTCCCCGATCTCACCAAGGTGCGCTTCTGGGAGGTCACGACCTTCCGCGTGCGGCCGGGGCACGTGGCCGACTTCGAGTCGGCGGCCAAAGCGTACGGTGCGTCGGCCGAGCGGGCGGCGCCTGGCTACGGCTACCGCATCTACGAAGTCACGGCCGGGATGCCCCAGCCGACGTTCCTGGTCTTCGCAACGGTCGAGTCGTATGCGCAGTTCGACAACCTGATGGCCAACGGGCAGAAGACGATGCAGGGCTTTACGCCTGACGAGATGGCCACGGTGCAGAAGTTTTCGACCGACGCCGTGCTGAGCCAGGAGACGAATCGTTTCGCGCTCAATCCGACGATGAGCTACGTGGCGGCAGAGACACGCGCCACGGATCTGGCCTTCTGGACCCCCAAGCGGTCGGCGCGCCGGCCGTAAGTCGGCGGGCTGCCACTGAGCCACCGGAGCGCGTCGCGTGCTGCGCGGCGCGCTCCGCGAAGGCCCTAGCGCTGCGGCTCCGCGCGGTCCTTCTCCCTGCCCTTCACCAGCAGCCGTTCGGCGAAATCCAGGCGCTCCTGCGCCTCGCTCAGCTCCTGCCGCAGGCTGCTCACGTCGCCTTCGAGCGCCTCGACCCTGCTCACCTCGGCTTCGAGCGCCTCGAGCCGCTCCTGGATGTCACCGCCGCCGCTGCCAGCGCGGCGCTGGCGCAGCCGCTGCGCCCAGAGCCCGAACGCCAGGGCCAGCGCCGCATGTGACCCGGCGTGCCACCACGGCTCGCCCGGCCGGGCCGCGAACCCGACGGCGACCAGGTTGACCGCAGTCAGCACGACGGCGATCGGAAACCAGACGGACGGCTTGAAGGTCATGGCAACTCCCTAAACGTGCCGCCGGGGCGCTTTGTGTCAATCGGGCGGAGGCCTTAGCATTGAGGCATGATCTCGGGGTCGATTGCCGCCGTCCGGGCCGTGCCGTTGCTGTTCGGCTTCCTCGCCGCCTGTAACACGTCGAGCTCCCCCACGGTGCCGCAGGCGAGCGTACTGCTGCGCAACGACAGTCCGTGGTCCGGAACGCTCCAGCTGACCGGGGGATTCGTCGCGAACTTGAGCGCGGCCTCCAACGACATCAGCTGCATCGCCATCGACACGGTCCCTCAGGACACGGCCCACGGCACCGCCACGATTCAGATCCCGGTCACGCCGCGGGTGCAGGCCTTCACCTGGTCGTTCCGCACCGCGCCATACCTGTCCGTCCAACTGAGCGGTGATTCGGCCGGTGGCGTCATCGTCTCGCGTATCGGATTCTCGAGCGTCGGCGGGCCCTGCATCCTGTAGGCGGGAGTCGATTCGCAAGCCCCTCCGTCGACGGCCCGCGACCATGCGTGGGGGCGGTCGCGTGTGGTGCCCGGCCGGCATACCCACTCATGGGGGTCCCATGCACCGCCACCCGCTGTTCTCCCGCATTGCCGTCGCCGGCGTCGTGGCGACCACCCTGCTCTGCCCGCCGAGCCCGGCCCAGGGAGCCCCGGAAACGCCGGAGCAGGTCGCCAGGCAGCTGCTCGGCGCGATCCGTGACACCAACTGGGTGCGTGCCGCTTCCCTGATGCACCCGAGCGCCCTGGCGCAGTTCCACGACCTCTTCCGCCCGGTGCTGCAGTGCGACAATCCGGCCGCGGTGCAGGCGCGCAAGGAAGTGTTCGGCGTCGGCTCGGCCGTGGAGGCGGCGCGCATGTCCGACACGGCGCTCATGGCCTCGCTGCTGCGCTTCGGGACGACGCGCGAGCAGGGCGTCACGGCGATGCTGCGCACGGCGCAGCTGAACGTCATCGGACACGTGGCCGAGGGCGTCGATACCGTGCACGTCCTCGCCCGGATCTCACTGCTCGTCGAAAGCATGCCGTTCAGCCAGGTCGAGGTGATTTCGTTCCGGCGTTACCGCTCGACCTGGCGGTCCATGCTCAAGGCCGACATCTCCGCCATGGGGACCATGCTGCGCCGGTTGTGCGTCACGGAAGGATGAACCTCGATACCGAGCGCCTGCGCCTGCGGCCGCTCCGCGACGACGACCTCGACGCGTACGCCGAGCTGTGCGCCGACCCCGAGGTCATGTGCTACGTCAAGTACTGGGTCAAGGCCTCGCCTTCGAGGCCGCGCGCGCGGCAGTCCTGGGCCGTATCGGGCGTGTGACCCGCGCAGCCGGCGCGGGGTATTCTCATACGAATGAGCAAGCCCTCCGACCTTGCCCTGGCGCTCGTTGTCGCGTGCGTCGCTTGCGGTGGCGAGAGCCTCTTCCGCGCCCCGCTCGACCCGCTGCGCCTGGACGTGGTCGCCGCGCGCACCACGATCGATGTCGGCGACACGACCACCGTCCGGTTCCAGCTCAGCAACACCGGGGGCGATACCGTCCGCCTCACCTTCAGCAGCGGCTGCCAGGTGCTCCCTTACGTCACCGACACCGACCATCAGGTCGTGTACCCAGGGGGGGGCGGCTGGGCGTGCATCACCGTGATCACGCACCTCGAGCTGGCCCCCGGCGCGCAGAAGGTCGTCCCGCTCGTGATCCACGGCGGGTCCCCTCCGGCCCCGGGGTACGCCAACGTGCCGCTCGATCCCGGGCAGTACTGGATGTACGCCACCCTGGAACAGCCCGACCACCCGCGATCCGAATCGCTGCTCTTCACGGTGCGCTGACGCCGCCCCCGAAGGGCCGCGGTTGCCCAGGCGGGTCGTCCAAGACACCTTGAGCAGGATGACGACCACCACGCAGGTGCGCGGCCTAAGGGTCGTGGTCGACAACACGCGACCCGATATCGCAACGGACGACGTGCTGCGCCGCCTCGATGAGGCGCTGGGTCTGATCGAGCGCTACGCCCCGCACCACTTCCGCAAGCTGGGACGGGCCTTCGACCACATCCTGGTGGAGCGCTACGCCTGCCGGGGCGCGTATTTCCCCGACCAGCGCGCCTGCATGGTCGAGCTCACCTTCACCGTCAACCGTGACTTCACCGCCTCCCAGATCGCCGCCACGATCCTGCACGAAGCGATGCACGCCCGCCTGCACAGCCTCGGATTCCCCCTGGCGATGGCGGACCGCGCCCGCCAGGAGCGCTTCTGCCGCCGGGCCGAAATCGAGTTCGGCCTCGCGGTGCCCGACGGAGCCCCCATCGTCGAGCGCGCCATGGCCGCGGCCCAGGCGTCGGACGCCGAGGTGGCTCCCGCCATCGATCCGGCGCTGGCCGCCCGGCGCGTGGCGCAGGCCGACATGGAAGCGACCATGCCGGAGTGGCTCAAGCGCCTCACCGAGGGGAAGTGACTTTCTCCGGCTCGTAGACATGGTGATCACCGACGCCGCCTCGTTTCTCGACTACCTGTCCAGGATCCGCGGCCGCACGCTGGCCGTCGCGCGCGTCATCCCGGAGGATCGGCTCGAGTGGCGACCCTCCGAAGGGGCGTTCTCCTTCGGCGACCTGCTGCGCCATCTCGCCGCCATCGAGCGGTACATGTTCGCCGAAAACGCGCGGCTCCAGCCCGCGCGCTACCCGGGGCACGGGCGCGAGCTGGCCGACGGGTACGCGTCGGTGTTCGAGTATTTCGATCGGATGCACGAGGAAGCGGTGGCGATCTTCGCCGCCCTCTCCCCCGCCGATCTGCAGCGCCGCTGCGTGACCCCCGGCGGCGCCGAGATTCCCGTCTGGAAGTGGCTCCGCGCCATGGTGGAGCACGAGATCCACCATCGCGGGCAGATCTATGTCTACCTCGCCATGCTGGGCATCCACGGTCCTCCGATCTACGGCCTCACGTCGGAGGAGGTGCGCGCCCGGAGCCGGAACGTGAAACCGGAGGGCTGACCGTGGTCGCTGCCTTCGGAGTGGTACTCTCGCTGCTGCTGCCTGCGCCGGCCGTGGCGCAGGCACCGGCCGTCAAGGCCGGCCGGCTCGAGGCGCACGTGCTGTACGACTCGTCGTACCGGCGGCCGCGTCGCGTCTGGGTGTACACCCCGCCCGGGTACGATTCGACCCGCGCCGCGCCGTACCCGCTGATCGTGGCGTTCGACGGCGACGAATACCGCGACACGATGCCGCTCCCCCTGGTCCTCGATACCCTGCTCGCTGCCGGGCGCGCCCCCGCGTTCGTGGCCGTTCTGGTGGACGATTCCAGCGGCGCCGTGCGCATCGCGGACCTCGCTAATTCCGCCCGGATGGTGGACTTCCTGGCGCGACAGCTGCTGCCCTGGGTGCGCCGGGGGTGGCACGTCACACGCGATCCGCACCGCGTGATCGTGACCGGCTCGAGTGCCGGCGGGCTTGCGGCCGCCTTCGTGGCGTTCCAGCGGCCCGATCTCTTCGGCAACGTGTGGTCGCAGAGCGGCGCGTTCTGGCGCGGCGCGGAAGCGTCGAACACGGCTCCCTGGGAATGGCTGACGCTGCAGGTCGCCGCGGCCCCACACAAGGACGTGCGCTTCTGCCTGGATGTGGGGGAGCTGGAAGACCACGCCACGCTGGGCGGAACCGGGCCCAATTTCCGGGACGCCAACCGCCGCTTCCGCGACGCTCTCGTCGCCAGGGGATACGACGTCAGCTACACGGAGGTGCCCGGCGGAAACCACGGAGAGCCGTGGTGGCGGCCACGGCTCTCCGCGGGGATCATCGCGCTCAGCGCCGGCTGGCAATAAGGGGCACCGGCGAGGCGCGGATTACTGCACGGTTGGATTGGTCGGATAGAACATGCCTGCCGGGTTCTCTTTCCAGACCCAGGCGTGCAGCGTCCAGATGTTGAACTGTTCGTTCACGAACCACTGATCGGCCGAGCCACGGAACCCCTCGGGGGCTTTCGTCGAGAGGTTCGTGGGGACGGCGTACTCCGCCGCCACGAGCTGCAGCGTGCCGCTGGAGTCGGGCGCATAGACGAGGATCTCCGGAAGCTCCACGTCGAACGTGGAATCCATCAGCGCCTGCTTCAGGTAGTGACGTCCCATGTTGGGGATCACCACGTTGATGTCCGCGTACCCATCCGCGACGGCGTTGGCGACATCGCGATAGCGCGCGGTGGCCTGCTTCACGCGCGCCAGCTGATCGACGGGCAGCGAATCGCGATGCGCGGCCGCCCCTGCGGCGGACGATTGCCCCATGGCATGGTTCGTCTGGGAGGCGCCGGGGGTGGAGAACCCGAGCAGCACGCCGGCCAGGGCGGCGGAGATCCAACGGTTCGACATCGGTACACTCCTGGAGTATGGAAAAGGGATCCAGCACACCGGTCGCACGGATGCGATCGGCATCGGAAGAAGAACCGAGCCGCGCGCGAGACGGTTCCCGCGCGCGGCCGGCGGCTGCCTACGGCAGCTTGTGGATTCCGATCGCCGAGAGGTGCACGTCGAGGTTGTGGTTCACGCGATAACCGACGATGCCCGACGCGTCCACGTTGGTCGCGGCGGTCGAGTACACTTCGGTCCCGTTGATCGTGAAGCTCGCCTTGCCGTCCTTGATCAGGACCGCGAGCTCGTTCGTCGCCGCCCCGGCGCTGTCGGCCTTGTGGACCGCAGCGTTTGCCGTCCATTCGACGACGGCCGTGGGCCGGCTGGCGTACCCGGCGCGGCGCCGGATGCTGAACTCCCCTTGCCCGCGCACCAGGAAGTAAGTGTACGACTGCGCCGAATCGGCCAGGTGCTGGCCGCCGATGATCAGTCCGTACGCCTCGGGATGCGTCGGGGCCTTGGTCTGCGCGAACGTCGCGACGGTGTGGTAGTTACCCGTGGCCACGTCGGCATCACGCCACATGATCGCCGCGGGTCCCATCGTGGCGTGAAAGCCACCCCCCATGGCCACGAACTTCACCTGGGCCGTGGGCGCATTGCGCTCGGTCCGGACGTTCCAGCCCTCCGGAAACACGCCCCCGCCTTGCACCGAGCGGTCGGGGTCGTTCTGCTGTGCCGCCAGGCCGCTGCCGGCGAGCAGCAGGGCAGCGGACACCAAGGAGATCCGGTTCATGCGTGCGATACCTCTTGAGAAAGGGGTCGGACGGCGCGCCCCGCCTTGCGTGGCGGGAGCCGGGCGGGCACGATTATACCCGAGCCGCCGTGTCACAAGATAACCTCGGGAGGGGCCCGTGAACGAGCAATTGGACCGCCGATTCCGCACCATCGCCCACAGCGCGCTCCGCATCGCCGCCGGCCTGACATATTTCTCACACGGCGCGCAGAAGCTGCTCGGGTGGTTCGGGGGCGTCGGCCCCAACGGCGGGACGGCGGACCTGATGAGCCGGTTCGGGGCGGCGGGGATCATCGAATCGGTAGCCGGGGTGTGTATCGTCCTCGGCCTGTTCACCCGACCGCTCGTGCTCATCGCATCAGGAGAAATGGCGGTGGCCTACTTCTGGATGCACGCAGCGCGAAGCGGCAACATCTGGTGGTGGCACAATCGGGGCGAGATCGTGCTGCTCTACTCCTTCATCTGGCTGCTGTTCGCCGCCTGGGGACCGGGGCCGTTCAGCCTCGACGCCTGGATCCGCAAAGGACGGAGCGCCACCTGAGCGGACGTCGCGCCGGCCTCGTCTTCCTGCTGTTACCGTTCGGTGCCTGCGGCGCTCCGGCTCCCGCCGGACCGCCCGCGGGATATCCGTATGCCTCTGCGATGGCCGATTGCGCTCCCTGGGACGGCCCCGCGGTGACGATCCTGCTGACGACCCGGCCCGCCGATTCGACCGACGTCACCGGGCCTCACGTCAGCATCTCGGTATGGCGATCCGCGACGGCGCTGGCCGGCCAGACGGTCGCCTGGCCGTCGGACCGACAGGTCGGCGCCGCGACGCGCTGCACCAGCGAAGCGGCGTGCGAGGCGGCCCGCTCGGGGCGCGTGACGTTCGCGGCGGCGTCCTCCGATACCCTCCTCGGCGGCTCCGTCGAGCTGACGTTCGCCGGCGCCGACTCGATTGTGCGTGGTGCGTTCCGGGCGAGCTGGCGCCGCACGCGCGTGATGTGCGGTTGAGCACGCTCCTCCAACCGGTCCGACAACCATGACCAGATACCTGCTGCCCGCGCTCCTGCTCACCACGTCCAGCGCCGCTGCCCAGTCCGGGTGGCGGCTGGTGCAGACCACGGACGAGCTCACCGCCGCGAGCGACACCCGACTCATCCTGCGGGAGGACGCCTGGCCCACCGAGCCTCCGAAGGCGGCGGATACCTTCCGCGGCGCCACCCTCGTCATCGTGTGCGGGCATCGGTTGCCCAGCGCCGGGGGCCGAACCCTGCTGCTCTCCGCGGACCAGCCGATGCAGCCGTTCGGCGGCAACTTCGCCTATGCCGAGCTCCGGTTCGACTCGGACTCGACAAGCACCAAGGCCTACTTCACCACGCTGCAGGCCAGCAGCGGCATCGCGGTCGAATCGGGGCGGAGCTACCCGCGCTACGCCTCCTTCCTCGGCTCGGAGCAGAGTCCCTACTTCTCCCCCAGGATCTTCGCCCGGATGATCGGGGCGACCCGGCTCACGATCCGGTATCGCGCCTACGGCACCGACCGCAGCGCCACGTTCCGCCTCACCGGCCTGGCCGAGGCCCTCGGCAGGCTGTCCCAATGTCGGTGGACGGAGCCCTGATGCCCGCTCCGCGCTTGAAACCCGCTTGAGAGGGCCGGGCCATCGTGCCTCCGGACGCCCACCGGAGGCACGCATGGCGGACCCTCGACGTGAATTGACCTTTCTCCTCGCCGGGCCCGAGCGACGGCTGCTGCGCTGGATCGCCGCGCGGCTGCCGGGCTGGGTGACTTCCGACCAGCTCACGGCGCTCGGCGTCCTGGCCGCGACCGCCACGGCGGCGGCGTACGCCCTGTCGGGCTTCCATTCGGGATGGCTCTGGGGCGCGAGCGCCGCGCTGGTGGTGAATTGGCTGGGCGACAGCCTCGACGGGACGCTCGCACGGGTACGACGCACCGAGCGGCCGCGCTACGGCTACTACCTGGACCACGCCGTGGACGCCTATGCGACCGCCGCGATCGGCATCGGCTTGGGCCTGTCACCCTACGTGAGCCTGGGAGTCGCTCTGGGTCTGGTCATCGTCTATCTCTGGCTGTCGATCAACGTCTATCTCGAGTCCACCGTATTCGGCGCGTTCCGCCTCGCTTACGGGCGGCTCGGACCCACCGAAGTGCGACTGATCCTGATCGCAGTGAATACGGGCCTCGTGCTGCACCGCCACGTTCCCTGGCTCACGGGAGTGCCGATCCGCCCGCTGGCCGACGGCGTGTGCGTCGCCCTGGCGCTCGCGATGTTGGCGCTGCTGGTCAACCGGTTCATGCGCAACCTGCGCGACCTGGCGCGCCTCGAGCCCGTGGCGCACTGACGCCGGGCCTGCGCTGTGGCTGGCGTCCCGCAGCGGCGCCCCACGGTCCGCCTCTTGCGGCCTGACGGGAACGCTGGAGCTTATCCGTCGTGCCGGAGGGGAGGAGTTGGTGAAGGTTACGCTGGCCGCGATCGCCGATGGCGCGAGCGTGGGCGTGGGAGACAAGCTGAACGTTCAGGGGGTCTTCGATACCATCTTCGCCGATACGTTCCCGGCGGTCCACGCGCGCATGGTCGTCGTCGTGCGCCTGCAGCTCGAGCCGGCCGATGACTCCCGCGACTCCACCGTGCGCGTGCGGCTCGTGGACGACGCGGGACGGCGCATCTTCGAGCAGACCACCCGGACGCACATCGGCCACATTCCGCACGGCGCCGCGCCGGCCACCAACCTGATCTACCAGCTCACCAACACCACGTTTCACGGGCCCGGACGGTATCGGTTCCTGATCGAAGCCGGGAGCAGTCACCTGGATCTTCCGTTGCGTGTGCTGGGGAGGGAAACGTGAGCGGACCGGTGAACGTCGAGCAGGCGACCGCCTTGCTCACCGACATCACGCGACCCGGCCGCACGACCGGCGGCATCGAGGTGGGCGCGCTGCTCGAAGCCTGGGGCTTCGTGCACGGCGGCCCCGTCGACACGAAGGAGCCGGAACAGGCGCTGTTCTGGATCCATCCCGAGCATCCGCACCTGCACATGACGGTGCCGATCGGCGGTCCGCTGTCCCGCTTCGTCGTGGACTACGCGGCGCACCTGATCCGGTCCGTCCAGGACAGCGAAGCCGCCTGATGCGCAGCATCTTCGGCTGGCTTCGCCCCCTCCCCTCCTACCACGTTCGCCTCCACTGGCCGTCCCCTCGACCCGACGGCGTGGAGTGGTGGATGGCCAACTTCGAGGAGTTGCCCGGTTGCATGGTGCAGGGCAACTCGATGGGTGAAGTGGAGGCGAAGCTCTGGCGCATCCTGCCGGGCTATCTGCGCCAGCTGCGGCGCCGCGGCGTGGCGGTCCCGGCGCCGCTCGAGACGCCCCCGGCATCCATCGAGGGGATCAGCGTCGTGCTGGCGCCGGGGGGCGTCCAGGCGCGGCTGTCGGATCCCGGCGTGACGCTGCCCATGGGCGCGCCGGGCGACCTGCGATCGGCCGCCGCGCGGGCCGACGTGGTGCTCCTCGGGTCCTGAGGTTCGTCAGCGACCCGCCGGCTGCTGCAGCAGCCGCTGCGCCCTCCGAAACACCGCGTGCCACATCGCGCGGGTGAGCTTCCCCGTGTTCGTATTCTGCCGGCTCGGGTGATACGACGCGACCAGCATCGTGCCGTCGGGCAGGCGCGTGACCGCCAGGTGCGCGAACCGGGGGCGCTCCCGCGCGGGGAGTCCCTCCCACCACCCGGCCGCCCGCAAGAAGGCGTCGTGCGCGACGCGCCCCAGGACGACGACCACGCGCCGTCGTCGCAGCAGCGCCAGCTCGTCCGACAGGTAGGGGCGGCAGCGCGCCAGCTCTACGGGGAGCGGCTTGTTCCCGGGCGGCGCGCAGCGGGCCGAGGCGGTGATCCAGCAGTCGCGCAACCGCAGCCCGTCGTCCCGGGTGAGCGCCGTGGGCCGGCTCGCGAACCCGTAGCGGTGCAGCGCCGCGTACAGCCAGTCGCCGCTCGAATCGCCCGTGAACATGCGGCCGGTGCGGTTGGCGCCGTGCGCGGCGGGCGCCAGTCCCACGATCACGAGCCGGGCGGCCGGATCGCCCCAGGCCGGCACCGGCCGTCCCCAGTACGTCTGGTCCGCGAACGCCCGCCGCCTGCGGCGGGCCACCAGGCGCCGATACGCGACGAGGCGCGGGCAGCGCACGCAGCCCACGACGCGCCGCTCCACCGCGGCGAGGGCCCGTCCAGGATCTAGCGGAGCTCGAACGTGATCGTGGCCCACTCCGACTGGTAGTTGCGGTCGGGCGCGTTGACGGTGCCGATGTGGATGAAGGTGAGGTACCAGAGGCCGGGGCCCGAAGGGGCGAGCGTGACGATCCCGCCCGAATCCGTGCGCAGTGCGCGGCGCGGAAACGCGGTGTCGGCGGCCGAGCGCCCGCCGCTGATCACGGCAAGACCGGGGACCGGCGCGCCGTCCACCATGGCTCGAAAGCGCAGCGTGCCGCCGCGCTTCCAGACGTAAGGATTGTCGAGCGGCACCAACTCGGCGGCATATCCCAGCGACGTCCCGAACGACGCGGTGCGCGCCTCGCCGACCTGCGCGATGGCCTTCACGTGCTTGGCGTAGCGCTCGCGGACGGAGTCCTGGGCCGTGCCGGCCTGGCGGCGCGCCGCGATCACGTGATCCAGGCCCTCCTCCTGCAGGTACTCGTGGAACTGCTCGCCCGACATCGCGATGATGTTGGGCCGCGTCGAGACGCCGATCACGTAGGTGCCGGGGGCGCCGGTCCGGAGGGCGAGAAAGGTGCTGTCGTTCCTGCCGGACACCACCGTCGTGTCGAACGTGACGCGGCCCGCCGGTCCGACCATGGCGATGTCGGCGAAGCGGGGACGGGCGATGGCGTTCTCACTCGTGTCGAAGGTGCCGTTGAGCAGCGGCACGGTCACGGCGGACTCGGGAGCGAGGAAGTAGCGCTCGAGCTTCAGGAACATGTCGTGCGCGAATCCCGTCGCCGCGAAAGCGGCGACGAGCAGAAGGGCCAGCAGCACGCGGCGTACGGTCATGGGAGCCTCACCCTCAGCGGACCGCCGACCAGGACCCGGAGAAGTTGTACGTGATGGTGGGATCGCCGATCGTGCAGACCACATGGCCGTCGAGCCGGTCGGTGCGGTCGAGCGGCGTCTGCCCGTCGTAGGCGCAGTTGGGGGCTTTGAACTTGACCGTGCGCCCCAGGACGTGACCATCGGTGACGGTGCCGGAATCGGTGTTGTCGGCGTTGATACCCGGGCCATGGCACGCGCCGCGCTGCGCGTAGATCCCCGTGAATCCGTCCGCGGACTGGGAAATCTCGTAGGTGCCCGTGTCGGCGCAGGTCACCTGGTGGATGATGTCGCTGAATTGCTCCACGAAGGTCCAGTGGCCGCTGATGTCCACGAGATTGGGCTCGGTGCCGCTCTTGGCGCAGGCGACGCCCGCGGCGGCGAGGAGCGGCATCAGCAGACGATGCGCGGGCGAGAACAGTGTACGCGTCATGGGGGCGGGCCTGTCCCGTCTACGATAAGGCATATTTCGGGCCCGTCAATTACAGATCAACTGTGACCCGCCCCCGGATTGACCGTGAGGCCGACCGGCTAGAACGCCAGCCACACCATCAGGTACAGCGTGTTGTTGTCCGAGGCGTTCCGGCCGCTGCCGTCATAGTTCGTGCTCGCGCCGTCGAACTTGCTGTACACGACGTACTGCGCCTCGAACCGCGTGTTGAGCCACGGCATGAACTGGGCCTCGGCGACGATGCCGCTGCTGTTCGGGCTCCCGGTCGCGCTCCCGCCGTACAGCGTGGCATCGGCATCGCCGCTGGTGTTGAAGTACCCCAGCGAGCCGCCGAGACGCGTGGCCGTGAGCGCCGTGGCATCGACCCGGAACGTGTGCAGCGAGTTGGTGGCGTTGCTGGAGCCCCCGCCCGCGAACGTCGCGTCCAGGTGCTGCTTTTCGTTGATCCACGCCGCGTGGGCGAACAGATTCCCGCTGCCCAGTTTCCGCTCGTACTGCGCGTCCAGCGCGACGTCGGTGAACCGATCGGTGGAGCCGGTGACGCCGCTGGGGTAGAGCCGCGTCGACATCCCGAACGTGCCGACCTCGAGCGTCTGGGTTCCCCACGCATGCTGCACCGCCAGGCGCCAGTACGGTGCGATCCCCTTGGTGACGCCGCTCGAGCTGGCGTCCGGTGGATGGGCGCCGCCCTGCTGGGCGGAGCGGTACGCGGTCAGTTCCCCATAGAGCAGATTCTTCCAGAACGCGTAGGCCCCGAGCCCGGCGACGGTCTGGCCGAGGCCGCCGTCGATCAGCGTCGCCGCCGCCGGCGTGGGAGCGACCGACGAAGCGGAGAACGGAAAGCCCCAGGCCGGCGTGCTGTTCCAGACGTCCTGGACTGTCGGGTTGTTGTTGAGGGTGAAGCCGTAGATCATGCCGTGCGACGCCACCTCCGCATGGTTCGCGTAGCGCACGTCCACGTTGTCCAGCGCGATCGCACCTTCCGCGGCTTCATAGGTCACCTGGATGAAGGTCCCCATGCGCGGCGTGATTTCCTCGCCCAGGAAGACACTCAGCTCCTGCGGAAACTCGAGGTTCCCATTCTGGGTCCCGGCCTGCGCCTTGGCGGTCTGCGTCATCGACGTCACCGCCATCGCCGAGACCGGCGGGATGAGGTTGATCTTGAGCGAGGGACTCGTTTCCCCGGTGTTGACCGTCTGCAGTCCGGTCAGCGTGTAGCCGTTGAGCTTGAAGAGACGGCCGAACGCGGTGAGCTGAGGAAATGCGATGTGGCAGACGTTGCACGCCAGCCCGGTTTGGCGCGAGAAGCTCGGGATGGCCCCACTGACCGCGCCCGCCGAACTCGCGGCGTACTCGGCCATGTAGCGCTCGGCCCATGTTGGGGCTCCCCCCGCACGGGCAACGAGCGGAGTCGTGAGACTCAACACGGCGAGCCAAACGGTGGTGCGCATTGGCCCCTCCTGTTACGGTGTGAAGACGATGATGCCCAAGGCTTCGTGAAGAACTGGAGAAGTCGAGGTGGAACGTCCGCCTCGGCTATGGCTGCGACCCCCGCTGGACGTGCCGAGTCACGCGTCAGTAAGGGTTGATGGTGTAGCCAGATACGACCGATCCGGAGGCCGCTTGCTGGGGCCCGCACCGGAGGTGTAGACTTCCGCGCCGCACCCCTTTGGGTGTGCCTGGGAGAGGTGGCCGAGTGGCTGAAGGCGGCGGT
>DATICZ010000194.1:0-8954 GCA_035456525.1 Gemmatimonadales bacterium
GATTCGCGGCGTCGCGGGCGAACCCCTGCACCGACACGATGGGGAGCGCGAAGGCCGCGATGGTTCCGAGCGTGACCACGAGGCGCGACCACTTCCACTGGGAATAGAGCAGCACGCGGAACATCAGCGGGCCTCCTTCGCGCCGGGCGTGCGGAACGTCCGCAGCAGCTCGACGAAGCCGTCCTCCAGGTCGAGGTCGATCACCCGCTGCAGCGACGCGCCTCCCCCTGCGCTGTCGAAAAACGCCTGCATCTCCGGCTCCCAGTCCCGCACCAGCCAGGTCTCGGTGGCGGCGCCGTTGCGCTCGCGGGAGAGCAGCGAGAACGGGGTCGCTGCGACCTCGGGCGGCGCATCCGACACCACCAGGCGCTTGATGCCGTTCTTGAAGCGGTCCATCGGCAGCTCGATCACGAGCCGGCCCTGGTCCATGACGCCGATCCAGTCGCACATGCGCTCCAGCTCGTGCACCAGGTGGCTCGAGATGAACACCGTCGCGCCGTGCTCGGAGACGTAGTCGAGCAGCGCCGCCAGCATGTCGCGGCGCACCACGGGATCCAGCCCGTCGGTCGGCTCGTCCAGCACCAGCAGCTCGGGCCGCTGCGCCAGAGCCAGCAGCATCATGACCTTCCCCTTCTGTCCCTTGGACAGTCTTCCGAAGGGACGGCGCCCGTCCAGCTCGAATGTGTCCAGCAGCTGCGTGGCCCAGGCGTGATCCCAGGTCGGATAGAAGGCCGCCTGGAAGCGGAGCAGCTCGCCGACGGTGAGCGTGGGATCGAGATGCGGCTGCTCCGGCACGTAGCCGATGCGCGCCAGCACCTGGTGCGCATCCTGCGGCATCGGCCGGTCGAGCACGCGGATCTCGCCCGAGCGCGGCCGCAGGAGGCCGAGCACGAGCCGCATCGTCGTGGTCTTCCCCGATCCGTTGGGGCCCAGGAATCCGTAGATCGATCCCGCCGGGACGGTCAGGTCGAGGCTCGGGATCTCGAAGCTCTTGCCGGCGCGGTACTGGAGCCGCCGGATCTCGATCGCGTGGCTCATGAGGTCTTCGCTCCGATCTCTTCCAGGATTGCGCTGTGCAACTCGTCCAACGACACCCCCAGCCGCCGGGCGTTCGCGATCAGCTGGCGCACCAGCACCGTGGCCTGGCGCACCCGCTCGCTGCTGCGACGGGCGGGGGGCAGTTCCCGCACGAAGGTGCCTGCGCCCTGTCGCATCTCCACGAACCCTTCCGCCTCGAGGTCGCGATAGGCCTGCACCACCGTCGCCGGATTCACTCGCAGCTGAGCCGCAAGACGACGAACCGACGGCAGCGCGTCGCCTGGGCGCAGCTCTCCCGCCGCCACCGCGATGCGCAGCCGCGAGGCGATCTGGGCGTAGAGGGGTGTAGGACTGCGCGGGTCCACATGGTCAAACACGTGGCGCGGCCGACTGTATCATTGTACCGATACAGTACTACAATGCGTGGTGCCGCGCAAGATCGAGACGGCTAGGTTGTCTGCGAGCCATGCGCGTCATCGTGTCGGGAGCGAGCGGCCTGATCGGCACCGCCCTGGTGCCGGCGCTCCGCGCGGCCGGGCACGCGGTCGGGCGTCTGGTGCGCGGCCGCGCCGCGCCGTCCGCCGGGGACGTTATCTGGTCGCCGGCGGAAGGCCGCATCGACGCGGCGGGGCTCGAGGGCGTGGACGCCATCGTGCATCTCTCCGGCGAGCCGATCTTCGGCCGCTGGACGGCGGCCAAACGTGCCAGCATCCGCGACAGCCGTGTGAACTCCACCGCGTTACTGGCGCGAACGCTCGCCGGGCTGGCCCGAAGGCCCCGGGTAATGGTGTTCAGCACCGGGAGCGGTTTCTACGGCGATCGCGGCGACGAGCCGCTCAGCGACGCGAGCGGTGGGGGTACGGGGTTCCTCGCCGAGGTGTGCCGCGAGTGGGAAGCCGCGGCAGATCCTGCGGTCGCGGCCGGTGTGCGCGTCGTATATCTGCGCACCGGTCTGGTCCTGGACCGGCGCGGGGGCCTGCTCGGTCCGCTGCTGCTGCCGTTTCGTCTGGGCCTGGGCGGCCCCATCGGGCGCGGGCGGCGCTACTGGAGCTGGATCGCGATCGACGATCTGCTCGACGTGCTCCGTTTCGTCCTCGACTCGACGGATCTGGCCGGACCCGTCAACACGGCATCCCCGAACCCGGTGACCAACGGCGAGTTCGCCCGCACGCTGGGCCGTGTGCTGGGCCGCCCTACGCTCATCCCGGTCCCGCCGTTTGCGCTGCGACTCGTATTCGGCCGGGAGGCGGCGGACGAAGCGCTGCTGACGAGCGCGCGGCTCGTACCGGCGCGACTGCTCGCCGCTGGATTCCGGTTTCGCTTTCCAGATCTCGAGGGTGCGCTGCGCCATGTTCTCCGTCGTAATAGCTGATGGCTGACAGCTGATAGCTGATCGCCTTCTTTCTCCGAGGTCCCATGGCCCAGCGTCTCAACATCTCCGGCACCTCGCCCTATGAGCCCGTCGTCGGGTATTCGCGGGCTGTGCGCGTCGGCAACCTCATCCATGTCGCGGGGACCACGGCCACGGACGATCAGGGGGCGCTCGTCGGCATCGGCGACGCCTATCTCCAGGCGAAGCAGGCGCTGCGGAACATCGAACGGGCGCTGGTCCGTGCGGGAGCGTCGCTGCGCGACGTGGTGCGCACCCGCATGTACGTGACCGACATCGCGCGATGGAAGGAAGTCGGGAAGGCTCACGGAGAGATCTTCGGGGCGATCCGGCCCGCGGCGACCATGGTGCAGGTGAGCGGACTCGTGGATCCCGCGATGCTGGTCGAGATCGAAGCCGACGCGGTCGTCGAATAGTCCATGCCGCCGATCACGCGCTGGTTCGTCAAGTTCTCCCTGGTGTACTTCGTCGCCGCCCTGGGTGGCAGCGTCTGGCAGGCGGCGGGTGGCCCATTCTGGCTCACGCCCGTCATCATCCACCTGCTCGTCGTCGGGTGGGTCACCGGGATGATCTTCGGGGTCGCCTACTGGATGTTCCCCAAGTATTCCGCCGAGCAACCGCGCGGCGTGGACGGCCTCGCGGTGGCGAGCTTCGTGCTGCTCAATCTGGGCCTGCTGCTGCGGATCGCGGCGGAGCCGATGCAGGCCACGCATCCCTCGGCCGTCGCGGGGTGGACGCTCGTCGCCTCGGCCACGCTGCAGTGGCTCGGCGCGCTGGCGTTCGTCGTCAACACCTGGCCGCGGGTGAAGGGGCGGTAGCGGGGGTGCCCGGGGCATCGATCTGGTTCATCCGCGCCGCGCTCGCCTACCTGCTCGCCGGGTTCACGCTCGGCGCGCTGCTGCTCGCGGCCAAAGGACTCCCGCTGCCGCTCGGCGTGTGGCGCTGGCTCCCGGTGCACTACGAGCTGCTGCTGGTGGGCTGGTTCGTGCAGCTCGTGATGGGGGTCGCCTACTGGATCTTTCCGCGCTTCGGCATGACGCGGGCGGCCCGCGGACGTGAAGGACTTGCCTGGCTCGCGCTCGCCCTGCTCAATGGCGGGATCTGGGCCGTGAGCGTCGCGGTGCTCCACGGACCGGAGACGCTGGCCGTCATCGGACGCGCAATGGAGGTACTGGCGGCCGCCACGATGGCGTTGAACGTGTGGGCGCGGACGCGGGCGTCGGGGATTTCGCCGATGTAGCGGCTAGCGGCCAGCGGCTATCGGCTATCAGCCGTCAGCCGTCAGCCATCATCCAGCAGCCAGCAGCCAGCAGCCAGCAGCCAGCTTCACAGCCGATCCACCAGCTGAGCCAGGACCTCCGCATCACCGTTCGCGATGAAGGCGATCGTGCCGGACCCATCGAGCACGTACACGACGTTCGGGTGCGTGATCTCGCCGTTCTGGCCGTTGCGGGTGCGCGGGACCTCCCAGCGGTGCAGGGCCGCCTCGACATCCTGCACCGGGCCGCTCAGCACATGGGCATCGTCCGGCAATCCCCATTGCTGGGCCATGCCGGGGAGACGGGAGGGCGTATCGCGCCACGGGTCGAGTGTGATCACGACGACCTGCGGCGCCGCACCCTGCCCGGCGAGCTGGTTTCGCGCCCGCACGACGTTCTGCACGATGAGCGGGCAGACGGTCTGGCAGTGGGCGTAGGCGAACGTGACGAGCGCCGGCCGCCCGCGCAGCGCGGCGAGCGTCACAGCGGTGCCGTGCTGATCCACGAGATCCAGGGGCGGGGCCGGCCGGTTGATGCGGGTGACGGCGGCGACGTCGGCACTGGTTTGGGTCTGGTCCGCCGCACCGATCCCCAGGGCGTAGGTCACCCGCGCCCCCGCGAGGGCGAGGGCCGCCACCAGGCCGAGGACCGTCGTGTTCAACGCGAGCCGGCCCAGCGTGTGCTGGGCGAGGCTCTGGAACGTCTCGCGCATCGTCGTGCCGCCCACCGCGCTCACGAGCAGGAGCGTGATCATGATCGGCTCGCCGATCAGCATCATCCATCCGATGCCGTTGGGGAGGCCGTTGTCGCCGGTGCCGAAGCAGACGGTGCGCGCCCGTAACAGCGCGGGCGGGGCCTCGGCTGGCAGGGGCCAGAGCGCCAGCGCCCACCAGGCGAGGGTGATCAGGAGGATGGCGCCCAGCGCCACCAGGGTTCCCCAGTGGCGCGGAGCGAGCCGTTCCGGAATGGGCGCTGCGGTCAGCCGATCTTCCATACGACCGAGAGCAGTTTCCAGTTGATGAAGTAGTAGGCGATGAACGCCGCCAGGAAGACGAAGACGAGCACCAGCGTTCCCGTGGCCTTCTTCGGGTGGTCACCCGGCGGAATCGGTTTCGGCGGCGTCGCGATGCCCGGCGGCAGGCCGTGCCCCGTGAGCGGCCCCGCGGGGAGGCGCTCACCGAAGAAGACCGACCAGACGGTCACGAGGATGTAGATCCCGCCGCCCACCGCGGCCATGAGCCCGCCCAGGGCCATGAGGCCGATGACGAGGTTCACCGCCGGATTGAACTGCACGTCGAACGGCGCGCCGGAGAAGGTGATGTCCCAGTGGCGCCGCGGCACGCCGAAGGTGCCGGCGAACGTCATCATGAGCGAGAAAATCAGCATCCCGATCGCGAACAACCACGGCTGGATCTTGGCGAGGGGATAGAACGCGATCCGCCGGCGGAAGATCAGTGGGATCACGTAGTAGGTGAGTCCCATGAACGCGAGGGCGGTGCCGCTCACGACGGTAGCGTGAAAGTGTCCCGGAATGCGCAGCGTATTGTGGGCGATGATGTTGATCTGCTCGGTGCCGAAGGTGACGCCGGTGATCCCGCCCACGAAGCCGAACACCACGATCGAGAAGATCATGGCCGAGAAGCCGGGGTCCCCCCATGGCGCCTTGCGCAGCCATTCGAACATGCCCTTGGTGAGGCCGCGCGCCCGCTGGCCGGCCTCCATGCCCGCCGGGACCGTGAATCCATGGACCATGGAGGCGAGCACGGCCATGTACATGAAGTAGCTCGTGTTCCACACCTTCCAGGCCGAGCCCAGGCCCGGGTCCACCAGCAGATGGTGGGCCGAGGCCATCGAAATGAACAGGATGTACAGGGCGAACGCGCCGCGGCTGACTTTCTCGTTCAAGACGACCGAGCCGATGGTCAGCGCACCCAGCAGATACCAGACCGACACCATCGCGGCGACGTTGATTTGCTGCGAGGCGTGCCCCAGCCCCCACCAGACCATGCGGTAGACCTCGGGATCGACCGTCATGAGCCCGAGCGACCAGAGGTAGGTGGGGATGTAGATCGCCGCGCCGTGGGCGAGCGTGATGAAGGCGATGATGGCCGCCGTGAGCGCGCCGAACGTGATGAGCGGCACGGAGCCTTGGTAGGTGCGCTCGCGCTTGGCCACGACGAGCGTGGCGAAGAAGAGGCCGACGACCACCAGGGCGCCGACGGCGAAGAGGATGACGCCGAGGTAGAACCACGAGGTGGCTTGGAGCGGGACGTAGGACGTGAACAGCACGTCCGCGCGGCCGGCCCACATGGTGGCTTCCGTCATCACCGCGCCGAGCACCATCAGGACGAACGCGAGCCAGCCGAGCCGTGGGGCGGGCACACGACAGTTGAGCACGACCGCACTGGCGAAGTACAGGATCGCCATCTCGAAGAAGATGATGAAGAAGATCAGCATGCTCATCCCGTGGATCGTCAGGATGCGGTAGAACCAGTCCGCGGGGAGCAGGTGCACCGCCTGCCAGCGAGTCAGCAGCACGAGGATGGCCGCGATGCCGCCGATCAGCAGGGCGACGGTGGCGGCCACGGCGTTGGCCCGGATGAGCGCATCGGCGGCCGCGTGGATCTTCAGGTTGGTCCGCGGGCAGACGCGGAAGTCCGCGGGAGCGGTGGCGGCGGTCATTGGGCACCTCCCGGCTCGACGATGATGACCTTGCCGACCATCGTGTGGTGGCCGATGCCGCAGAACTCGTCACAGACGATGCGGAAGTCTCCGGCGGCGTTGGGGACCACCTTGAGGCCGTAGTCGTAACCCGGGACGACCTGGAAATTGATGTTGACGGGATTGAGGTTGAAGCCGTGGTTGATGTCGAGCGCCGAGAGGTGCAGCGTGTACTCGACGCCCTTCTGCAGCTTCAGAATCGGCGTCCACTTCCACATCTGCGCGAGGAGGTACACGTCGCTGCCGGGGGGCGGGGCGACGATCGGAATACCCGCCTCCTCGCCGACCTGGTACTGTTTGATGAACTCCTGCACCCGCTGATAGAAGCGCGTGGGCTCGACTTTGTGACGGATACCGGACGGGTTCTGCTGGCCCTTCAGGTGCCAGAGCGGCATCATGGCGAACAGCACGAGGCACCAGGCGAATGCGACCGTCACCCAGATGCGCTCGGCTCCGTGGAGCGGGAGCCACCAGACGCGCGGCGGAGAGTCTAAGCCGGTGTGCATGAGTGGGTGTCCTTGGATCAGGGAAGGGGGGCCGGCTTGAGGGACAGGATCTCATAGAGACCCCACGCCGTGTAAAACACGACCATGATCACGATGCCCGCCGCGAGCAGCAGGAACGGTCGGTCGAGCAGGCGTTGGATCAGCGGGATGTCGCCGTCGTCGCGACGGGCCTCCGGTTGTTCTGCCATGATCGGCTCCTTTCCACGAAAAGGCCGTTCGGTGCCGGCGCTCAGGCCGGCACGGCTGCCCCCTGCAGCAATTCCGCGATCGTCGTCCCGCGAAAGAACTCCGCGACGCGATCGGCGACCAGTTTCCATTTGGCGTGTGCAGCGCAGGCGGTCCGGTCGCTGCACTGCGGGCGTCCCAGCAGGCAGTGGCGCCCCTCCCCCAGGCTGCCGAACGGCGCCACTACCTGCACCACATACAGCCGATCGGCGGGAACCGCCAGTCGGAATCCGCCCGACTTGCCGCGCGTCGACAGCAGCACTCCCTCGCGCACGAGGGCATGCACGGTCTTGGACAGGTAGTTTCTCGGGATGCGCAGCGCCGTGGCCATCTCGGTCACCTGGACGAGACGATCGGTGCCATGCTCGGCGACGTACAGCACGGCGCGCAGCGCGTACTCGGCGGTCTGCGAGAGCATAATCTTGTCTTCATCATGATAATATGATATTTTCACGCCAGCAAGCCTAAGCAAGGGATGGCATGGCACCGGTGGACGGGCTGTCGAAGATCGTGCGCCGCGGGTTCGCGCGCGCGGACGCGCTCGCGAACCGTTTGTACGGGTGGCGCTACAACCCGCTGTATCACAGCGGTGCCCTCGTCCTGATCCTGTTTGTCGTCCTGCTCGTCACCGGCGTCTATCTCCTGTTCGTCTATCACATCAGCGAGCCGTACGAATCGGTCGTCCGCATCACGAATCAGCCGTGGCTCGGACGCTGGATGCGCGGCGTGCACCGCTACGCGTCGGACGCCGCGGTCGTCGCCGCACTGTTTCACGCGCTGCGCATGCTGGTGCAGGGGAGAAGCTGGGGACCGCGCACGCTCGCCTGGATCTCGGGACTCGTGCTGCTGGCCTCGGTGTTCATATGCGGGTGGACTGGCTACGTGATGGTGTGGGACGTCCAGGGTCAGGTGCTGGCCCAGGCAGGGGCGCGCATCTTCGACCTGCTGCCGATCTTCGGGGAGCCGATCAGCCGGGCGTTCACCGGTGAGCGGGCTCTCCCGGGCGCGTTCTTCTTTCTGAACCTGTTTGCGCACGTGGCGCTGCCGATCGCACTCTTCATTCTCGTGTGGGTGCACGTGTCACGGCTGGCGCGCCCCGGCCTGTTCCCGCCGCGCGGGCTCACCTGGACGGTCGTGGGTGCGCTGCTGGCGCTCGCCGTCCTGTGGCCGGTGGCGATGACCCCGCCGGCCGACGCGTTCACGCTGCCGGGACGGGCGGCCTACGACTGGTTCTACGCGTTCTGGTTGCCGTTGGCCCGGGCGGTGTCCCCGGCCGCCGTGTGGGGCATCGGTCTCGCGATCGTGGCGGCCGGGCTTGCCATTCCCTGGCTGACGCGTCCCCGTCTGTCACGGCGTCCGCGGCCGTCGATGGTGGATGAGAAACTGTGCACCGGTTGCGAGCAGTGCTACCTCGATTGCCCCTATGAGGCGATCGCGATGGTGGATCGCGCCGACGCCGGTACGACCGGCAAGTCGGCGACGGTGGCGCGAGTGAACCCCGCGCTGTGCGTGAGCTGCGGCCTCTGCGCGGGGTCGTGCGCGCCGATGGGGGTGGGTCCGCCGGGGCGTGCTGGCCGGGCGCAGCTCACGGTGGTGCGCGACTTCATCGCGGCGCACCGGCCGGGCGGAGGCGACGTGGTCGTGGTGGCGTGTGAGCGCGGGGCGGGTGGGGCAACCACCGCGGCGGCGCTCGACGGGGCGCTGGTCTATCCGGTGAGCTGCGGCGGCAACCTGCACACTTCCGTCGTGGAATACCCGCTGCGGGCGGGCGCGGGCGGTGTCCTGATCGTCTCGTGTCCGCCGCGCGACTGCTGG
>DATICZ010000195.1:0-2226 GCA_035456525.1 Gemmatimonadales bacterium
CCCACGCGTTCGAGTAAAGCCGCGACCGCCCGGTCGATCGCGCGGTAGACTCGCTTCAGTGGATCTCCCACGGCCGCGAGCAGCGCCGGATCATGCGCGGGATGCGCCGGATCGTGGATGTGCCAGCACTGGTGCCCGGCACAGTGCGCTTCGGTGAAGACCTGCACGAAGAGATCCCAGTCCTCCCGTTCGAGGAGATCGAGCGTCAGCTGAGTCTTCCTCGCCACTGCCAGCTCGAGCTTCGCCACGAACCGCTCGAAGTCGGCCGCGCTCCGCCGGACGCCATCGCAGTTGGTGGGCAGGGGATACGGACCCACGCTCGACAGGACGTCGCGCACGATCTCAGAAGGCGAGGCGTGGAAGCCGAAGACGGCATCGTGCCCTCCCCACTCCACTATCTGGAGGCCGTTCAGATGCGGGTCGAGGCGCGTGAGCGGGACGTCGAGTACCGCGACTCGACCGCCCGCGTCGGACGCGAGTCTCCAGAAAGGAGTGCCGCCCACACCGAGCGGGGAGTCGAGCGGGCGGAAGAACTCGTACGTCCCGGATCTCAGCTGCTCGATGCGGTAGAAACCGTGCCCAGCGGGGGAGCAGCCGGTGTAGAACGAAGGCCACGTGCTTCCGATGAAGAATCCCCGCATGCCGCGCACCGTTCCGGAAGTCCCGCGATCCATCAAGCCGCGAATGGCGGGCAGCGACCCATCCTTCGCCCAGTGCCGGAGCAGAGGCGGGCTCACTGCGTCGATCCCGAGAACAAGGAGCCTGGCCGGCATGAACGTAAAGCTGCTCAGATGATAGCATCACGCCGCTTCGAGCCGGCCGAGGTGGATGGACGCTTCCCGTCGACATCGGCGGTCGACCGCGCATGGGTGATTCGCTTCCTAGGTCGCAATCCACGGAGGTGTGCGTCGTCGGTGCCGGCCCGGCCGGCATCGCTACGGCGCTCGCGCTCGGTATCGCGGGGCGTCGCGTAGTTCTCCTCGAGAGCGGTGGAATCCGCTCGTCACCGCGAGCGCAGGAACTTAACGACGGCGATCACGAGGGCGAACCGTACAACGGTCTGGCCGGCACTCGTCATCGTCAGGTCGGCGGAACCGTGAACATCTGGAACGTCCCGCTTCACGATGAAGCGGGAGTGGGAGCGAAGTACGTCCCTCTGACCCCAAGAGACCTCGCCGAGTGGCCGATCAGCTGGAACGATCTCGAGCCGCATTACCGCCGGGCGCAAGCGTTGTGCGGGCTGGGACCCCTGGAGTACGGAGCCGACTACTGGGCGACGGCGGGGCGGCGTCCGTTCCGGCTGGAGGGAACGGGGCTCACGAGCGGCGTGTATCAGTTCGGCAGCGCGAAGCAGTTCACCACTGTTCTGCCCAGCAGGCTGGGCAAGATGGAGACGATCGCCCTGGTTCCGTCCACGACCGTTGTGGACCTGGATGTAGACCGGGCGAAGCGCAGCGTGCGCGGAGTCCACGCGGTTGCCGATAGCGGACAGCGCGTCGAGGTGCGGGCGCGAATGGTGATCCTCGCGTGCGGCGCCGTCGAGAATGCCCGCCTTCTGCTCATCGCCGGACTCGGTGGGGAGGGCTATTCGGAGTGGCTGGGCCGAGGATTCATGGAGCATGCGCGCGACTTCTCTCTACTTGTCATCCCCGACTCGCCCGGGCTCTTTGCCGAGGCCTCCTTCTACGATCAGCACACCACGGACGGCGGCCTCCGGATCGGAGGACGCCTCACGCTCACGGATGACGCGCTGGATAGCTTCCGGCTTCCCAACGCCGCCATGACGCTCGTGCCACGCCGCCAGGGCATGAGGCACCGGCTGGCTCGCTGGATGCTCCGGCCGTTTGGTCGGACTGGCCGCCGGTACGGGTGGTCCCGGGTTCGCTCGCCGGCGACAGCCTTCGACGCTTTCGAAATCGTGCTGAACCTCGAGCAGCGGCCGCATCAGTGGAATCGGATCGAGCTCGGTAGCCGGCGAGACCGCTTCGGCAACCCTCTGCCAAGGCTCGCCCTCGCATGGACCGACGAGGAACAGGAGACCCTCGAACGGCTCCGGGACTGCCTGAGCGAGTGGCTTCGGACGGCTCGGCTGGGACGCCTTCAGGTCACCAAAGGTCGCCGCCCCGACTTCAACGCTCACCATCACGCGGGCACGACGCGCATGGGACTCGACTCGCGGGCCGGGGTCGTGGACCCGCAGGGCCGGGTGTTCGGGCTCGAGAATCT
>DATICZ010000196.1:0-3506 GCA_035456525.1 Gemmatimonadales bacterium
GCGGGAAGTTGCTATGCCGAGGTGGCGCGGCGCTTCCGGGTCGGCGCCTCGACGCTGCGCCTGTGGCGTCGGCAGGCACGCGAGGCTTGATCGCGCTGCGATCAAGCGGCGCGCGCCGCGGAGGATGGGGCGCGGTCCCGCCCCGCTCGGCGGCAGGCGCGCGATGCTGGCCGAGATCGCCGCCGAGCACCGCGATGCGACCTTGGTCGAGTATGCCGACATGCTGGCGCCGTGCACGGGTGAGCTGAAGCGCAGCGCGCCTGCGATCTGCCAGGCGCTCAAGCCCGACTTAGAGCCAGTTTCATCATGCTTGTTCTTGATGGGCTCGCGTCAAGGCGCGGAGGACACGCCTAAGATTGGCGATCTCGACGAGATTTTCTGCCGCGTCGGCGCTCGGCTCCAGATTTCTCGTCAGCCGCCGGTGGCGATTGGTCAACGTGCCGAAGGTCGCCTCGATCCGCCACCGTAGCGGCAGCGGGGCGAAGCCACGGATGGCCGGATCGCGGAGCGCTACCTGCACCTCGACGTCGTGGCGCTCCGCAGCGGCGCGCACCGTCGGCCCCGTGTAGATGCCGTCGACTTTGACCCGCTCGAGCTTCCAACCGGCGGCATCGGCCTGTTCCAAGAGCGGTGCCAGACCATGCGTGTCGTGCAGACTGGCGGCCGAGACGAACACGGCCAGGATGAAGCCGAACCAGCAGGTCAGGACATGGCGCTTGATACCTTTGACCTTCTTGTTCGCATCAATGCCGCGCGCCCCTTTCTGTGGTCCGGACGCGACGCTTTGCGAGTCCACGATCCCGGTCGATGGCGTGGGGGGCCTGCCGAGGCGCGCCCGGGCCGCCGGGGTCAGCAGAGCGGCCAGATCAGCCCAGACGCCGTCACGGTGGAAGCGATCCCAGTAGCCACGGACCGTCTGCCAGGGGCCGAACTCTTTCGGCAGCGATCGCCAGCGGCAGCCCTCCGCCGCCAAGTAAAGGCAGCCGTTGACCATCTCGCGGCGGTCTTTCGTCAGTGTCGGGTACGCCTCGATCAGCGGCCGCACCAGCGCCCATTCCGCGTCGCTCAGATCGCTCGGGTAACGTCGGCCATCGTCCTTGTAACGCTCGCGATCTTGCGCGGTCCACATCTCGACCCTCCATCGTTTGTCACGACGGAAATGGGGCCGTTCCGGTAAAACAGGCTCTGAGCCGCCGGCCGCCGCCCCTGTCGAGGGGCGGCGCTTCTAGTACTACAGTCGTGGTTCATGGCTGGTTTGTCGTCGCCAATGGCTCTGGCGGGCGCGCTGCTGGTGGCGGCGGCGCCAGAGCGACCAGGCGATGACCTGCTCGGGGTCCGGTGGGCGTGCCCACACCAGCCGCCAGAGCAGACGCTGCACCTCGGGCACGGTGTGGGGCAGCAGATCGGCGGCGAGGTCGACGGTCACCGATCCCCCCGAGTGCCGCCTGGCGCACGACGGCAAGGTAGGCGTGCGCCAGCATGGCGAGCGTGACGTGGCGGTGCCAGCCCACCCACGAGCGCACCTCGTACTGATCCAGGCCGACCTCGCCTTTCGCCGCCTCGAAGCAGGCCTCGACCGTCCAGCGCGTCCCCGCCACCCGCACCAGATCGGCCAGGCTGGTCGAAGCCGGCGCCAGGGTCAGGTAGAAGGCCAGCTTGTCCGGCTCCTTGATCTTGCGCCGGATCAGAAGGCCGGTCTTCCAGCCCTCGGCAACGAGCGAGCGGTAGGGCAGATAAGCCCAGTCGTGGAGCCGCGGGCCTTTGGCGCCATTGCCGGCGCTCAGCCGCCGCCAGCCCTTGGCCGGCACGTCCTCGAGCCAGCCTTCGACCGGCTTCAGACCCAGGCGCTGCGCGCTGGTCACCGCCAGCACATAGCCGCGCCCATGCCGCTCGATCAGGCGCCGCAGGCGGTGGTCCGCGCCGTAGACGCTGCCGTAGACGCTGTCGCCGGTCACCCAGGCAAACGGCACGCCCGTCGTCAGCGCCCGCTGCAGCATGGCCAAGCCGAGCTTGGGCTTGGTGGCGAACGCGACCTCCTCCGGTACACCGGCCTTGCCCCGCCGCGCGGGATCGCCGGCCCAGCGCTCGGGCAGGTAGAGCGCGCGGTCGATCAGGGCGTGGCCCTTCTCGCTGGCATAGGCGAGGAACACCCCGATCTGGCAGTTCTCGATCCGGCCTGCCGTGCCGGAATACTGCCGCTGCACGCCCACCGAATGCGTGCCCTTCTTCACGAAACCGGTCTCGTCCAAGACGAGCACGGCACCCAGATCGCCCAGGTGCTCGACGACATAGGCCCGCAGGTCGTCGCGGACCTGATCGGCGTCCCAGCGCATCCGGCTGAGGAAGTCCTGCATCCCGTCGGGCGTGGGGTCGCCCGCCGCCTCGGCCAGCTGCCAGCCCTTGATCGCGCTGCGATCAAGTACGCTCAACCGGGGCCAGCCGCCCGCGCAGGTAGGCCAGCGCGCGGCGCCTTGGCTCGACCCGGCCAAAGCGCGGCGCGATCCGGGCACCCAGCCGATCCAGCTCCGCAGCCCAAGCCACCGCATCCTCGAAACCAGCCATGGCACAGCCTCCATGGCCGCTCAAAGTACCCTAAAACCTCGGCTGTAGTGCTAGAGTGGTTTGCATGCTGGTCGGCGGAGCCCGGGTGGGGGCTGGACGTTACAGCCGAATTGACCTCGCCGGGAGACAGCCAATGCCACGCCCTTACTCGACCGACTTGCGCGAGCGGGTCCTCGCGGCCTACGAGGCGGGCGAGGGCGGCCAAGCCGAGGTGGCCGGGCGCTACCGGGTGGGCGAGCGGACACTTTCGGGTTGGCTGAAGGCGGTACGCGAGGCTTGATCGCGGCGCGATCAAGCGCCGCGCCCCCAAGCCGCGTGCCCGCGGACCGGCGCCGCTGGGCGGCGAGGGTGCGGTGCTGGTCGCGCTGGTGGCGGAACAGAACGACGCGACCCTGGCCGAGTACGCCCTTTGGCTGGCGGAGCGCACCGGGGTGCGGCGCAGCCCCGCGACCCTGTGCCGAGCACTCACGCGGCTCGGTCTGGTTCGGAAGAAAAGACGCTCCGGGCCGCCGAGCAGGATCGCGAGGCTTGATCGCGCCGCGATCGAGGGCCGAGACGCGGGCGAGGTGGCACGCCGAGCTGGCCGGAATCGGACCTGAGCGCCTGGTCTTTGTCGACGCTCGACAGCGGCGCTGTCGAGGGCATCGACACCCGGGCGACGCGGAGCCACGCGCGCGCCGCGCGCGGACAGCGGGCGTCCGGCAAGGTGCCCTGGGGGCATTGGGAGCGGTTGACCGTGATCGGCGCCCTCGCGCTCGACGGCGTCGTGGCGAGCATGAGCGTCGCGGCGGCGACCGGCACCGCGGTGTTCCTGGCCTTCGTGGAACAGGTGCTGGCGCCGGCGCTGCGCGACCGGCCCGGGGCCATTGTGGTGATGGACAACCTGCCCGCGCACAAGGCCGAGGCGGTCCGAGCGGGCCTCGAGCGGGCCGGGCTCGGCCGCC
>DATICZ010000197.1:0-6786 GCA_035456525.1 Gemmatimonadales bacterium
CAAGCTCACCCGGGAAACCACCCCCGAGAAGATCGAGCGCGACCTGATGACGCTCGTCCCAAAGAAGGACTGGACGATCTTCTCGCACCTGTTGATTCTCCACGGCCGCAAGACGTGCATTGCCCGGCGGCCGAAGTGCGAAAACTGTGGGATCAGCGAACTCTGTCCGAGCTCTCGGATTTGATGAACCGTCACGAACCACACCCTACTCCCCACTCCCCAGTCTTCTCATGAACCTCCCGCCAATAGACGAGGCTTCCCTCGTCCGCGATCGCCGCGACCTGCACCAGCATCCCGAGCTGGGGTTCCAGGAAACGCGCACCGCCACCCTCGCCGCCGAGCGGCTGCGCGCGCTCGGCTACGACGTGCGCACCGGCGTGGGGCGCACCGGGGTACTCGGGGTCAAGGGAAAGGGCGAGCGGTGCGTGCTGCTGCGCGCCGACATGGACGCGCTCCCCGTCGCGGAAGCGAACGACGTCCCGTACCGCTCGCGCCACGCGGGCCGGATGCACGCGTGCGGGCACGACGGCCACGTGGCGATCGGCCTCGAGACGGCACGCCGTCTGGCCGCGCTGGCGCTCCCGGGAACGGTGAAGATCGCGTTCCAGCCCGCCGAAGAGATCTCGGGAGGAGCGACGGCCATGATCGACGACGGCGTGCTCGCGTCGCCCGACGTGCACGCCGCCCTCGGCATTCATCTCTGGAACGAGCTGCCGGTAGGGACGATCGGTCTCATGCCCGGCCCCGTCATGGCTTCGGTGGACGAGTTCGACATCACGATCACCGGCACGGGCGGACACGCCGCAATGCCGCACCTCGCGATCGATCCGGTGCTGGTCGCCGCCCACGTCATCACCGCGCTGCAGAGCCTCGTGTCGCGGCGCCGCGACCCCTTCGAGGCGGGCGTGGTGTCCGTCACCCAGCTGGCCGCCGGGCATGCCTTCAACGTCATCCCCGCCGAGGCGAAGTTGCTCGGGACGGTGCGCACCTTCGGCGGGCGCTTCTATGAGGACGCGCCGCGGCTGGTGGAGGACACCGCGCGAGGGCTGGCGGCGGCGTTCGGGGCGACGGCCGAGGTCCGGTTCCGCCGCCTCACCCGCCCGCTGGTGAACGACCCCGCGATCACGAGCCTGATGACGACCGTGGCGGAGGAGATCGTCGGGAAGGAGCGTGTGAAGCACGGCGTCCGCACGATGGGCGGCGAGGATATGAGCCGGTTCCTCGAGCGCGTCCCCGGCTGCTTCGCGTTCGTGGGTTCGGGACGCGCCGATGGCACCTCCGCGTCCCATCACAGCCCGCACTTCGACATCGAGGAAGGCGCCCTGACCATCGGCGCCGAGCTGATGACCCGGACTGCGGCGCGGTACCTCGGGGCTTGAGCCGTGAGTAGATTCCGCCGTACATGTCCAACCTGCTCGCCGCCGAGCCCTCCGCCTACCTGAAGTCCGCGGCCCATCAGCCGGTTCATTGGTTCCCCTGGAGTGACGCGGCGTTCGCCCGGGCGGTGGAAGAGGACAAGCCCGTCCTGCTGGACATCGGCGCCGTGTGGTGCCACTGGTGCCACGTGATGGACGGCGAGTCCTACGAAGACGCCGCGGTGGCCGAAATCCTGAACCGCGACTTCATCTGCATCAAGGTCGATCGCGACGAACGCCCCGACGTGGACGCGCGCTACCAGCGCGCCGTGCAGGCGCTCACCGGTCAGGGGGGCTGGCCGCTCACCGCGTTCCTGACGCCGGCGGGTGAGGTGTTCTTCGGCGGGACCTACTTTCCCCCCGAGAACAATCCCTACGGGCGGCCGGGCTTCGTCACGATGCTGCAGCACATCGCCCGCCTGTACCGCGAAGACCGGGCGAAGGTCACGGGCAACGCGGAGGCGATCCGGCGTCACGTCACGGAATCGCTCGACGAGGCGAAGGCCGGGGCCGTCACCCCGACGCTGATCGACGAGGCGGTATCGCGCATTGCCCGGCTGTTCGACGTGCGCTACGGGGGTTTCGGCAGCGCGCCCAAGTTTCCCCACCCCGCGGCCGTCGAGCTCCTCATCGGGCGCTGGCATGACGCGCGGGAGGACTGGCCGCGCGAGGTCGCCGAGAAGACCCTGGGCGGCATGGCGCGCGGCGGTATCCGTGACCACCTGGGGGGTGGATTTCACCGCTACTCGGTGGATGAGCGCTGGATCGTGCCGCACTTCGAGAAGATGAGCTACGACAACTCGGAGCTGCTCGAGGCGTATCTCGCGGGATATGCGGCGTTCGGAGACGCACGCTGGCGCGACGTGGCTTCGGGGATCGTGGACTGGGTGCTCGAGGTGATGGCCGACCGCGAACGGGGCGCGTTCTTCACTTCCCAGGACGCCGACGTGGGACCCGGCGACGACGGCGGCTACTGGACCTGGACGCTGGACGAGGCGCGGGCGACGCTCTCCCCGGCGGAGCTCGACGTCGCGCGCGGCGTGTTCGACATCGAGACGGATGGCGAGATGCACCACAACCCGGCGAAGAACGTGCTGTGGCGCCGGCGCGAGCCCGCCACCGACGCCGAGCGGTCGCTGCTCGAGGCCGCCGTGCGGACGCTCAAGGCCGCACGTGACCGGCGCCGGGCCCCGTACGTGGACACCACCGCCTACGTCAACTGGAACGCGATGATGGCCTCGGCGTTCCTGCACGCCGGCGCCGTGCTCGACCGGCCCGAGTGCAACGCGCTCGCGCTCAAGGTGCTGGAGCGCGTCTGGACCGAGGCCTGGGACGCCGAGCGCGGCATGGGTCACGTGCTGGGGCGTGCGGCCGAGGTCCCGCGGGGAATGCTCGACGACAACGTGCAATGCGCCGCTGCGTTCCTCGACGCCCACGAAGCGACGGGGCGAGACGATTGGCGCGAGCGCGCGGCCGCCGTCATGACCTACTGCGCCGCCGCCCACTGGGCGGCGCACTGGGGCGATCCCGCGGGGGGATACTTCGATCTCGCCCAGGGCCGCGATGGCATGGCGTATCTCGCGGCACGCGCCAAGCCGATCCAAGACGCGCCCACGCCTTCGCCGAACGGCGTAGCCGCGCTGGTGCTCGCCCGGCTGTGGGCGCTGACCGATGCGCCCGAGTGGCGCACCCGGCTCGATCGCCAGCTGGCCGTTTTCGCCGGCGCGGCGGCGGACCTCGGCCTGCACGGCGCCACGCTGCTGCGCGCCCTGGACTGGGCCGTCCATCCGGTCACGCGCATCGAGGTCGCGGGGCCGGCCGGCGACGGCCCGGCCTGCGCCATGCACCTGCTCGCCCTGCAGACGTACCGGCCCCGCAAGGTGGTGGTGCGCCGCATCGCCGACCGGCCTGCCGCGACCGTCTGTGTGGGGACCACCTGCTCGCTCCCGGTCGCCACCCCGGAGGCCCTGGGAGCGCTCCTGAAGTGAATCGGCGTCTGCTCGGGCGGACCGACCTCGCCGTGAGCGAGGTCGGGTTCGGTGCGTGGGCGATCGGCGGCAACCGCTACGGCAACTCGTACGGCCCCACCGACGACGCCGAGTCGCTGCGCGCCGTGCGGCGCGCGGTGGAGCTCGGATGCAATTTCTTCGACACGGCCGACGTGTACGGCCACGGGCACAGCGAAGAGATCCTGGGGGCGGCGCTCGCCGGCGTGCGCGACCGCGTGATCATCGCCACCAAGGTCGGCGGCAACTTCTACAACCGCGACGTCCATCCCCTGTTGCGCGACCGGATCGCCCAGGCCGCGGGCGTCGCGTACGACCGCCTGCCGCCCGACGTCCCGCTCCCGGTCACCCACGACGCCAGCTTCACCCCCGACTACATCCGGTTCGCCCTCGGCCGCTCGCTCGTGCGCCTGCACACGGACTATGTCGATCTGCTGCAGCTGCACAACCCGCCGCCGCCGCAGATCGGCGCGATGGAGACCTACGCGGTGCTGGAGGACCTCAAGAAGGAAGGGAAGATCCGGGCGTACGGCGTGTCGGTGCACTCGCCCGAGGAGGGGATCGCCGCCATCCAGTCCACCATGCCCGACACGGTACAGCTGGTGTACAACCTCGCGCGACGGGAAGCGGAATCCGCGTTCTTCCCTGCCGCGCGGGCCGCGAACATCGGCGTGATCGTCCGCGAGCCCCTGGCCAACGGGTTTCTGGCCGGTCGCTACACTCCCCAGAGTGCCTGGGACAAGGGGGACATCCGGGCGCGCATGCCGCAGCAGCACGTGGCCCGGCTCGCGGCGCTCGGCCAGCGCGTCCGCGACCTGGCCGCCCGCACCGGGGCCGGCCCCGCCCAGCTGGCCCTCAAATTCGTGCTGGACAATGCGGCGGTCTCCACCGTGATCGTGGGGACCAAGACCGTCGCGCAAGCCGACGAAAATTTCACCGTGGAGACCTGATGCCCAACAAGACCGCCGTGCTGGAGACCGCCAAGGGGACGATCGAGCTCGAGTTGTACGCCGACGAAGCCCCCAACACCGTCGCCAACTTCGAGAAGCTCGCCAATTCCGGATTCTACGACGGCACCAAATTCCATCGCGTCATCCCCAACTTCATGATCCAGGGCGGCGACCCCTACTCCAAGACCGGCAAGGGACCCGTCGGCACGGGCGGACCCGGCTACACGGTCAAGTGCGAGACGGACCGCAACGTCCACAAGCACATCGCCGGCACCCTCTCGATGGCCCACGCCGGCAAGGACACCGGGGGAAGCCAGTTCTTCATCTGCCATGCCCCGCAACGGCATCTGGACGGCGTCCACACCGTTTTCGGACAGGTCACCAAGGGAATGGACGTTGTCAACGCGATCAAGGGGAACGATGAATTGAAATCGGTCCGGGTGAACTAGCGCCCGTGCCGCCTTCGACCCCCACAGGGAGAACCGTCATGCGTATCGCAGTCCTACCGTTCGCCGTCCTGTCCCTCGCCGCCGGGCCGCTCGCGGGGCAGACCGAGCGCGGCGCGTTCGTCGTCACGCTCGGCAAGGACACTATCGTGATCGAGCAGTACACCCGCACCCGCTCCACGCTCGAGGGCGACATGCTGGTGCGAGGCCCGGCCGTGATCCAGCGGCACTACACCGGCACCCTGAAGGCCGACGGCTCGATGTCGCGCTTCGAGATGACGAACCGCAACATCACCGACCCCACGGCGCCGCTGACGCGCTTCGTGGCGACCTTCGGGGACACGACCGTCGTGGAGATGACGCGCGACACGGCGCACAGCCGGATTCAGGTCGCGACGCCCGGCGGCGCCCTCCCCTTCATCAATTTCTCCTATGCGATGTACGAGCAGTACGGCCGGCGCGCGCTGGCGACGGGCAAGGACACCGTGGCCACCCTCGGCATGGGAGGGAACCAGGTCACGCGGCTCGTCACCACGCACCCCGCGCGGGATTCGCTCACCGTCGCCTTCGAGAACGATCCGCCCACGCTGTTCCGCGTGGACGCCGGGGGACTCATTCAGGACGTGGACGGCCGCCTCTCGACGCAGAAAGTCCGCTCCACCCGCCTCACCGGCGTGGAGTTCGCAGCGCTGGCCGGCTCCCTCGCCTCGCGGCCCCTGGGCCAGCTCTCGCCGCCCGATTCCGTCCGCGCCACCGTCGGCGGCGTGGCCATCGCGATCGATTACGGCCGCCCGTCGATGCGCGGTCGCAGGATCTTCGGGGCGAAGGGCGAGCCCGGGCAGCCGATCGTGCAGTGGAACGAAGTGTGGCGAACGGGCGCGAACTGGGCGACCCGCTTCACCAGCTCGGCCGACCTCGTCGTGGGCGGCCAGACCATTCCCGCCGGGACGTACACGCTGTGGACGGTGCCTGCGCCGACGGGGTGGAAGCTGATCTTCAGCCGGCAGATCAAGGCGCCGTGCGCCACCGCCGCCGAGTGCGCCGACCCCAAGCGGCGCAACCTGTGGGGGACCGAATACAGCGCCGACTCGGACTTCGTCCGCGTGGACATGCAGGCTGCCCCGCTGGCCGCACCGCTCGAGCGATTCGTCATCACCCTGGAGCCGCAGGGCGATGCAGGTGTGCTCGCCTTCGCCTGGGAGAAGACGCGCGCGTGGGTGAACGTCGCAAAGAAGTGAGCGTGGGCGCGTAGTGCGGGGTGCGTGGTGCGTGGTATTATCCGGTGGCCGCGGCTACGACGGCGGCAAGGCGTAACCGATTACCACGCACCACGGACCACGCACCCACATGCACCTGGATTTCGCCGTCGTATCGGATTACGCCCTCGTCGACCAGACCGGGAAGGTCTCCGTCCTGGGCATCTTCCAGCACATCTGGGTGCAGCAATTCCCGGCGATGCACCCGCGGCTGCACCTCGTCCTGCGCCTGAAGGGGAAACGCACCGAGATCGGGGAGCACCGGGTCCAGATCCGCCTCGCCGATGAATCGGGCACGGAGATCCTGGGCGGCAGTGGCAGCATCACTTTCGCCGAGCCCCCCGCCGGCGTGACCGAGATCGAAGCTCCGGCGATTCTCGCCTTCGACGTGCCGTTCGCACACCCCGGGATGTACCGCTTCGAGATCAGCATCGACGGTGAGCGCGCGGCGGAGGTTCCGCTCACCGTCAGTCAGATGCCGCCGCCCGGCGCGGCGCCCGATGCGCCGGGGATCCATTAGCCTGGACCGCGCTTCCACCCCCTGGCTGCTGCTCCTGGTCGCGGCTGCGCTGGCGCTCGGCTGGGACCTCGGCGGGCACCGCCTCCTCGATCCCGACGAAGGCCGCAACGCCGAAGTCGCGCGCGAAATGGCGGAGAGCGGCGACTACGTCGTCCCCCATCTCGACGGGCTCCCGTACCTCGACAAGCCGGTG
>DATICZ010000198.1:0-15841 GCA_035456525.1 Gemmatimonadales bacterium
GAGCAGGATGACCAGGTTCACCACCGCCGCGAGGACGGGGTGCTTGATGAAGGTGTCGGTAAACGAGCGCATGGCCGTAGTCCGTTAACGGAGTGAATCGCCGGCGGCCGCGACCAGAGCACCGTCGCGGAGCTTGAAGGATCCCGAAGTGGCGACGCGCGCACCGGGGGCGAGACCCTGTAGAATCAGCACTTCGTCCTCGAGCGCCGGACCGCTCTGCACCGGCTGCAGGCGTGCACGGGCGTGGCCGGTCGAATCGGAGACGATCACGAAGACGTGATCACCACCCGGGCCTTTGCGGAGCGCGCTCACGGGAATGGCGACGACCTGCGTGGGCGCCCCGACGGGGACCTCGACCCGCACCGAGGCACCCGGCGACGGGGCGTGATCCGGAATGCGCGCGCGGACCAGCGCGTTGCGGGTGGTGGGGTCCACGCGGGCGTCGATCGCCACGATGTGCGCAGCGATCGGCTTGGCCGCGCCGCCGGCGACGACTCGGACCACCGCTCCGGGCCGCAGCTCGGCGGCGACCGCCTGCGCGACCGTGAAGTCCACGTTGGCCGCGGCGTCCACGCCCTGGAGCGTGGTTATCTCGGTGCCCTCGTTCAGGTATTGCCCGATGTGGACGTCGGCCAGTCCGACGCGGGCGCGGAACGGGGCCCGAATCGTCTTGCGGGCGATGATCGCTTTGGTCCGGGCGATCTGCGCCAGTGCGACGTCGCGCGCCGCGCGAGCCTGGTCCACCTCTTCCTGGGAAGCGGCTTGGGCCTGCCGCAGCCGCTCCAGCCGGGTCAGAGTGGTTTGGGCCAGGTCCGCCTGCGCCTGCTGGGCCTCGAGATCGGCCTCCTCTACCGAGACGTCGAGCGCGACGAGCACGGTGCCGGTTTCGACGACCCGGCCGGGCGCGAGCGCGACCCGGCGGACCGTGCCGGGGAGCTCATTGCGCAGGGTGATCGAATTCAGGGCCAGGACCGTGCCGATCGAAGTGGCGGTCGCGCGGTACTGGGTCTCGCGGGCGACCGCGCTCGTCACCGCTTCCATGGGCTCCGGCAGGCTCGCGGCCGCGGCGTTGGCGGCCTTGATGGAGGCGCGCTTCCAGGCGACCAGGCCGCCCCCCGTGACGGTGAGGATCAGGAGCAGGACGGCCGATGCCGCCCATTGGCGATTCTTCAGGAAGAACGGACTGCGCATATGGGTCGGGCTCCTTAGGATCGAGAGAGGTCGAGCTTGATGCGTCCAGTTCTAGACGTTTCGCCGCGCCGGGATTCGACAGTCAGAGGACCATGACCACCGTTTCCTGACATTCGTACTACAGTTTTACAACTATCGAACAACACGGCCCAAAAAAAGAGTTCCCACCTCAGGACACCGCGGATCCTGACCGTCCCAGGCGCCGCATCAACTCATTGGTGTACGCCTCGATCGTATCGCGGCGGACCTCATAGTGGAGATACTGTCCTTCGCGGCGGGCCTTGATCAGGCCGGCGCGAAGCAACTCCTTCATGTGATGCGAGATAGTGCCCTTCGAGACCGGGAACTGCTCGCACAGCTGGTGACACGGATACTCCGCCGCGCTGCCGATGGCTTCGAGCAACGCCATGCGCCGTTCATCCGAGAGGGCCTTGGCGATCAGCTCGAATTCCCTCGAGGTGAGGGCTTTCGGGGCGGCCGTGCGCGCGGGCATGGTTTGATATTGGTCAAACTGGCGATTCCTGTCAAGAGGGTTACTGCGGGACCGCCTCCACACTCTTCCTAGAAGCTGTCTGACCCCTCTGTACAGGCGCCCCGCAAGTCCAAGTGAGGGTTTTCATGCTCCGATGCCCACTGGAGATGCCCGGCGGCCATCCCATCATTCGCCACGACGACCACACGCTGCTGCTGGACACCGGCTCCCCGGTCTCGATGGGACGCCGTCCTACGTACCGCTTCCTCGATCGCGAGATTCCCGTGCTGCGGCGCTACCAGGGGATGACCATGGAGCAGTGGAGCGAGAGCGTCGGCGTCAACGTAGACGCGCTGCTCGGCTGCGACGTGCTCAGCCGCTACGCAGTGGGCATCGATCCCGCGGCCGGCCACGTCGTCTTCGACGAGGACCCTCCTCGCCCCTGCTCGGGCGTCGCTCCGCTGGGGACCGTCGCGGGGATGCCGGTGGTCGAGGTCGGTTTGGCCGTAAGGAAACTGCGGTTGCTGTTCCACACGGGCGCCACGCTGTCGTGCCTCCGCGAGGTCGACATCAGAGCGCTGCGCTGTGTCGGGGTGGCCCGGGACTACTACCCGGGACAGGGGGAGTTCACGACGGAGCTGCGACAGGTGACGCTCATGTTCGGGGACCAGCAGGTCAGCCTCGAGTGTGGTCTGCTGCCGTCGGCCATCGAGCATGCGCTGCGCCCGGTGGACGTGCACGGCATCGTGGGAACGGACTTGTTGCGGGCCTTCGCCGTGGGGTGGGGATCTGGCTTCAGTGAGTTGCGCCTGGCGGCGCTCCCCTTCACGGCGCCCGTCCGCCTCGCCCGATTCGAAGTGATTCACTGATCCGGTCGAGCGAGGAGGAGGCGCCCGGGGCGAGGATGTCGCACCGGATGGGGGCTGCGGGCGCCGAATGGGTCAGCTCTCCGATCGCGATCAGGTGCGCTCCGGCAGCCGCGTAGGCGCGCGCCGACTCGGCGCGGATGCCGCCCGAAGCCTGGACCGTCACCCCGGGACCGGCGCGCCGCACCCAAGCTGCCACCCCCTCGGGTGTCTGGTTGTCCACCAGGATGTGCCGCACGCCCGCGGCGAGCGCCTCGTCGAGCTGGGCGTCAGTCTCCACCTCGACGACGAGCGGCGTGCCGGGCGCCGCCCGCCTCAGCGCCGCGGCGAGTCCATCCGCCCCGAGCAGTGCCCAGTGATTGTCCTTCCAGAGGACCGCGTCGGCGAGCGAGCCGCGATTCTCCACACCGCCGCCGGCCCTCACGGCGTAGCGCTCCAGCGCGCGCAGCCCCGGCGTGGTCTTCCGTGTATGCGTGATGCGGGCGCCGGTCCCCGCGACGGCGTCCACAGCCCGTCGCGTCAGCGTGGCAATGCCCGAGAGCCGTTGCAGGAAGTTGAGCGCGACGCGCTCACCGGCGAGCAGCGTGCCCGCGGCGGCCTGGACGCGGATCAGCACGGCCCCGGCCGCGGTCCACTCCCCTTCTGCGCCGAGCGTTGCGACGCGCGCATCGCGGTCCAATGCCTCGTAGACGCGCGCCACGACCGGGAGCCCCGCGACGACGAAGCGGCCCTCCGCCACGAAGTCGGCGCACGCCGGCGCTTGCGCCGCTGCGCCGAGCAGCCGGGTCGTGACGTCCTCGCTGGCCCGGTCCTCGGCCAGGGCGCGCCGCACCTCCTCGAGGCCGAGCGGCTCAGCCAATCGCCAGCATCCGGTCGATCGCGCGCCGGGCCCGCGCAGCGACGTCGGGCGGCACGGTGACCTCGTACTTCAGGTCGCGCAGCGAATCCCGCAGGTTCTCGAGCGTGATCCGCTTCATGAAGCGGCACTCGGCCGACTCGACGAGCGCGTGGAACTCCTTGGCCGGGCTCTCGCGGCGCAACCGGTGCAGCACGCCCGTCTCCGTCGCCACCACGAAGCGGCGGCTGGGGGAGGTACGCGCCCGGTGCATCATCTGCTCGGTCGAGACGATGTGGGTGCGGCCCGCGGCCACGTCACCGTCCGCCGTGGCGTCGTACATCGCGCTCGTGGTGCAGCCGCATTCCGGGTGCACCAGGAACTCGGCGTCGGGAAGCTCGCGGCGCCGGGCGGCCACGGCCTGGGGTCGGAGCGCCGCGTGGACGTGACACTCGCCCAGCCAGACCTCGATGTCGCGCCCGGTCACCCGGCGCACGTGGTTGCCGAGGTAGAAGTCCGGCGCGAACAGCACCGGCACGCCCGCGGGAAGCGCCTGCACCACCGCCACAGCGTTCCCCGAGGTGCAGCAGCAGTCCGACTCGGCCTTCACCGCCGCGCTGCTGTTCACGTAGGTGACGACGAGCCCGCCGGGGTGGGCGGCGCGCCAGGCGCGCACGTCCTCCGCCCGGATCGTGTCGGCAAGCGAGCACCCCGCCTCCAGGTCGGGAATGAGCACCCGTTTCTCCGGATTCGCGATGGCGGCGGTTTCGGCCATGAAGTGCACGCCGCAGATCACGAGCAGCGGCGCTTCCAACTCGGTGGCGCGCCGCGCCATCCGGAGCGAGTCGGCGACCAGATCCGCGACGTCCTGGACTTCCGGCCGCTGGTAGTTGTGCGCCAGGATCGCGGCCCGGCGTTCGGCTTTGAGCTCCCGGATTTCCGCGATCAGGTCCGTGGCCGCGGCGGTCACGGGTGCGTCGAGGTGCCTCTGATGCCTTTCGAGGACATTGCCACGCTCCCATTGGTGGAGGAACCGTCGCTGGGGGGCCGTTTGGGCAACGCCTCGGTCCACGGAAGATGTGGACCGCTCCCAGCGGGGGGCGCCCGAACTCTTGCGCCATCTCCATACTAATCAGAATGAGCCGCCCGCGCAGACTCTGGACGGCTGCGACGCAAACCTGCCCTATGGCGAGCGTCGAAGGGGCCGGCCCGTATCCGGCCAGCCCGTATCCGCCTCGGTGTCGCTCAATCCGAGCCCATGCAGCGTCTTCCCGATGCTCTTACCCGACTGATCCGTTCCGCGTCCGTCAATCCGATGAGGGTTTGGATAGCCGATCACCGAGGCCGGCCGCTTGACTGCGGCTTGACTGGATTCGTGCTTCGTGCATCGTCACAAGGGCACCGGACTCCAGGCGTCAAGGCCTCCTGCCGAGCGCCCCAGACAGGTGGGAATCGCCTGTGAACCCTGAATCGAGTCCGGCGCGAGGGGGGCAGAGGATGGTTGCGGCCGACTTCGCGCTCGCCGCGGCGCTCGGCGCCTGCCACGGGCTCGCCTGGCCCGTCGCCGCCGTTCAGCGGCTTGAGCTGCACTACCGCAAGGCGGTCACCCTGCCATGGCTGGGTAGGCGCCGCGGCGGTGTTGGCTGCGCCATTCGACACATCGCCTTCACCCGTCTGGCCCGACAGGTACTGAAAGTGTTCCTGCTCGTCGGGGAGGAGGCGACCGTGTTGCGCCGGGTTCACTGCCGGGGCCGGGAACGGCTGCCGGTGGGCGGCTGCGTCCTCGCCGTCGCACACACCCCTTGGGGCCGAGTGCTGGCCCGCTGGGCGTTAGCCCATGACTTCGCTTTCATCTTGGCGCACCGCCGCTGGGCGCGGTGGGCTGGGCCACTGCACCTTCTTCCCACACCAGCCGGCCTACGGCGCGCGGTGGAGCAGCTCGGACGGGGCCGGCGCGTAGTAGTCGTGGTCGACGATTTCGTGGCGCTCGGTGGATGCGCAGTGGAGCTCCTCGGCCGACCTGCCCGAGTGTCCATGCGTGCCGTGCGGCTCGCGGCGCTGGCTAGCGTGCCGGTGGTTCCCGTGACGCTCCGCTACCGGCGCGGGCTGATCTCCGTGGAGATCGGGACACCGCTTCCCCCCAGCCATGGCCGATGTGCCCAGCAACAAATGACCCGTGACCTGTGCGTCGGAATGGAACGCTGGCTGTCCCGGTATCCGGAGGAGTGGAACGACCTATTTAAGTACTTGGCGGGTGAATCGGGAGGTCGGTGCGTCGATCACCATTGAGACCTCGCTTTCCTGCGCTTTCATGGGGCGCCTGAGCAGCGCTTGAGGCTATCGGCCTGCAGTCGCAGCCTAAGCGCACGCCAGTAGTTGAGGGCGGGGGGGCGTGGTCCTTGAACTGTCTAACGGATTGCGCCTAAGCTGCGGCCTGCGTTGGATAAGAAACGCCGCACGCAGGACGCCCCGATGCTGTTCCGCGCCGCGCGGGCCTTGGTGGCCGAGCGCACGGCCCATCCCGCAATCGGGGAGACGTTGCCCTTTCCCTCGCGACGGGATCCGGGAGTGCCAGTGAGCCGGCTCACCGCCAGCTCGTTGACCCGAATGGTACTCTGCGACGCCAGCTGCGAGGGCGCGGCTCGGGCCGGCACACGCTCCATCCAGTCAGCGAGGCCTCCGCCCGTGCTAGTGCGCTTTCGGGTGGCTCAACGAGAACACGTACGCGGCCACAGCCCGCACCTCCGCAGGCCCGAGTTTCGCTCCCCCCATGGGTGGCATCGGCGCCGCAGCCTTCTTCGGGCGCGGAACTCCCGTTTCGACGATCTTCATGATGAAGTCGTAACTGCCGTCGCCGTGGAGCCACTTGCCGCTCGTCAAATCGGACGCGAGGCCCGGCGTGCCTTTCGCGTCCACACCATGGCAGCCGAAGCACATACCACCGGCCACCTTCCCATGGAAGATGCTGTCGCCGAGCGCGATCAACCCCGGCGTAATCGCCATGGTGTCGGCGGGCTGCTGCCCCCACCCGGTCGTGACCGCCCCCAGGACCATCCCCGCCAGCGTGGTGAGAATTCGTGTGCGCATCGCGGCCCCCTTCCTCATATGGGACGACTGAGTCATCGCTCGAGCGTGCGAAGGTACTCGAGGATAGCGCGGCGCTGGCCCTCGTCCAGCGGGATCTGAGGCATCAGGCTCTTGGGGTTGTCGAACTTCGGGTCCGCGAGCTTGTGCAGCACGTACTCCGGCGAGCGCCGCTTGAACACCGTGTTCAGGTCCGGACCGACGCGGCCCATGGTGGACGCCCCCAGCACGTGGCATGCGGCGCAGGCGCGCTGCCCGGCGAGGGCCTGCCCCTCGGCCGCCAGCGCCGAATCGATGGGCGGCAGCGCCGCCGTAGTCGGCCGGCGTGCCGGGGGCTTGGCGGCTGGGCCGATACGGGCCGGCGCGGGCGGTTGCAGCGTGTGGAGGAACGCCGAGAGATCGCGCATCTCGTCGCCCTCGAACCCGGGCCACTCCACCTGGCGCGTCTGCGCCACGTCGAACATCGCCGGCGCGTGGTTCCACATCGCGGTTGCGAGGCCGAGCGGCGTGCGCACCGCTGCGGCGCGCGTCAGGTCAGGACCGGTCGCTGGCCGGCCGTCGAGGACATGGCAATTGGTGCACCCCTTGTGCGCGAACACCTGGGCGCCGGCGCGCGCATCCCCGCCGGTTTCGTTGAACCGCAGGTAGTAGAGGAACGCGATGACGTCGGCCATCTCGGTGCCCTGGAACCGCGGAAAGGCGAACCCGCGCGCCTGCATCGCCGCCGACATCCGGAATGAGTGGTCCCACAGCACGCCGGCGATCTCCGACACGCTGAGCCGGAGCGTGGCAGTCCGCAGATCGGGACCATATCGCGTCCCCCGCCCGGTGGCTCCGTGACAGCGCACGCACCCCTTGGCGGCGAACAGCCGCTCGCCGTTGGCCGGATTGGGCGGCTGCAACAGCACGACGCCGCGGTCGCGCAGGCTGGACGTGCGGCGGATGTAGGCCTGGATGTCCGCCATCTCACGCCCCACGAAGGTGGGGATCGGGATGCCGTGCTCCGTCTGCGCTTCCTGCATCGCCGGCCCGTGATTCCACATGCCCTCGGCGAGCATGATGGGCGCGATGTAGCGCGCATAGCGATCGAGGGCGGGCCCGACGCGGCCGCCCGTGCCGCCGACGGCGTGACATTCCCCGCAGCGCTTCTCGCGGAACCACTGCGCCCCGAGATCGGCGTCGCCCGGCGGATCGAACAGCTTCACGTAGTAGATGTAGCTGATGACGTCGGCCAGCTCGGGTTCCGTGAACGTCGGCCACCGCACGCCCTGGCGGCGCAGTGTCACGATCATGCGGGGCGTGTGGTTCCAGAACTCGCCCGCGAGCTGCTGCATGCTGCGCCCCGCGCCCACGACGGCGAAGTCCGGTCCCAGCGTGCCGCCATTCCCCCAGATGGAGTGACAGCGCACGCAGCCGCGCTCCAGGAAGATGCGCGCGCCCGCGGTCGGGGTCCCCGGGAATACGCCGACCACCTGGGCGCCGAGCGGAGCGATGCACAACGCACCCGCCAGGCCGCCGGCCCACAGCCGCCCGCCCATCTCAGTCTCCCCCGCCGGGCGGCGCGACCGGCTCCGGCAGGTAGCCGCCGACGCGCTCCGACACCGTGCGCACCGATTCCTCCCGCCCTTCCTTGATTTCCCAGATCGACACGATCGGGAAGAATTTGGTGGCCACCATGTAGAGCAGCACGAATCCGGCGAAGGTGCCGGCCAGAATCGACAGCTCGACCCAGGACGGCAGGTAGTGTCCCAGCGATTCCAGCTCCCACCGTGGGTTGACCGAGGTCGGTACGACGATGTTGAAGCGCTCGAGCCACATCCCGATCACCACCGCGATGCCGGCAATCAGCGTGCCGCGCGGGGTGCGCATCGAGCGGCGCACCATCAGCGCCAGCGGGATCACGAAGCAGCAGATCACCATGAGCCAGAACGGCACCGCGAACGGACCGGCCACCTTGGCCCAGAAGGTCCGCATCTCGGCTGGCTCCTTGCCGTAGAACGCGGTCAGGTACTCGGCGAAGGTGAAGTAGAACCACAGCAGGCTGAACACCAGCAGCAGCCGCCCCATGTAGTCGAAGTGCACCGCCTTGAAGTACTGCTCCAGCCCGTAGGCGCGCCGCAGCACCACCATCGCGATCAGGATCGCGGCGATCCCGGAGTAGATCGCGCCCATGACGAAGTAGGGCCCGAAGATGGTGCTGTGCCACATCGGTCGCAGCGTCATGGCGAAGATCCAGCCGATGATGGTGTGCACCGACACGGCGATGGGGATGACGACGATGGCGAGCACGCCGATGACGCGCTCCAGCCCCGCCCGCTGGGCCGGCGTGTCGCGGTAGCCCGCCGCGAGGAACCGATAGAAGCGCGGGGCCTTGATGCCGGCATCCCGCACGATCGCGAGATCCGGGATCATGGGGATGTAGAGGTAAATCGTGCTGGCCGTGAGGTAGAGCCCGATACTCATCACGTCCCACAGGAGCGGCGAGCGCAGCTGGGCGTGGAACAGCACGTTCAGCAGTCGGTCGGGGCGCCCCAGGTCGATGATCGGGTTGATCGCCCCAAAGCCGAGCACGAGGACGGTGATGAACTCGGCCGAGCGGGTGATGGAGCGGCGCCATTCGGCCTTGCTCACCCGGAGGATCGCGGAGATCAGCGTGCCCGCGTGGCTGATGCCGATGAAGAACACGAAGTCGATGATGTAGATGCCCCAGTACTCGGGGCGGTTCAACCCGGTGCGGCCCAGGCCGTAGCGCCACTGGAGGATGTAGGCGGTGATTCCCCACAGCACGACGGCGCCCAGGATCGCGGCGGCGAGATAGAAGCGGGCCGTGGTGTGGACCAGCGGACGGAGCAACGTCCGTTCGTCGGGGGGCAGCTGGGCCAGCTTGGCGGCGATCTCGGGACGCATATCAGGCTCTCGGCACCAGGTAGTAGACCTTGGGCTCGGTCCCCAGGTCTTCCATCAGTCGGGTCGCACGCGGATCGTCCTTGAGGGCCTGCACGCGATGGCGCGGGTTCTCGAGATCGCCGAACACGATGGCGCCGGTGGGGCAAACCTCCGCGCAGGCGGGCTGGTAGTCCTCCTCGCGCACCTCCCGGCCCTCGACGCGGGCGTCCTCGCGCGCCCGCTGCAGCCGGTGGTCGCAGAACGTGCACTTCTCGATCACGCCCTTGGGGCGCAGCGACACGTCCGGGTTGAGATGGGCGCGCTCCGACGCCGGCCACTTCGGGACGAACCAGTTGAAGTACTTCACGGTGTAGGGGCACGCGTTGGCGCAGTAGCGGCAACCGATGCAGCGCGGGTAGATCTGCCCCACGATGCCCTCGGGGTTGATGTAGGTGGCCCCCACGGGACACACCTGCACGCACGGCGGATTGTCGCAGTGCATACAGGGTCGCGGCATGAACCGCATGGTGGTGTTGGGAAAGTCGCCCGTTACCTCGGTGATGACGCGCATCCAGGCGAACGCCCGGCCCATGTCCGCCTGGTCCGGCGTCACAGTGGCGATGTTGTTCTCGCTCTTGCACGCGACCTCGCACGCGCCGCACCCGGTGCAGCGGTCCAGGTCGATCACCATGCCCCACCGCGTCACGGCATCGCCCTCCTCACGCGCGCTCGAGGCGCACGAACGTGGAGTACCACGCCGCGAGCCCGGTCAGTGGGTCGGTCGCGCCATCCAGCAGCTGCAACGGATTGGCGAGCTCCCCGCTGGGGTGTTTGAGTCCGTACGGCGCGTTCACCTGCCCCGGAGCGGCGCCGAGGAACAGCCGCAGCCGCGCTCGGCAGCGGCCGCGTGCCGAGACCACCCACACCATCGTTCCGTCGCTCAGCCCCAGCGCCGCCGCCGTGGCGGGATGCACTTCGATCCAGGGCAGCCAGTGCACGTCCAGCGTGAGGCTGGGCTGCTCCGCCAGCCACGGCTCGAGGTGGATCGTACCCGAGCTGAGGGTGGACACGCGGTAGGGAATGAGGCGCAGCGGGAACCGGGAGGGGGCGGGGGCGGTCCCGGCCGCGGCGCGCGTGGTGGATGCCCGCAGCGCGGCATACGGCTGCCGGCCCTTCCCCTCGGCCCGCAACGCGCGCAGCAGCGTCTCCGGCATCAGCTCGATGCGGCCGCTCGCGGTGCGGGCCAGACGGACAGGATCGGTCCCGTCGTACAGCAAATCGGTCCACCCGCCCTGCTCGACGATCGCCTTCCAGAAGGCGTCGAAGTCCGGTTGCTCGGCGAGCCACCAGCCGCGCTCCTCCATTTGGCGGTAGTGGGTGCGCTCGAACATGTCTCCCAGCGTCATGCCGCGCCCGGCCGCGAACAACCCGCGGGCGCGGGCCTGGAGCAGCGCGGGCATGTCGGCGTACGGGAGGCTCGGGGCGACGCTGCCGCCCAGCGCCCGGGCCAAGGCCAGCAGCACGTCGGCCGTGGCCAGCGTCTTGTCGGGCGGTGCCACCAGCGGCTGCGCCAGCCCCCACACCTGGTACGGGTAGGAGGGTGGAGTGGGCGCGTCCTGCCAGCGCTCGTACGGCAGCAGATCGGGTAGCACCAGGTCCGCGAAGCGCGCGGTCTCGTCGAGGAACGGAGAGAAGCTCACGACGAACGGAATCCGCTCGAGCGCGGCGCGCCAGTCGTCGGGGCGAGCGGCGGAGGCCAGCGGGTTGCTGTAGTACAGCAGCAGGGCCTCGATCGGCCCGCCCCCCTGTGCCGCCGCGGCGGCGAACTGCCGCGCCGGATCGCCTATCCCGAACGGGACCGCGGTGCGGCCCAGCGGCGGCCGCGCGAGACCGGCCCGCGCGACGGCGTCGAGGGGCGCCGCGGCGAGCGGTTCCAGCGGCGGATCGTCGCCGAACAGCACGCCACCCGGCTGGCTGATGTTCCCCATCAGCACGTTCAAGCTGTGGACCGCCAATCCGCTCAGGAGACCGTCCGGCGCGTGCAGCACGTCGCTGCCGCACACGGCCACCGCGCCGGGACCGGCGGCGAAGGCCCGAGCGAGCGCCACGATCCGCTCCACCGGGACCCCGGTGATCGCCGACACCTCTTCGGTCCGGTAGTTGCGCAGCACGAGCGACCGGTAGCCCGGGCGCGGGCGACCCGCGGCGTCCGCGCCGTCCTCGAACCCCGTCACGTGCCGGGCCACGAATTCGGCGTTGAACGCCTGCTCCTTGATCAGCACGTAGGCGAGGCCCAGCGCCAGCACCCCGTGCGTTCCGGGCGGCACGCCGACCCACTCGTGGGCGCGGGCGGCGGTGCGCGAGAAGCGGGTGTCCACCTGCACGAAGTGGCCGTGCCGCGACTGCTTCGCCGCCGAGCCGCCGAACGCCACGAACGCCTGCACAGGCGACCACCAGGACTCGAACAGCGGAGCGCCGAAGGACATAACGAGCCGGGCGGCCTCGAGGTCGTAGCCCGGCCGGCGCGCGATGCCGTGCATGAGCGCCATCACCGCGTCGCTCCCGTCCGGGTATTCATCGGTCACGTGGTTGGGCGAACCGAACGCCCGCACGAAGTGGCGCCACAGCTCGTCCATCGTCCCGGCGCAGTAGCCCGCCACGACCGCGAGCCGTTCCGGCCGGCCCGCCGCGCGCAACGCGCCGAGGCGCTGGGCGAGCAGCGCCACCGCTTCCTGCGACGAGATGCCGCGCCACTCCCCCGCCCCGCGCGCGCCCGCGCGGACCACAGGGGCCGCGATGCGTTGCGGGTGGTAGAGCGCTTGCACGCCGCCGACGCCGCGCGGGCAGAGTCCGCCCTGGCTCATCGGGTGCAGGGGGTTGCCGGTGATGCCGACCAGCCGCCCGTCCACGGTGCGGCCGCGGATGCCGCAGCGCGCCGGGCACACGAGACACGCGGAGCTCTTCCGCTCCTCGACGCCGGGGGCCCAGCCGACTTCCTGTTCCTGCGGGGAGCTCCACTGGTAGTCCTTCAACTGGCAGGCGGCGGCCGCCGCGGCCGCTCCGGCCGTCCACAGGAACTCGCGACGATTGGGGGTCACGGGCGCTCGCAGCTCCTAGCGGTGGCAGGCGACACAGTCGACCGATTGCCCGGCGAGCTGGTGGCAGTCCAGGCACATTTTCATCCGAAGCCCGACGAGCGGTCGTTCGGGAGGGCGCTCGGTGTGAGCGATCGCGCCGTGGCACTTCTCACAGGGGAGCTTCGCAATCCCCACGTGCCGGCGGTGCGTGAAGTACACGTAGGGCGGAAGATGGAAGAGCTTGTTGAAGCGGAGCGGGTCGCCCCGGGTGAGCAGGACCGTCAACCGCGCGGCCTCGGGCGTCGTACCCTGACGAACCTGGTGACACATCACGCACGTCTGCGCGCTCGGCAGCCCGGCGTGGGCGCCCGTTGCCGCGTCCTGATGGCAGAGCTGGCAGGCGAGCTTCAGTTGCTCGGTGTGTCTGCGGTGATTGAACGCCACCGGCTGCTGCACGGCCGGCGTCCGGAAGAGCATCGAGAGCGCAACGGCGACCACGAGGATAGGGAGGGCGACGGCCACACCGGTCCTGAGCCGGGGCGCCGACCCAAGCCGTGCAGACACGCCCGCCACGACCTGCCTCAGGCTGTTGACTGAATCCTCCAAGTTTCCGACCGGAGCTGCGCGTGATGAGGACTTCAGATACTGCTACGCTGTTTTACCGGAAGAAACCATGAAGGCCTTATGAAGCGCCGTGAGGGGAGAGCTAGGAAGGTGCCATGGCGCAGAACCGGCGTTTACGCGTGCGGAATCCTAGTGGCCGCAGCTTCAGCGATGGCGCAGAAGAAGCAAGTGAATACGTGATAAGGAGGGTGTCAAAGGCGGGCCAGGGATGGCACGAGCGGCGTTCAGGTCGCCCCCTTGGAACGAATCCTACGGCTTCGCGCGCCCGTGACTGACCTCGTAGACGTACACCGCTACCATGAAGACCTGTGACTCGGTTATGCCGCCGGGATGCGGCAACATGAGGGTACCCGCGAGCCCGTTATCGATTCGATCGACGATGGCTTCGAAGGTCCCATCGATGTGGAGCCAGTTCGGGCCCGTCAAGGCCGGCGCGATCGGACCTCCCTGCAGCTTGTCGCCGTGACAGCCCGAACAGGATCCCCGGCCGCGAAAAATCTTCCGGCCCGCATCGATGATGGCGGGCGTCAGCAACGCCGAATCAGGGACCGATCCCCGTTTCGTAGTGTCCACGACTTGGGCTTCGGCCCGGCCGGCCCACAGAGCAGGCGATACGCCGGCGACGGCAATAGCCAGTCCCAAGCGACCCTTCATCCTTCCGAATTGTCTTGTGCGCATGCATCAATAGTACACTACGCGGGAAATGCTGCGCGGCCACTATGCCGAGTTTCATGTCCCCTTCACGTTGCTTTCACCAAGACAACGCGAATGATACTTCCATCATAATCCGGGAGCGCTACGCAGGCCAAGGATTCTTCACGGGAGACACCGCACGCGACCCTGGAGTGCGGCAGCCCAGCCGCTGATCCACATGCTCTTTGGAGGTCTCAGCCATGTCCCGAAATAGACTGGTTGTTGCGGCAGGATTGGCCGCGGGATTGTCTCTCCCGCTACCGCTGCATGCGCTGGTGCCCGCTTTTGCGCGCCAGACCGGATTGGCCTGCACGAAGTGCCATACGCAGCACTTCCCATCCCTCAACGCGTTTGGCCGCGACTTCAAGATGAACGGCTTCACACTGGCCTCCGTGCTCAAGATAGAGGGGACCCGGCTCTCGATTCCGGCGGGCCTGAACGCCAGCATATACACCAAACTTCGCTACCAGAAGACCAATGGCGACGACGCCCCCGGCGTCCGCACTACCAACAGCGGCGAGTGGCAGTTCCCGGATGAATTCGCGCTCCTCGTGGCCGGCCGGGTAAGCGAGTACATCGGGTTCATACTCGAAGGGCAATTCGCCGAGGGCGGGGCACCGGTCTTCGCCAGCTTCAAGATCCCATTCGCGTACAAGGCTGGGAACCTGACCCTGTCCGTCATTCCCTTCAGCACCGATGCTCTGGGCGTGGCGTACGGCTTTGAGCAGCTCAGCACCGGAGCGGTCAGGAACCTCAGGCCCATGGAGCACCGCAGGGATTACTCCGCTCAGCAGTACGTGGGGAGCTCCACGCCGGCCACCGGCGCGGCCTTCGTCGTGGGCAACAAGAACGCCTACGCGAACTTCACCCGCTGGGCGCCCGCGCATGCGTTCGCCGCGGAAGGGCTCGCCGGGGGATTCCCCACCGCCGATTACCTCCGGGTCGCGGTCACGCCGACGGTGGGCGAGTACGACGTGGGTGTCGGATTCCAGGCATGGTTCGGCTCGGCCAACGTGGATGACGGGTCGGGGACCGGCGCCGTCGTCAAGGAAACCCCTCGCGGGTGGGCCATTGACGGGCAGGTGCAGGGAAGCGTGGGGCGGATGACCGCCTTGCTGACGGCGAGCTACGCCAATGCCGACGGCTCGGCGGGGTCGATCAACAACACTTTGAACGGCGCTCCGAACGACCGGAAGGCCTGGACGGTGGCGGGAGAGCTCGGTGTCGTCCCCGATCGCCTGTTCCTGCTCCTCGCGTATCGCAACGGGAACAACGGCGCCGCTACGCTATCTGACGACAACGCGGTGACCGTTGGAGCGATCTACCACCTGTATCAGAATGTGCAGTTCCAGGGGAACTTCTCGACGTACAGCGGTTCCGCGAACAGCAGCTCCGCCCCCTCGGGCAACAGTCTGCTCACGCTGATGCTCGCCGCCGCGTTCTAAACGGGCGGAGCGTGGCCGAACTGGCAGACGCTCAGGACATGTGATTCGAGAGCCCCCGAGCGGGTCCCTCGCCACATGAGGCGGTATCAGCAAGTGGGAGTCGGCAATAAGCCGGCTCCCATCCGCGGCGCGCCAGGCGTACGAGAACGTGCTGGCCCTCGAGCCGCATTGGGCTCGTCGAGCAGCCGAAACGGCGGCAGAGACTGACACAATCGCTGGCACAGCGCCCCAGAAGAAACCGTAGTCGGCAAGCTTGCATCCTTCTATATCCGCGCCGCCGCGCCCGCGTGCGAGGTACTGCGCACCTGCTCCCCCAACACCACGCGCACCCGGTGCGTCGCTCCATCGTCCACCAGGGGAATGACGGCCGGATCCACCGCCTCCCCGTCCAACTCCGCCTGCGCGATTCCCCGGCAGCGGTGATCCGGGTTGGCGACGAGGATCTCGTAGCCGGTGTTGCCGTAGCGCCACGTGATGGAGTACTCGGGCCATGCCGCGGGGATGCAGGGATCCAGCTCGAAGGTCAACCCGTGGCGCTTGAGGCCGAGAATGCTCTCCAGCCCCGCGCGGTACATCCAGCCTGCCGAGCCGGTGTACCACGTCCATCCCCCGCGCCCGGCGTGGGCCGGGTGGGCGTAGACGTCTCCGGCCATGACGTACGGCTCGGT
>DATICZ010000199.1:0-9114 GCA_035456525.1 Gemmatimonadales bacterium
GGCGGGCGACGCGAGCCCCCGCTTGCCCGCCGCCGGAAGCGGGGAGAGCTTACGTGAATCCGTGCAACATCTTTCCAAGCTCGTCACGCATCTCGCCTGGGCGGATGACCGGGTGCTCGCGTCGCTGCGCAGCGCGACCACACCGGATGCGTCCTGTGTCGAGCTCTTCGCCCACGTGCTGGCCAGCGAGCATGTGTGGCTCGCCCGGCTGAAGGGGGCGGCGCCGCACCATCCCGTGTGGCCGGCGTTGTCCCTCGAGCAGTGCGCGGCGCTGGTCCAGGCGAACCAGCGTGACCTCGGCGCCTACGTGGCGGCGCTCACGCCGGACAATCTGCCGCGGGGGATCACCTACACAAACAGCGCCGGGCAGACGTTCACGTCGAGTATCGAAGACATCCTGCTGCACCTGTGCCTGCACGGCACGTATCACCGGGGGCAGATCGCGTGGGCGCTGCGACGAGGCGGCGGCGTGCCGATGCCGACGGACTACATCGCCCTCGTCCGGGGAGCCCCCGCCGCCACCCGGGACGCCGGCAAGCAGCCACGCTAGATTCCCCCGACCCACCACCTGAGGGTACTCATGGGCAAAGGCGACAGACGCTCGCGCCGCGGTAAGATCTACCGCGGCACCTATGGCAAGACACGTCTGAAGAAGAAACGCAAGAACACGCGGAAGGCGGCGCCCGAGACCTAGCCGGCGCTCGCGCTTCGCCGCAGCCCCAGCACCGCCACGACGGTGATGACGAGGTACATGAAAAAGCCGTACACGCAGGCGGGGTAACCGAACACGGTGCCCGGCGCCCCGGGGCTGGGGCACTTCGCCACGCCGGCGAAGAGCTCGCGATACGTCAACACCCCCGAGAATAAGAGCCCGAAGACGGCTATCGTCAGGATCGTCTGCAGCGCCCGTCGCATCGTCATGATCGTCTCCCCGGTCGTCCGGCGTTCCGGCCCTATAGCTACGACCCTAGACCGAAGCGATGCACCGGAAAACGTGTAAGGTTTCTTGCGAACTCCCGCACCGTGATGGAGGCCCGATGAGACCCCCCGGCTGGCTGCCCGTCCCGCTCGTCCTCCTGTGGGTGAGCCCCGTAGCAGCACAGGTGTCCACCCGCTGGCCGCAGCATTCCATGGATCGCCCGCCCCCGCCGGTCGTCAGCCCGGCGCCGCCCGCCGCGCCGGGCGCTCCACCGTCGGATGCCGTGGTCCTGTTCGATGGCCGGGACCTCTCGCACTGGGCGGGCGATTCCGGTCAGGCGGCCGCCTGGAAGGTCGAGCACGGGTACGTCGAGATCGCCCCGGGCGGCGGCAACATCCACACCCGGCGGGGCTTCGGCGACTGCCAGCTGCACGTCGAATGGTCGGCGCCCGTGCCGCCGCACGGAGAAGGCCAGGAGCGCGGCAACAGCGGCGTGTACCTGATGGGCCGGTACGAGCTGCAGGTCCTCGATTCCTACGACAACCGTACCTACGCCGACGGGCAGGCGGCGTCCGTGTACGGTCAGTATCCCCCGCTCGTGAACGCCAGCAGGGCGCCGGGCGAATGGCAGACCTACGACATCGTGTTTCACCGTCCGCGCTTCGATGCGCAGGGCAAGGTCCTCAGCCCGGCTCGGCTCACGGTTTTTCACAACGGCATCCTGGTACAGGACGGCGTGGAGCTGTCGGGGCCGACGGCGAATCAGCGGCGCCCGCCCTACACTGCGCACGCGGACGAACTGCCGTTGCTGCTGCAGAATCACGGGAGTCCGGTGAGATACAGAAACATCTGGGTACGGCCCCTGAGTGAACAGACGGACAGACAGTGACTCAGATGCTCAGGCGCTCAGCGGTTCACAGCAGGGAGTCACTCAGAAAAGGCCTGCGTGACTGTGATCTGACAACCGCTAGGCGCCTGAGCAACTGAGCGACTGCCGGACCATCTGCCAACCGGGGGTTCGAGTGCCGAATCGTCTTGCCGTGGGCCAGAAAGCGCACCGCAGCCTCACGCTGACCTCCGACCACGTGCGGCAGTACGCCGAACTGTCGGGCGACCGCAATCCGCTCCACTTCGACGAGTCTTTCGTCAGGGCCACCGGCAAACTCACCGGCCTGATCGTGCAGGGCGGCCTGACGACCGGGCTGTTGCACGCCCTCGTCGCGACGGACCTTCCCGGGCCGGGCACCGTCTTTCTCAGTCAGAACTGGAAGTTCACGGCCCCGGTCTACATCGGCGACACGATCACGGCGGAAGCGGAGGTGTTGAGCGTGCACGCCACGAAGCCGGTGTACCAGCTGCGGGTGCGGATCACCCGGCAGAACGGTGAGACGGTGCTGGAGGGCGAAGCGTGGTGCTACCGGTTTGGGCCGACGTCGAGCCGCCGAGACGTCGAGGGAGACGCCGAGACGCACAGCCGCTGAGTGGTTGTGAGGGGTGAGTCTATGCGACTGTCACCTCGTTGCACAGGTACACGTCCTGAATCGCGTGGAACAGCGCCACACCCTCCTTCAGCGGCTTCTGGAACGTCTTCCGGCCGGAGATCAATCCCATGCCGCCGGCGCGCTTGTTGATTACGGCCGTCACCACCGCATCGTAGAGATCGTTCTTCCCCGCCGCGCCGCCTGAGTTGATCAGGCCTACCCGCCCCATGTAGCCGTTCGCCACCTGGTAGCGGCACAGGTCGATCGGGTGGTCGCTCGAGAGCTCGGTGTAGATCCGCTCGTCGAACTTCCCGTAGCTCGACTCGCCCATGTTGAGCGCCTTGAAGCCGCCAGTGTTCTCGGGAAGTTTCTGCTTGACGATGTCGGCCTCGATCGTGACGCCCAGGTGATCCGCCTGGCCGGTCAGGTCGGCCGCCACGTGGTAGTCCTTGTCCTTCTTGAAGGCGCTGTTGCGCATGTAGCACCACAGAATGGTCGCGAGGCCATGCCGGTGCGCTTCCGCGAATGCGTGGCTGATCTCCACGATCTGCCGCCCGCTCTCGGCCGAGCCGAAGTAGATCGTGGCCCCCACCGCCGCCGCCCCCATGTCCACCGCCTGCTGCACCGTCCCGAAGAGGATCTGGTCGAACTTGTTGGGAAACGTCAGCAGCTCGTTGTGGTTGATCTTCACGATGAACGGGATCTTGTGCGCGTACTTGCGCGCCACGGCGCCGAGCACGCCGAACGTCGAGGCGACCGCGTTGCACCCGCCCTCGATCGCGAGCTTCACGATGTTCTCGGGGTCGAAATAGTCGGGGTTCTTGGCGAAGCTCGCGCCGGCCGAATGTTCGATGCCCTGGTCCACCGGCAGAATCGAGAGATAGCCCGTTCCCGCGAGCCGGCCGGTGCCGTACATGCGCTGCAGGTTCACGAGCACCCGCGGGCTCCGGTCGCTCTGCGCGAAGATCCGGTCCACCCAATCCGGCCCGGGGAGGTGCAGCCGCTCGCGGGCGATTTTCGGCTTGTCGAATTTCAGGAAGTAGTCTGCCTTGTCGGCGAGCGTCTTCGTGATCGCGTCGATCATAAACCCTCTGAGGTGAACGGCACGTGCCGCCGCAAGATTGTATCGGCCCCGCGGCTCAAGCAAGTCCCGTGCCGGGTGCGTCGGCGGGAGGCCGCGGCGCCTGCCATCCGTAGCGAACGGCGAGCAGTCGCAGCACCACCATGACGATCATGGCGACGACGCCGGCGACGGCGCGCGACACCAGGGACGACTCCCACAGCGCGACGAACAGCACGCTCCCCGTGGCGGACACCGTGGCGTAGAGCTCCCCGGTCTTGAACAGCTGCGGGGCTTCCCCCGCCAGCACGTCGCGCAGGATGCCGCCCCCGACGGCGGTCACGATGCCCAGGAACACCGCCGGCACGGGCGCGAGGCCGGCGCCGAGCGCCTTGAGCGCGCCCACCACCGTATAGACGGCGAGGTACAGCGCATCGATGGCGATCAGGATGCGGCCGACGCGAGCCACGGAGCCGCTGCGGTAGAACCCCACCGCCGCAGCGACCACGGCCGTCAGCAGGTAGCGGGAGTCCTGCAACGCCGCGGGCGGTCCCTGCTGCAGCAGCACGTCGCGGATGACGCCGCCCCCGACGCCCGCCACGATCGCAAGCGAGGCACACCCCACCAGATCGAACCGCTTGCGTACGGCGAGCAGGGTGCCGCTGAGGCCGCCCACCAGCACGGCGCCGAGGTCGATGAGCGGGGGAACGGAGAAGGGCATCGGGGTGAATGTTCGCCGCTGGCGAGGTGGCAGGGAAGCCGGTCTATTTCCGGCCTCATGGATCGCGAGCGCACGAATCCCGACGGGCTGATCACTCGGGTGAGCGTCCCCGGCCTCCAGTACCTGGCGCTGGATCGAGACCGGACACTGCTCGAGTACACGGGCGGCTGGGCCGACATCCGGCACCGCGTGCCGATGACCGGCGACACGACCATGATGGCGTATTCGATGAGCAAGACGGTCACCGCGGTGGCGGTGCTGCAGCTCGTCGCCGCCGGCAAAGTCGCCCTGAATGATCCGATCGAGCGCTTCCACTCCACGCCCTACGGACCGGGCATCACGGTGCGGCACCTCCTGGCCCACCTGTCCGGAATCCCCAATCCCATTCCCCTGCGGTGGGTGCATGCGGCCGCGCAGCACGCCGGCTTCGACGAGCACGCGGCCCTCGAGGCCGAGCTGCGGGCCCATCCCCGGGCGGCGACCGCCCCGGGAGCGAAGTACCGCTACTCGAACATCGGGTACTGGTTGCTGGGCCGCGTGGTCGAGCGAGCGAGCGGCCAATCGTTCGCCTCGTACGTGGCCGAGCGGGTCTTCGCACCGCTCGAGATCGCGCCGGCGGCGCTGGGGTACGCGATCCCCGAATCGGGGCACCACGCCCATGGGTACCTCGAGAAGTACTCGTTCTTGAATCTCGCGAAGCGCCTGCTCATCGACCGGCAGTTCATCGGGGAATACGAAGGGCCGTGGCTGCGGATCGAGCCGCACTACCTGAACGGACCGGCGTTCGGTGGTCTGGTGGGGACCGCCCGGGGGTTCGGCGCCTTTCTGCAGGATCAGCTCCGCCCACGCTCCGTGCTGTTCGACAATCCCGCCCGTGAGCTGCTGTACACACCGCAGCGGACCCGCACCGGCCGCGTCGTCCCCATGGGGCTCGGGTGGCACCTGGCAGACCTGGACGGCATTCCGTTTTTCTACAAGGAGGGCGGCGGCGGCGGATTCCACTGCGAGATGCGGGTGTACCGCGTCAACCGGATCGCGACGGTCGTCATGACCAATGCCACGGTCTTCGACGTGAAACGGTTTCTCAATTCGCAGGACCGCCAGTTCCTGCGCTGAGGCCCCGCCGCACGCTGGAGAGCAGCGCCTCGGCCGACACCGGCCGACCCAGGAACGCTTCCATCACGCGCCGCGACGAGCGCTCCAGCCCGTAGCGGTAGATCCGTTCCCGAACGAAGCCGTACCAGGTGGAATCGCCCAGGGTGAACGCGCCGTGCACCTGGCGGATCCGGGCCCGCAGGTCGGCGGCGATGAACGCGCCAAGCGCGTAGTTGACGAGGTACCCGGGGACGTCGATCAGCTGGCCTCGCATCGCCCACCACGACAGCTCGGGGTGCGGCACGACGCGGAGGTACCGGCTCGTCAGCTCGGTCCATACGACATTGGGATCGAGGTCGGGCTCACGCTGCATCCGGGCCTCGAACAGCGACCAGCACGCGTCCATCATCACGCCGAAATAGGCGGTGCGCCGGTTCTCGGCGGGCGGCGCCGAATCGCCCAGATACTTGACTTGCCAGCGCCCGTCGTACGCCTCGCCGTCCGCCAGGTCGGCGATCGCCTCGGTGAAGAGGTCGGCGTCGGGCCAGTCGCTGAACGCGGGACGGGTCCGGATGCCGGCGATGTGAATGGCGTGTCCCGTCTCGTGCAACAGCTCCCCCAGGTTGTCGAGCCCGCCGACCGCGTAGGAGGCGAAGACCCACGGCTCGCCCGGCTGCCACGCCCCCCTGGTGAAGCCGGGGCGCGCGCCGAACGTGGTGAAGGCCACGGGATCCTTCCCGGCGCGCGGCTCGATGTCGTAGTGCACGCCGATCACCGCCGGGTCGGCACCGAGGTCCCGATAGAAGCGCCCGTTCAGGGCCAGAAGCGAGTCGCGCGGGATCCGGGGGGAGAGCCGCCGGCTGGCGGCGCCCATGGCGTAGTAGAGGTCCCAGGGCTCCAGGCTCGAGTCGGGGAGCGTCGCCCGCCACGCCTCGAGCAGGCGCACCAGCCAGCGCTCCACGGAATCGGGGACGAAGCCCAGCTCGCTCACGCGCCGCGCGAACGGCGTCGGTCCGGTCCCCCATTCGCGCGCCCGCCGCCGCAGCAGCTCGCGCCACGGACTCGCGGATTCGTTCGCCCCGTTCACGCTGCGCCACACCCGGTCGAGCCCGAGGAACAGCCGCCGGCGTCTGGCTGCGTCGGCCGTGACGCCGAGCAGGGCGAACACCGTGAGGCGGTCGAGCCGCTCCCCGTCCACCACCACGTCGCGCGTCGCTGCACCGTAGCAGTCGTACAGGCGCGACTGCAGCGAATCGGTATCCGTCAACGCGCGCGGGTCGTAGGTGCAGCGAACGCGATCCACGGCCGCCGGGCCGTCCGGCGGCTCAGGCTCGTCGGTCAGCGATTCCCTCACCGTCCGGCGCATGACCGCCAGAGCGCGTCGGTCCACGGTGTCCGCCAGCGCCAGGGAGTCGATCGCCAGTGCGCGTCCCAGCTCGCTTCGCGCCGCCAGATAGCGGGCCCGGAGAACCGGGATGGAATCGAGTCGCTCACGCCAGGTGAGGATGTCCACCCGGTCCTTGAGGGTCAGCGTCACGGCGTACACCGATTCGGCACGGGACAGCGCCGCCGGTGCCGGCGCCGGGTGACGGCCCACCGGACCGCAGGCCGTGAGGCCGAGGAGGAATCCGACGCCGTGGCGCGGATGGCACATCCGTGCAATGTCGGCGCCGGGGCAGCCCCGCGGAAGCCTCTCCATTAAGTTTGCGGACTATGATACGACTTCGGCTGGCCCTGATCCCGGTGTTCGTGGCACTCGTCGCCTGCAGCGGCGAGCGCCGTACTCCTCCTGCGACTTCGAGCGCAGCTCCCCAGGCCCCCTCCACGGTTCCCGCGGCGGACGTGTCACACGGTGAAGCCGCCATCGGGACGGCGGACACGGCGCCGGTGGACCCGCACGCGCCGCCGCGGACCACGGCGACCCTGCGCCGTGTCCGCATCGAGATCCGGCACGCCAAGTTGACCATCGCGCCCGGCGTTACCTACGACGCGTGGACGTTCGACGGCCGGGTGCCCGGCCCCGTGTTGCGGACTACGGTGGGCGACACCATCGCCTTCACGCTCGTCAACCGCGCCCCGATGCCGCACAGCATGGACTTCCATGCGGCCGAGATCGCGCCCAACCGCGCGTACGTCAACGTGCTGCCGGGCGACTCCCTGCACTACCGCTTCGTGGCCCGGGTCCCCGGCGCTTTCCTTTATCACTGCGGCACCGCGCCCGTCGCGATGCACATCGCCAACGGCATGTACGGCGCGATCATCGTGGACCCGATACGGCCGCGCGCACCGGCCAGCGAGTTCGTCCTCGTGCAGAGCGAGTTCTATACGCAGAAGGCGGGCGGTCCCGATTCCACGGTCCTCGCCCTCGACTGGCAGAAGCTGCTCGGACAGGCGCCCGACCATGTCACCTTCAACGGCCGCTCGGCGCAGTATGCGACCGCGCCGATTCTCGTCCCGCCACGGCAGCCGGTCCGGCTGTACGTGGTGAACGCCGGGCCGAACCGCGAGTCGGCTTTCCACGTGGTCGGGGCGATCTTCGACCATGTGTACCTCGACGCCTCCTCGGTGCCGACCCTCAACGGCGTACAGACGGTCGGCGTCCCGGTGGGGGGTGGCGCCGTGTTCGAGGTCCGCCTCGCCGAGCCCGGCGACTATCCCTTCGTCTCCCATGCATTCGCCGACGCCACGAAGGGCGCCGTGGGGGTCCTGCGCGCCAAGTGAGGATTGAGGCGTCGCCGCCACAGGCAGGGATCGCCACACGCCCGTAGCCGAACGCGGATGACCGAGCGATCATTGAGACACCTGCATGGACCGCCGACTCACCCCGGTTCCTGAAGTCCCGCGACACCAGCGGCGCTGGACGCCCCCGACGCTCACCGCCGGCTCCGCCATGGCGCTGCGGGCACCATTGCGCGGCGCCATCTACGTCGTCCTGATCGGCATCACCGCGGCCGGTCTCATCTACTCGCTGCAGGGAGTGATCGCCCGGAACCAGCGTGTCCAGGTGCGTCTGGCCGAAATGGAGGGCGCGATCAACCTGCTCAACGCGCGGGAGTGGGAAGCCCGCACCGGCGTGATCAGCCTGGATCACCGCAACGATGTCGGGGAGAGCCAGGCGCACATGCGCTCGATCATCGCCGAGCTCCGAGAGCGCACCGGGAGCCGGCCGAGGAACGCGCCGTCCACGGGCGCCAGCCCGCAGGTGACGAACCTCCAGCAGGTCGAGTCGGATGTGAACCGGTATCTGGTCGCCGTCGATTCGATGTTCAACCTGCTGGCCCGCGACAGGCGGGCCGAGGCGCAGAGCCTGGCGGAGCAGACCGTGGACCCCGCCTTCGAGAATCTGCGGCTGTCGCTGCAGACGGCGCGCGCCTACTACGCGACGGCCGGCGAGCGGGCCATCCGGCTGGCGAACATCGCCTCCCTGGTGGGCGTGCTGATCGCCATGAGCTTGATCTGGGTCCTCCTGGGGCGCGGCGCCCGTCAGCGCGCCGAGACCCAGGCGCTCGACACGGAGCGGCGGACCCTGGCGGCGAGCGAAGCGCGCTGGCGCGCCCTGATCCTGAACGGCGAGGACGCCGTCCTGGTCGTCGATCCGACCGGCGCGATCGGCTACGCGTCGCCCAACGCAGACCGCGTCCTCGGCCTGCCCAGCGGAGGATTGGGCGACTCGGTGTTGTCCGCGCTGCCGCCGGACCTCCGTCCCGCCATGCTGGTCCTGCTGGAGGCGAGCCAGCGCGAGCCGGGACGCCCGCGCGTGCAGGAGCTGCAGCTGGGCAACGGCACGCCGCGCTTCCTCGAGGTCGTGGCCACGAACCTGCTCGCCGATTCGGCGGTG
>DATICZ010000200.1:0-2832 GCA_035456525.1 Gemmatimonadales bacterium
CCTGCGCCTGGAGCGACTCGACGACCGCCACGCGCAGCTCCTGGTCATGCGCTACCGCTTCGGCTGGACGCTCCAGCGCATCGCGCGCAGCGTGGGCCTGGAGCCGGGCGCGGTCGACGGCCGGCTGCGCCGCATCGCGGCAAGGCTGGGAGCGGGAGGGCGCGACCATGGCTGAGCGGAGAAGGAGAGAGCCCCTTTCGCGCGCCGGCGCCGCGCGGCGCGAGATGATCCTCGCCGCCGCGACGGCCGCTCAGCAGCGCCGGCTCCGGCGCCGCTCCGCCCGGCGACTGTTCGCCGTCGCGGCCGTCTGCTGCCTGGCGGCCGCCGTCGCCGATCGCGCGGTGCGCCCATGGCGTCCCGGGCCGGCCCCTCCCCCGACCGGAAGCGAACTGGCCGGCGGGCGGTCGGCGGCGGACCGCCCGCGGATCATCGTGGTCTCCGGCACGCACCGCAGCGGGCGAGTCCGCCCCGTCGGCGACGACGAATTGGTGCGGTTCCTGCACGAGATCGATCGGCCCGCGGGTCTCGTGCGCGAGGGCGACTCGGTCCGCCTGACCCGCTCCGTCGCGGACGAGGCGATCGAATGAACTGTCCCGTTCCGCGAAGATGGTTCACCGCAGAGGCGCAGAGGCCGCGGAGCGCGGCTTTGCTGCTGCCGGCCTTTCCCCTCGCCCCGGATGGCGCAATGGGTAGCCGGACCAGGAGGCGACCTCTGCAATCTCTGCGTCTCTGTTCTGAAAAAAGAAGATCTAGGCTACGGCGCGAGGGTGGAGGGTGACGTCCTGGCCGAGGCTTTCCAAGCGACGGACGAGGATCTTGATCATCCGATGGGGTTCGAGACGGTCGAGGTACTCGGGACCCAGGTCGCGGTACGGCGTTCCGGTCTTGAGCATGTGGTAGACCACCACGATGAGCGAATGGGCCACGGCGACGAGAGCTCGCTTCCTGCCCCGCCGACTGGCGAGCCGGCGCAGCTGAGCGCTGAAGTAGCTGTTCTTCTTCCTCCCGGCGGCACACGCCGCCTGTGTCATCGCACCCCTGAGCCATCGGTTGCCACGCCCGGTCCGGCTGCTCCGGCGCTTGCCGGCGCTCTCGTCGTCGCCGGGGCGCAGCTTCGCCCAGGAAGCCAGGTGCCCCGCGCTTGGGAAGTGGTTCATGTCGGTGCCGATCTCCGCCAGGATGACCTGGGCCGTCATTCGGTTGATCCCGGGGATCTGGTCGAGCAGCGAGAGCACGGGCGTGTCCTTGGCGGTCAGCTCGTCGATCCTGTCCTGCACGCGCGCAACCAGCGTCTCGATCGCATCCAACTGGTCCATCAGCAGGCGCAGCATGAACCGGTGGTGGTCCCGCGCCCCGCCGCGGAGCGCCTCGCGCAACGCCGGGATCTTGGCCCTCAGCCGGCGCCGGGCGAGGTTGGCCAATGCCCCCGGGTTGGCCTCGCCTCGGATGATGGCCTGGATCATGTCTCGCCCCGAGGCTCCCAGCACGTCGCTGGCGACGCTGCTGAGCTTGATGTTGGCGTCCTCCAGGATCTTCTGGATGCGGTTGGCCACTCGGGCCTTGTCCTGCACCAGGCAGTCTGCGCTGGCGCGTCAGGTCCCGCAACTCCCGCATCGGCCTCGGTGGCACGAAGCTGGGACGCAGCAGCCCGTGCTGGAGCAACTGCGCCAGCCACTGCGCGTCGTTGACGTCCGTCTTGCGTCCCGGCACGTTGCGGAATTCACGAGCGTTGACCAGCATCAGCTCCGGCCCCCGGCCGTCCAAGAGGTTCCACACCGGCTTCCAGTACACGCCCGTCGACTCCATGGCCACGCGAGTCACCCCACGCTGCAGCAGCCAATCGCCCAGCTCCAGGATCCCGGCGGTGTGCGACGGGAACGAGCGATGCTCGCTGGAGACGCTCCCATCCGCGGCGACTTCTCGCACGCAGGCCACCACGGTCTTCAAATGCACATCCAGCCCGGCGCAGCAACCGTGAACCACGTCCATCCAACGGCCCTCCTTCTGGGCTCTCGCCGCCGGGGGGACACCGCGGGCTGTACAATCTGTTCTGCGTCGTCGCCGGTCCGTCCGGCGCGACAGTCTCGGGTTCGTGGCGGCGTCCAGGCCAGACTGCAGTGCGGGCTCAACGGCCCACAGAGACACGGCCTTCGCCCACGGCGGCGCGTCCGCCGACAGCGTACCGCCACGAGCCCATTTTCATCCTCTCAGGGTGTCGCGCGCCGCGACATGCCAGACTGCGGTGAATCTTCTTCTTCAGCGGAGCGTCGCGGTCTCGATCAGGTGCCCGTTCAGCACCGCGTGCGTGACGTACTCGTCGCGCCAGGTATAGATGAGGCGACCAGCCAGGTGCTCGTCGACCGGGATCGGGGCCTGCAGCACCAGAAGGTCGGCGCCGGCGCCGGGCTCGAGGCGCCCCATCCCATCGAATCCCAGTGCCTCGGCGTTGCCGGCGGTGATCATGGTCCAGGCCTCGGTGGGCGTCGGGACGCGGAGGGGGCCGCCCCCGCCCCCGCCCCCGGACGCCGCGGCCGCCATCGCCCGCACCTTGGCCACCTCGATCATCGCGCGGGCCACGCGCGGCATGGCCAGGTCGGGGCCGGCGGCGACGTCGGACCCCAGGGCGACGCGGACGCCGTGGCGCCGCGCGGCATCGAGATCGAAGAGCCCCGCGCGCAGGAAGGTGTTGGCCGCGGGGCAGTGGACCGCGACCGCGCGGCGCTCGGCCAGGACCGCCCACTGCGCGTCGTCCATGTGCAGGCAATGGGCCAGGAGCGTGCGCGGCCCCAGCAGCCCGTGCCGGTCGTAGACGGCGGTGTAGTGCGGGTCGCC
>DATICZ010000201.1:0-2339 GCA_035456525.1 Gemmatimonadales bacterium
TTCAACGTCGCCGACTGCGAGCGCGGCATCGTCTACATCGACGAGATCGACAAGATCGCGCGCAAGTCGGAGAACCCGAGCATCACCCGCGACGTCTCGGGTGAGGGCGTGCAGCAGGCGCTGCTCAAGATCCTCGAGGGCCCCATCGCGAGCGTACCGCCCCAGGGCGGCCGCAAGCACCCGCAACAGGAATACATCCAGGTCAACACGAAGGACATCCTGTTCATCTGCGGCGGCGCCTTCGACGGGCTCGAGAAGATCATCGAAGCCCGCACCGGCCGGCGGCGCATCGGTTTCACCAAGGAAGACATCGAGTCCGGCGCGGCGGAGAAAGCCAAGAAGAACCCGTTCTCCGAGGTCGAGCCGGACGACCTGCTGCGCTACGGCATGATCCCCGAGCTGGTGGGCCGCCTGCCCGTCGCGGTGCCGCTCGACGCCCTCGACGAGGACGCGTTGGTGCGCATCCTGGTCGAGCCCAAGAACGCGCTGACCAAGCAGTACCAGAAGCTGTTCGAGCTGGAGACGGTCCGGCTGACCATCGAGAAGGAAGCGCTCCGCGCCATCGCCAAGAAGGCCCTGAAGCGCGGCACCGGCGCCCGCGGCCTGCGCGCCATTCTCGAGGAGATGATGACCGACATCATGTTCGACCTGCCGAGCCGGGACGACGTGCGCGAGGTCGCGGTCACGGCCGAGACCGTCACCGAGGGCCGCCCGCCGCTGCTCGTCACCGAGCGGGCGCGCCACAAGAAAGAAGCCTGACCGCCTCCCTGCCCCGCTTCGTCGGCTCCTTCCCCCGCGCCGACGCGCCGCTCGATCCACCGCTTCCTGAAATCGCCCTCGCCGGCCGCTCCAACGTCGGGAAATCCAGTCTGCTGAACGCCCTGGTGGGGCAGCGGATCGCGCGCGTCTCGGCCACGCCGGGAAAGACGCGTGCCCTCAACGTGTACGAGGTGCAACTGGGGAGCGGGGAGCGGGGAGCAGTCGCCGACGGTGCGGACCGGAGCGCCTCGCCGGACCGTCTGGTACCGCTCCCCGCTCCCCGCTCCCTGTATTTTCTCGACTTGCCCGGCTACGGCTACGCCCGCGCCTCCAAGTCCGACCTCGCCGCGTTCTCCAGGATTGTTCGTCACGTGCTGCACCGCCCCCGGCTGTCCGGGGTCGTGTGGCTGCTCGACATCCGCCACGAGCCATCCGAAGGAGACCGCGCCATGCAGGATCTCCTGGCCGGCGCGGAGACGCGGGTGCTCGTGGCGGCCACGAAGGGCGACAAGCTCTCGCGCGCCCAACAACGGCAGCGGGAGAGCGCGCTGCGCCAAGCGCTCGCTCTGGACGAGGAGCAGATCGTGGTGACGAGCGCGCGGACCGGGCACGGGATGCCCGAGCTGCGCGAGGCGATCGCGGCGCTCGCCCGGGCGGCCTGACATGGACCGGCCGCTGCGGGTGGCGTTCGTGAGCCACCACCCGCACCTCCAGATGGGCGGGCAGCGCAGCATGGCCCTGCTGATCGAGCACCTCGACGCCCGAGCGGTCGAGCCCCTCGTCATCTGTCCCGGTCCGGGGCCGCTCACCGACCATCTCACGCGCCTCGGCTGCCCGGTGGTACACATCCCGCTGCACCGCATCAAGCCGCGCACCCTGGCGGCGGTGTGGCGCTCGAGCCGGGCGATCCGGGCGCTGCTGCGCGAGCGGAGCATCGACATCATCGCCCCCGACGCCGCGCGCGACGCCCTCACCTGCGGCCTGGCCAAGCTCGGCACCGGCACGAAGATGGTGTGGTTCGTCCGGCTCACCTCGCGCGACCCCCTCGATCCGATCCTGATCCGCCTGGCCGATGCCATGATCGGGGATTCCGACGACACGCGGCGGCGCTTCGGTGGCTCGCAGCGTGCGGCGGCCCGCCATCGCACCATCGTGGGCGGCTCCGACCTGCGCCGCTTCCGGCCCGCGGACGACCGCGCCGCGCTGCGCCGCGCGCTCGACCTGCCCCTCGACCGTCCCGTCCTGCTCTTCGTGGGACAGGTGAAAGCCGCGAAGGGCGTGCTCGACATCGTGGACGCGCTGGGGAAGTTCCGTGCGGACCGGCCGGAGGGTCCCGTTCCGCGGCTGCTCGTCATCGGAACGCCCGACCCGCCGGCAATCCTGGAGGAGATCGATCGCCGGGCCCGGACCCTGGGCGTCGCGCCGGACGTGCGGGTGCTCCCCCAGCAGGCCGACATCGAGCGCTGGATGCAGGCGGCCGACCTGCTGGTGAGCGGCTCGCACCAGGACACCGAGGGGATGTCGCGCGTGCTGTACGAGGCGATGGCGTGCGGCGCGGTGCCCGTGGCGACCGACATCCG
>DATICZ010000202.1:0-2352 GCA_035456525.1 Gemmatimonadales bacterium
AGCATCGCCGTCGCCACCTGCTGGTTCACCGGATTGTCCTCTGCAAGCAGGATCCGGAGGGCGTGGCGGGATTCGGCAATCGAGTGGCGCGTGATGACATCGGGCAGCCCTGCCGCCGGCACGCCGGAGAGGACGGCCCGCACGGCCTCGATCAGATCGGCACGGGTGAGGGGTCGGGTGAGATAGGCCTGGATTCCCAGCTGCCGGCACCGCTCACCGTCCCCGCGCTGGCCCGCCGAGGTCAACACCACGACTCGCGCATCCGACAGGTCGGCATCGGCGCGAATGGCGGCCGCCAGCTCGAACCGGCCGGCGTCGGACAGCTGGACGTCCAGCATGACGAGGTCGTACGCCCTCCGGGCTCGTGCCGCACGGCGCAGCGCCTCGAGTGCCGCGGCGGCCCGCGGTGCCTCGTGGACCACGACGCCTTCCGCAGCCAAAATATCCCGGAGGACGCGGCGATTGGTCTCGTTGTCGTCTACGACCAGCACTCGCCGTCCACCGATGGAGGTGGCGGAACCCGGCGCCGTCACGGCCGGCACAGCAAGGACCGGAAAGGGCAGCGTGAAACGAAACTCGCTGCCGCGGCCGAGCTCGCTCGTGAGCGCGAGTTGTCCGCCCATGAGCGCGACCAGCCGTCGCGAGATCGCGAGCCCGAGACCGGTGCCACCATACCGGCGCGAGGTGGAGACGTCGGCCTGGGTGAATTCCTGGAAGATGGTCGCCTGTTGCGCCGGCGCGATGCCGAGGCCCGTATCGCGCACGCGGAACTGCACCCCCGCCGCACCGGCCCCGTTCCTCCCCGCGACGAGGGCGGCGTCCACGTCGATCCGGCCGTCGTCGGTGAACTTGATCGCATTGCCGATCAGATTGGTGAGCACCTGTCGCAGGCGGGTGGGATCTCCCGTGACGAGGCGCGGCACCTCCGGGGAGACGTCGACGACGAGGTCGAGATGCTTCTCGCGGGCGCGGACCGCGAGCAGGGCGGCGGTGGCGTGGACGACCTTCGGCAGATCGAACGGGATCGACTCGAGCTCGAGGTGTTCTCCCTCGATCTTGGAGTAGTCGAGGATGTCGTTCAGGATGGCCAGGAGCGCCTCGGACGAGGAGCGCACGAGCTCCAACCCGCCCCGCTGCTCCTCGGTGAGCTCCGTGTCCAGCACGAGCTCGACGAATCCCAGGACGGCATTCATCGGGGTGCGAATCTCGTGACTCATGTTGGCGAGGAAGGCGCTCCGCGCCCGTGCCGCGTGCTCCGCCGCGTCACGCGCCTCCCGGACGGCCGCCTCCGCCCGGCGCCGCTCGGTGATGTCCTCGTACAACACGACGATGTCGCCGCTCGTCGAGCCGGTGAGCCGGGCAGCTGTGATGCGGACCGGGACCAGCCGGCCGTCCTTGCGGCGCCGCTCGACCTCCGTCGCCACCCGCTCGCCCTGGCGCACCCGCGCCGTCAGCTGGGCGGCGCCCACTCGCTCGGCCGGCGGGACGAGGAGCTCGTCCAGCTCACGGTCGATCATCTCCTCCGTCGAGTACCCGAACAGCGCCTTGCACTGCGGATTCACGCCGCGAATGCGTCCTCCCACATCCACGATCGCGATCGCCACGGGGGCGCTCGCCAGCAGCGTAGTGAGATACCCGTGCTGGCGGGCCAGTTGTTCGCCGGACAGCTCCAGCAGCGCGGTCGCGCGAATCCGCTCCGTGAAGGTGCGATGGGCGCTCGCATGGACCCGGTCCATCCCCCAGGCGAACATCGCAATCAAGGCGATCGCGATGAGCTCGGGGCGCGCGTGTCCCTTGACGAGGATCCCCACCGGCAGCGGGGCCAGCATCGTAATCAACAGGTAGCGGAAGCTGCGGCGGTCGCCCACCAGCGTGCTCGTCGCCCCGGCCACCAGTCCCGCGATGACCACTAGGGCGAGCACCACCTCGTGGAGCTCGAGCGCCGGGGTCGCTACTGCAGCCCCGAAGCCCCAGGCGAGTCCGACGCCGGAGACGGTGAGCCGCACCCCGCGCACGGCTTCTTCGGGGGAGGGCGCGCGCTGGCGCACCCGCACACGCCACCACGCCCGCAACGCCGCGGCGGCTGTGACGGCCGTCACCCAGCCGATCGTGCGCTCGATCGGCAACGAATTCCACACGAGTGCGGCGACGAGCAGGACGAGCGGAAGGTGCAGCCACTCGACGAACGGGCCACCGGCGAGAAGCTGCGTGACCGCCGCGCGCCGCACCTCCGCCTCGAGGCGTGGCGCCTGGTCCCCGACTCCCGCGAGCGGTGCCGCGTCGGAGGCGAACATCCAGGCAGGCGCAGTCCGATTCTCCGGATCCATGCGGACTATTCGACCGCGCCTGACA
>DATICZ010000203.1:0-11684 GCA_035456525.1 Gemmatimonadales bacterium
ATCACGATCTCGCGGCCCTGCCGCTGCGCCAGGACGCCCCAACCCAGACTACTCATCGTCTCCGCGATGAATCCCTGCGACGTGCGCGGCGTGCGCGGCGTGCGCTCCGGCGCGGCACCCATGAGCTTGCCGCGCATCCAGAAGATGGCGCGGACCAGGGGGATGGACTGCAGATCGAAATGCAGCGCGACGTCGAACACGAGGTCCGCCGGCGCCTTGATCAGCCCCTCGTGCCGCTCCTGCACGTCGGGCTGGGGCATGAACCGGTCGAGCTCGCGGCGATTCATGCTGCCACTCCCTGACGCTCGGCCGCGAGCTTGATGCGACGCAGCGCGGCCCGCATCACCAGCGACACGCCGGGACGGATCAGCCTCCAGTAACGCCGGAACTTGCGCCGTGCCGTCTCGTCGGTGGTGAGCGTCCGCGCCTCGTAGCGCAGGATGGTTTCTCCGGTCGGACCGGGCCGCACCGAAAACCCGATCGTCAGCTTGGCGTACCCCGGCTCGTTGAAGGCGAGGAACTGTTCCGCGGTCACTGCCCGGCCACCGTAATCGCGCTCCCAGAAGCGGCCGACCGAGCCCACGACGAGCTCCTGGTCTGGCTGCTCGGCGAGCAGCGTCCAACCAGATCCATCCTGAATCATCGTCCCGAACGTGAGCCTGGGTGGGGCTGGTGGCGGCTGGCCATGCAGTCGGCGGGCCAGGCGCTGCGGCAGCTCGCGCAGCGCGAACAGGGCGCTGAGGATGGGGTCGCGCAAGTCCGCCTCGCGGATGGCGCGGTACACCTCGGCCGCGGGTGCGTCCACGGTGGTTTCGAATTCAAGACTGACATCGCACCGCGGGAGAAACCGATCGATCAGCATGGCGGCCTCCGCCGAGAACGTACCGAACGGAGGGTACCGCTCCTGTTGGGAACGGGGCCTAAACTGCAGATGAAACGGGCTTTAGACCGACGACCCCTACTGTTTCACCCACGTCGAGCGCAGGTCCCAGGTCACCGCGTGCACCAGCCGGTCGACGAGACGGCCGTAGGCGTCGTTGGGATCACGGGCGGAGATCTCGGGGATCCCCCCTTGCACCGCGACCTGGCCGACCTTCTCCGTGGCCGCGGAGCTGGCGCGCCAGAGGATGCCGCCGGTCCTGGTGGAGCGGAGCTCCACAAAAAGCTCCGCGGAGACGTTCGCTTCCAGGTGCGCCGACACCAATCCGAGGCCGCCCCTGGGCTCGACGTCCGACACCTTGAGATGGCCCAGGAAAACGACCGGTACGCCCCGCGCACCGGAGAGCGCGGCGGCCGAGTCCGCGGCGACGAAATCCTGCACCTCGAACCCGTTCTGCGCGGCCAGCAGGTACTCCTCGAAGCGCCGCGTGGCGACGTCGCCCATGGCGCCCCTGGCGTTCTCGGCCGTGAATGTGACGAGACCGATGCTCGAGTACGGAGCCAGATCGAGCCGCGGCGGAAGGAGTACGCGGTGTGAAGCGCAGCCGGCACCGGCCAGCGCGGCGAGGAGTGCTGCGGTCGCTCTCATTCCTTCCTCCGACTGGGGCGCGAGAAGGGCTTCGAAGCCGCAACAAGGTAGTGCAGGGGCGCCCCGGAATACCACGCCGCAAGCCGGGAGCTGGGTGTGACGCGGATCACGGGCCGCGGCGGCAGGAGCAGGCGCGGCCGGCGGTCACTACTGAACGCCCACCTCCCACTGCCACGCTTCAACGTCCTGGGGCGAGGCCGGACCATCGCCGGCGCCGCTGTGTTTGATCGCCGCGGAGATCCCGGCCAGGTCGTCGGGGGAGAGCTCCAGGGTCGCCCCGGCGATCCAGCCGTCCACCTGGTGCGGCGCGCGGGCCCCGACGATCGCGCCGCTGACGCCGGGCCAGCGGGTGGCCCAGGCCACCGCGACCGCAGCTACGCTCGAGCCCAGGCGGCGCGCGATCGGTCGCAGCGCTTGCGCGAGCTCCAGATTGCGGCCCAGACGCGGCTGGCGGAACTCCAGGGCGGCCCGGCGCCAGTCGTCCGCGGCCAGGCGCCGCAGCCGGGCCTCAGAGAAGGCCCCGCTCAGAAGACCGGACGCGAGCGGGCTGTAGGCCAGGACGCCGGTGCCGTGGTCGACGCACCAGGGAATGTCGGTCAGCGCGGCCGCGCGCCGGATCAGCGAGAATGGCGTCTGCAGCGAGCCCACCGGGCTGCGTTCGGCGCAGATCGTCAGCAGTCCGGCGTCGAAATTGCACACCCCTAACGCGCGGATCTTCCCCTCGTCCCGCAGCCGGACCATCTCCGCCCACGAGTACTCGACGGGGAGCCCGAACTCATCGGGCCAGTGGATCTGGTAGAGGTCGATCTGGTCGACCCCCAGCCGGCGGAGCGACGCCTCGCACTCACGGCGGATTGTCGCGGGCCGCAAATCGCGCCGCGGCTCGCGCCTCGGGTCTCGTGGGTCGCACTGCATCCCGCACTTGGTGAACACCAGCGGCCGCTCGACCGCGGGCAGGCCCTTGAGGAGGCGTCCCACCAGCTCCTCGGCGTGCCCCAGGCCGTATACCGGCGCGGTGTCGATCCAGTTGATCCCCAGCCGCAGGGCGTGGTGCATCGCACCGAGCGAGGCCGCATCCGTCTGCGGGCCCCAACTGAACGCCCAGCCCGGGCCGCCAAGCGCCCAGGTGCCCAGGCCAATGGGTGTGATCTGCAGCCCGGTCTCGCCCAGGGGCCGTGTCGGTAGAGTGCTCATGGTGCTTCTCCTGCCGGACAGTACGCGTCGCCCGACAAGGAGGTCATGAGGACAATCGGAAGGATTGTTCAGTCCGTCTCCACCTGCCGGAAGGGTATCTCAGGCCGGTTTCACGCCCGCCATGTCCCCCTCGACATAGTCTGCAGGTGAGGAAATATCGTACGGTTCCATGAGGAGGTTCTATGTCCGCGGGGAGGATTTGCAGCCGGATGGTTGCGACGGCATGGCCCAACGAGCTGGTGCGGGTGGCCGCGCGTCGGATGGCGGAGCAAGAAGTGGGGACGCTGGTGGTCGTGGAGGGAGACGGGGCGGGTGAAGCGGTCGGGATGGTGACGGACCGGGACATCGCGCTCCGCTGCGTGGCCGGGGGTCTGGATCCCGACCGCGCGACGGTCGCGCAGATCATGACCAAACCGGTGAAGGCGATCGACGAGCACACCCCCATCGAGGAGGCGATCGCCCGCATGGCCGAGAAGGGCACGCGGCGGCTGGTCGTGATGGGTGAAGGGAAGCGGCTGGTCGGAATTCTCAGTATCGACGACATTCTGGGATTGCTGATCGAAGAAGCGGGGCCGATCGCCCGGCTGCTCGAGAAGCAGAGTCCCCGGGTCGTGGCGTAACCGATTCGAAAGGAGCCGGCCATGGCAGGCGGGTCGCATGTGTGGGAGCGGGCGCTCCACAAATCGAATGCGTGGCTGCAGGAGCTCGACGGCGATCTGGGGTGGGGTGACCTGGACGCGACGCTGCTCGCGCTGCGGGCGGTGTTGCACGCGCTGCGGGACCGGTTGACCCCCAACGAGGCGGTCCAGCTGGCGGCACAGCTGCCGCTGCTCATCAAGGGGGTCTACTTCGACGGCTGGCGTCCCAGTGCGACGCCGCAGCGGACGCGCACCAGACAGGAGTTCCTGGACATGGTGCGGGGGCCGCTGATCCGGGGGATTCCGGAGGCCGATCCGGAGGAGGTCACCCGCGCGGTGTTCCGGCTGCTGGACGACCACGTGTCGGGCGGGGAGATCTCGGACGTGCGGAACGAGCTGCCCGCGGAGTGGTCGGACCTGTGGCCGGTACGGAGCCACTGACCAGCTGATACGGCGCGGGCCCGGTGTGTACCGGGCCCGCGGCGTCTCCGACACGGCCGCCCGGGGTTATCGCACGAACGTGATGAACCCGAACGTGTTCGTGATCGCGCCGATCGCGCCCCGCTGGCTGAATCCGATCCGGCGAGGCTCGCCGCCGACGCTGAATGCCTGGCTGAGCCGATGATTCTGGAGGTTGAAGACCTGCACGCTCCCTCCGAACGGAATGGCCACCCACGCCTGCACGTCGTCGGCGGTCACGCCCACGCCGAACCCGCCGCCCGCGAGCGGCATCGTGGCCGTGATCAGCCCACTCTGCAACGTGATCTCGCTCAGGTAACTGGCTTCGTTCGCCACGTACAGCCGGTCACCTTTGCGCGTGATCGCCATCCCCTGCGGCGTCCCGCCCACGAAGAACGTGCGCAGCACCGTCCCGGTGAACATGTCGATCTCGGTCACCGTGCCGCCGACGAAACTGCTGACGTAGATGATGCGGTTGTCGGGTGCGACCACCATGGCGTTCGGTGCCGCTCCGACTTGCGCGCTGCCGATGATCTGGTTGGTCTGGGTATCGACGATGTATACGGTCGTGCCATTGGTGCCAATGAACAGCCGGCTGCCGTCGAGCGACACCTGCACGGAGAACGTCGCATCGAAACCCGTGGAGATCGTGGCGATCACCTGGGCCGTCGCCACGTTGATCACCGACACGTTGTTGTCGAGCTGGTTCGCGACGTAGGCCCGGCTCCCGTCCGGGGAGAACGCTACGCCGGTGGGGATCGAGCCCGTGGCGATGAAGCCGTCCAACGTCCGCGTCTTGGTGCTGGTGATGCCCACCCCGCCGTTGCCCGGCTCGGTGAAGTAGGCGAGCCCGTCGTCCCGCACCGCAATCCCCCAGGCGGGCGGCGTCACGACCGTGTCCACGATGGTTCCAGCGGGGTGTGTGTTGCCGCCGCAGCTGTTCGTGCCCGACGCGAGCAGCGGGCCGCTCGCCGGCGGCAACGATTCGAACGTACTGGCCGGGCGGTCTTGCGAGCAGGCGAGCAGGAGGCCCGCCCCCAGGGCGAGCGCGAGAGACGAATGGATTCGTGGCACGTTACCTCCAGGAGGAAGAGTCCTCAACATGGTCGAGACGAGCCTCGCCTGACGAACCGGCGGGGCTCGAGCTGAAGGTGTGACGCGCGATTGTACTTCTAGAAGCGCCCGGTATACCCCACCGAAGTTCCTTGCACGGGACGGCCCGTGGACGAACGGGAGGAAGTGCGAGCGGAAGAAACTGCGAAGGAGAGCGAGCCGCGTCTATCAGCGAACGGCGGACACGATCTCGTCCGCGTGTAGGACGGACTCCTACAGCAGAGTCTCCGAAGCTGGAGGCTACTAGCTGGCGTCGGCCGCACTGCCACCGGCATACCCCGAGACCACCCGCACCACGCCGCGCACGTGGTCTTGCCGACGCCTCCTTGGGAAGACATGGATGTGGGCTGTGGGGCTGGCTTGACAACATAGCACTATAGCTATTACGCTATTGGTCCATGGCCGCCAAACACCTGCTGCGACGCATCGACCCCGCCGTCCTGGCGCGCGCCGCCGACATCATCAAGCTGCTCGGTCATCCCGAGCGCCTGAAGATCGTGGAAGTGCTGGAGCGGGGTGAAGCCAGCGTCTCCGAGATCCGCGACGCGGTGCGGCTGCCGCAGGCCATCGTCTCCCAGCACCTGGCGCGACTGCGCGGTGCCAATGTGGTCGCCGCTCGCCGCGACGGCGTGCACGTGCTGTATCGGGTGATCGAGCCCAAAGTCAACCACGTCCTGACCTGCATTCGCGAGTGCGATACCTGAGGGAGACCCCGGCCGGCACGCGCTGAGTCGTGCGTCATACATATGCTAATAGCTATTGCACTATCACTTGTAGGACAGGGCGCGTCGGGCGACACGACGACGCTCACCCTCGCCGCCGCGCGCCAGCGCGCCCTCGCCGCCAACCCGACCCTGCGCGCCGAGCGCGCGAGCGCCCGCGCGGCAGCGGCGGGTCCCCTGGAGGCATCACGGGCCTTCCTCCCGACCTTCACCGCCGACGCGCAAGCCGTTCGCTCCACCGATCCGGTGGCGGTGTTCGGCATGAAGCTGCGACAGAGCGACTTCACCGCGGGGGACCTGAGCCTGGGCGCGCTCAACGCCCCGGCGCCCTACACCGACTACACGGCCCGCCTGGGCGCCGAACTGCCGCTTCTGAACCTCGAAGGGTGGTACGGGCACGGTGCGGCCGTCCGCGCGGCAGCGGCCCAGAACGCCGCGGCTCGGCGCGCGGCGGGCGCCACCATCCTCGCCGTATCGCGCGCCTACTGGGACGCGCAGTTGGCCGCCGAGCGGGTGGCCGCCCTCGACACCGCGCTCGGGGCCGCGCACGCCCACGCCGCGCAGGCGGAGGCGCTCCACCAGCAGGGGCTGGTCTCAGGTCTCGATGCACGGCTCGCCCGCCTGCGGGCCGCGCGCATCGAGTCGCAGCGCGTGGCGGCCGCGGCGGAAGCGGACAATGCCCTCGCGGCGTTGGCGGCGCTCCTCGCGTTACCCGATTCGACCACGCTCCGACTGGCCGATCCGCTCGCCGCCGTGCTCCCCACCGACTCCCTGGCGCCGGCCACGCCCGGATCCCGCGGCGACCTCGCCGCCTTGGACCAGGGCGTGCGTGCCGCCGAGCTGAGCGTGCGTCGCGCCTGGGCCACCAATCTCCCCTCGATCGCCTTGTTCGGGAACCTCGCGCAGCACAGCCGCGCAGGCCTGGCCAACGGAGGGAGTGGGGACTGGACCGTCGGCGTGGGATTGCAGTGGCGCCTGTTCCCGGGGCTCGCGGGCGCCGGCGCGATCGCGCGGGCGCGGGCCGAGCGGGATGCGGCACAGGCGCGCCGCGAAGCCGCGACGCGACAGGCGCAGATGGAGATCGCGCAAAGCGAGCGGCTGCGTGCCGCAGCGGTCCGCCGCATGACGGTCGCCCGGGACGCGCGCGCCGAAGCCGTGGCGGCGCTCGATCAGGCGCAGCTGCGCTACAGGACCGGGGCGGCCACGGTTTCCGAGCTGCTCGACGTCCAGGCGGCGCTCACTGACGCGGATCTCGACCTCCTCGCGGCCCGCCACGACGTCCTCGTCGCGGCCGCTCTCCTCGACTTCGCCAACGGAGTGTTCGACCAATGACCCATCGACTCTTCCTGCCCGCCCTCGTCCTCGCCCTCGCGGCGTGCGGCAACGGGGAAGCCGCCCTCCCGGCGCACGCAAAGGTGGCTCCGCCGCCGACCAGCACGGTGCGCGCCGAATCGCTCGCCACGAGCGTGCCGATCGAGGGAACGGTAGTCGCCCGTCGCCGCGCCGAGATTGCCACGCGTCTGATGGCGCGCATTACGAACGTCACGGTGGACGCGGGGATCCCCGTGAGCGCCGGTCAGGTGCTGGTGCGCCTCGGCGTGGAGGACGTGGCGGCGAACCGGAGCCGGGCGACGGCCGCGCGCGACGCGGCGCAAGCCGCCCGGGAGGAAGCCGTGCGAAATGCGGCGCGCATGGACACGCTCCTGAGCCGGGACGCGGTGGCGCGGGTGCAGCGGGACCAGGCGCATCTCGCCCTGGCCCAGGCCGAGGCGCAGCTCGCCATGGCCGAGGCAACCCTGCAGGACGTTGCGACCACATCCGGCTATGCCATGCTCACGGCGCCGTTCGCGGGCGTGGTCGCCAGCCGCTCGGCCGACCCGGGCGATCTGGCGACGCCGGGGATGCCCCTGGTCGTGGTGGAGGATGTCGGTCCGCGTGACGCGGTGTTCGCCGTCCCGGCCGATCTAACCGTCGGCCTGCGGACGGGTTCCTCGTTCCCAGTGGTGGATCCCGACGGGCGGAGCGCGGCCGCCACGGTGCGCGTGATCGCCCGGACCGCCGATCCCGTGACGCGGACCGTCGAGGTGCGCGCGACCGTGCCGCGGGAGTGGCCCAGCGGCATCGCAGTCACGGGGCTCGTCCCGGCAGGCCGGCACGAGGGGATCGCGGTGCCGGCGAGCGCGATCGTGCGGCGCGGTCAGCTGACCGGCGTCCGCGTGCTGATGGGCGACGCGGTCGTGCTGCGCTGGGTGCGTCTGGGCAGGATGGTCGGGCCGGCGGCCGGCGGGCCGGACTCGGCGCGGGTCGAAGTGCTGAGCGGGCTCGAGGCCGGAGACTTGATCGTCCCATGAAGACGGGTCCTTCGGGCGCACTGGCGCAGCGCTTTCTCACCTCCAAGATCACGCCGCTCCTGATCGGCGCCTCGCTGCTCGCGGGGGTCGGTGGCCTGCTGACGACGCCGCGGGAGGAGGAGCCGCAGATCCGGGTGCCGATGATCGACGTCGCCGCGGGACTGCCCGGCGCATCGCCCCGCGAGGTGGAGCGCCGCATCGCCGAGCCGCTGGAGCGGGCGATCTGGGAGATCCCCGGCATCGACTACGTGTACAGCGCGTCGTACCCGGACGGCGCGCTCGTCACCGCGCGCTTCAAGGTCGGGACGGACCCCGAGACTGCGCTGACCCGCCTGTACGGGAAGCTGCTGGCCTACGCCGGGTCGATCCCGCCGGGCGCGACGCCGCCGCTCGTCACGCTGCACGGCATCGACGAAGTGCCGATCCTCACCCTCACGTTGTCGGGTGGCGGCGACGCGGGCGACGGCTATCTGCTGCGCCAGCAGGCGGCGGAGCTCGCAGCCGAGCTGAAGCGTATCCCCGACGTCGCGGAGCTGTGGGTGACGGGGGGCGCGCCCCGCGAAGTGACGGTGACGCTCGATCCCCAGGCGCTGGCGGCCCGAGGGCTCTCCGCCGCGGTCGTGCTGCAGGCGTTGGGGGCCGCGAACGCGTCCGCTCCGGCGGGGATGCTGGTCAGCGCGGGTCGCAGCGTGCCGGTGCGCGTGGGGCACCTGTTGCGCGACGTGGACCAGGTGCGCGAGGTAGTGGTGGGGGTGAGCGGCGACCGGGCGGTCCGGCTGCGCGAAGTGGCGCGGGTGACCGACGGGCCGGCCGAGCCGCTGCAGTACGTCGGCTTCCTGGAGGGTGGCGGGGCGGGGACCTTCGAGCCGGCGACCACGATCGTCATCGCCAAGCGCGGCGGAACGAACGCGGCGACCATCGGGGAACGCGTGCTGCACCGCGTGGACGAGATGCGCGGCCGGGTGCTGGCGAGCGACGTCCGCGTCACCGTGACGCGCAACTACGGCGCCACGGCGAGTGAGAAGGCGCGCGAGCTGCTGTTCCACATTCTGCTCGCCACCCTGGGCGTCGTGCTGCTCGTGTGGGCCGCACTCAGCTGGCGCGAGGCCGTCGTCGTGCTCGTCGCCATCCCGGTGACGCTCGCCCTGACGCTGCTCGTCTACCGGCTGTACGGCTACACGCTGAACCGCATCACCCTGTTCGCTCTCGTCTTCGCGATCGGGATCCTGGTGGACGACGCGATCGTCGTGGTCGAAAACATCGCCCGCCACCTCGGTCTGAAGGAGCGCGAGCCGGCGGAGGCCGCGGTGGTGGCGGTGGACGAAGTGGGCAACCCGACCATTCTCGCTACCCTCACGGTGATCGCGGCGATTCTGCCGATGGCGTTCGTGTCCGGCCTGATGGGGCCCTACATGCGGCCCATCCCGGTCGGCGCCTCGGTGGCGATGCTGTTCTCGCTGGCGGTGGCGTTCATCGTGACGCCCTACCTCGCGCTGCGGCTCGTCCGGAGTCACGCGGCGCCGGCGGGTCAGGCCGCGGGTGCACCACAGGCCGCGGAGCCCCGTCTGGCGCGCTGGTACCGGCGACTGCTCGAATCGCTGCTGGGGGACCGGCGCCGCCGCTGGCGCGCCTACGGAATCGTCGGGGCGCTGCTGCTGGTGTCGATGGCGCTGGTGCCCCTGAAGCTCGTCACCGTCAAGATGCTGCCGTTCGACAACAAGAGTGAATTCCAGCTGATCGTGGACATGCCCCAGGGCACGACGCTGGAGCGCACCGCGGAGGTGGCGCAGGCGCTGGCGCTGACGGTGGCCCGCGACGCGGCGGTGCGCGACGTGCAGACCTACGCCGGGGTGCCGGCGCCGTTCAACTTCAACGGCCTGGTGCGGCACTACTTCCTGCGGCGCGGCCCCACCGTCGCCGACGTGCAGGTGAATCTCGTGCCCAAGGACGAGCGCGCGGCGAGTCACGCCGTCGCGCTGCGCCTGCGCCCGGCGGTCGATTCCGTCGCGCGGGCGTACGGCGCGGCGGTGAAGGTGGCGGAGATCCCGCCCGGCCCTCCGGTGCAGGCGACGCTCACGGCCGAGATCTACGGCCCCGACTACGCGGCGCAGATCGCGGCGGCGGAGCGGGTCCGCGACGTCTTTCTGCGGACGGGCGGCGTCGTGGACGTGGATTGGTCCGTCGCCGCACCGCATGCGGAAGTGCGTGCCGCGGTGGCGCAGGCCGAGGCGGCGCGGGCAGGGACCAACCCGAGAGATGTGGCGCAGACGATCGCCGCCGCGATGGGCGGCGAGGGCGCAACGGTCGGGCTGTTGCACGACGACGCCGCGGCCGAGCCGGTCGCCATCCGGCTCGAGCTGCCGCAGGCTTCGCGGGGCTCGGTCGGGGATCTGGCCGGCCTCCCGGTCGCCACCGCGCGTGGCGCCCGCCGGCTCGGGTCCCTGGCGAGGCTGGACAGTGCACCGGCGCCGCAGCCGATCTACCACAAGAACCTGCGCCCGGTGGTGTACGTGACCGGCGACGTGGCGGGAAAGCTCGAGAGCCCGGTCTACGCGATGCTGGCCATGGGCGACACACTCATCCGGACGGCCGGCGGGCTCCCGATCCACTGGGCCGCCTCCCCGACGCTCACCGAGCGGCCGCTGCTCGTGTGGGACGGGGAATGGCGCATCACCTATGAGGTGTTCCGCGATCTGGGGATCGCATTCGCGGCGGTGCTCGCGTTGATCTATCTGCTCGTGGTCGCGTGGTTCCAGTCGTTCAAGACACCGCTCGTGATCATGGCGCCGATCCCGCTCACGCTCGTCGGCATCCTGCCCGCCCACGCCCTGACCGGGGCGTTCTTCACCGCCACCTCGATGATCGGCATGATCGCCCTGGCGGGCATCATCGTGCGGAACTCCATCCTGCTGGCCGATTTCGTGGAGCTGGGGCTGGAACGGGGGGAGTCGCTGCACGACGCGGTGATCGCCTCGGGCCTCGTACGGGCGCGTCCGATCGTGCTGACCGCGGCCGCGGTGGTGATCGGCGGCGTGGTCATGGTGTCGGATCCGATTTTTCAGGGGCTCGGGATCGCGTTGATCGGCGGCGCCGTCGTGGCGACCGCACTCACGCTCGTCGCCGTCCCGCTGCTCTACTTCGAGGCGCACCGATGAAGCTGGTCATGATTCTCGTGGACGCCGACCGCGCGCCGGACGTCGAGGCCATCCTCGATCAGCGCGGGTTGCCCGGCTATACCGAAATCCCTCAAGTCCTGGGCAAGGGGCTGACCGGGCGGAAGCTCGGCACGCGCGCCTTCCCAGGGGCCACGACGCTCTATTTCACCGTCATCCCCACCGCGCAGGTCGCCGGGCTGGCCGAGGAGCTGCGGCGGCTGCGCGAAGCACGCGGCTCGGCCGAAGGGCTGCGCGCGTTCACACTCGACACCGAGGAACTCCTGTGAAGATCCACTACCTGATTCGGCGGTTCGCCGGCGTGTTCGTCCTGGCTTCGCTCACCTTGGGCTACTGGGTGAGCCCCTACTGGTTCCTGTTCACCGCGTTCGTCGGAGCGAACCTGCTCCAATCGAGCTTCACGCGCTGGTGCCTGCTCGAGCGGGTACTCCAGCGGGCGGGATGCGCACGCGAGCCGGCTACGACCGATACAGTGCAGGAAACCGCTGCTTGAGCTGTTCGAGCTT
>DATICZ010000204.1:0-2473 GCA_035456525.1 Gemmatimonadales bacterium
GACGTCGACCTGGTGAACCTGGTCGCCCAGCGGCTCGGCGTCCGACAGGAGATCGTGGACACAAGTGATCGGGCAGGCGAAGCGGGACGGCCGCTACGACGCGCTACACAGGACGTGGATCGGGACCGTGCCTGCGCCGACGAGGTGACGACGACCGGAAGGTGCCGATGGCGACCCTCGCGAGGACCCAACGGCGGAGCGGACTGAGCCGCCGGCAGAAGACGCAGCTGTGGCGCGCGACGCAGTACGCCGTCTTCGTCGCCGCCGTCGTGCTGACCGCGCTGCTCGCCGACTGGTCGGTCCTGACGGAGAACTTCGCCCGCCCGGAGTACGCGCGGCAGATGTTCCCGGAGCTCGTCACCGTGGCGCTCCGCAACACCGTCGTCTACACGCTCGCGGGGTTCGCGTTCGGCCTCGTGCTCGGCCTCGCCGTGGCGCTCATGCGGCTGTCCACCGCGGCGCCGTACCGGTGGGCGGCGATGGTCTACATCGAGATCTTCCGCGGCCTGCCGGCGCTGGTCATCTTCATCCTGGTCGGCGTGGGCCTGCCGCTCGCCTTCCCCGGGCTGAGCTTTCCCGGGGGCACCTACGGCAAGGTCGCCTTCGCGCTCGGCCTGGTTTCCGCGGCGTACATGGCCGAGACGATACGGACCGGCATCGAGGCGGTGCCGAAGGGTCAGACCGATCACGGCCGCTGGCGCGGCCACCTGTGGGCGATGAAACTGGGGCGGTGCCGCCCGCCGACGCCGGGTTTCTGTGGTGCCGTGAGCCCGTGGGTCAGACTGGCGCTGGAGCCTTCAGGCACCTTGGATTGTTGCCGCGAGCACGGGTCTCAGATTCTGCGACCGCAGGCTCCTTGGGCGGCCTCCCGTTCGGCCCGAGGAGGCAGGCATGCAGATCGTGGTGAGCCGCTGCGCGGCGCTGGACGTGCACAAGGACACGGTGATGGCCTGTGTCCGGGTGCCCGGTGCGGACGGTCGACGCGAGCAGCAGGTCCGGGAGTTCCGCACGTTTACCGCCGGGCTTCGCCGGCTGCGGGAGTGGCTGGCCGGGTGCGCGGTGAGCCAGGTGGCTATGGAGGCGACCGGGGTGTACTGGAAGCCGGTCTGGCACGTGCTGGAGACCGAGCCGAGCTTCGAGCTGCTGCTGGTCAACGCGCATCACGTGAAGAACGTCCCGGGGCGCAAGACCGACGTGTCGGATGCGGTGTGGCTCTGCCAGCTGCTGGAGTGCGGGCTGCTGCGCGGCAGCTTCGTGCCCCCGCGGCAGATCGCGGAGCTGCGGGACCTGACCCGCTACCGTAGCCGGCTGACCGAGGAGCGGACCCGGGAGACGCAGCGGGTGCAGGGGCTGCTCGAAGACGCCGGGATCAAGCTGGACTCGGTCGTCACCGACGTGCTCGGCAAGTCCGCGCGGGCGATGCTGGAGGCGTTGCTGGCCGGCGAGCGGAACGTGGCCGTGCTGGCCGAGCTCGCCCAGACCCGGATGCGGCCGAAGATCCCCGAGCTGCGGTTGGCGCTGGAGGGCGGCTTCGGCGAACACCACGCGCTGCGGCTACGGATGCACCTGACCCACGTCGACCAGCTCACCATGATGATCGAGGAGCTGGACGCCCGGATCGACCAGGCGATCGCCCCCTTTCGCCGGCAGGTCGACCGGCTCATGACCATCCCCGGCGTCGGCGAACGCACCGCCGAGGTCATCCTCGCGGAGATCGGGGTGGACATGACCCGCTTCCCCACCGCCGGCCACCTCGCGTCCTGGGCCGGGATGTGCCCCGGCAATCACGAGTCGGCGCACAAGCGGCGCAGTGGCAAGGCCCGCAAGGGCAACGCCGCGCTGCGCGCGGCTTTGTGCGAGGCGGCCTGGGCAGCCACCCACACCAAGGGCTACCTCGGAGCCCGGTACCGCCACCTCCTCCGCCGGTTCGGCAAGAGCGGCCAGGCGAAGGCATCGTTCGCGGTCGGGCACACGATTCTCGTGATCGCCTGGCACCTGCTCGCCAGCGACCGCGACTACGAAGACCTCGGCGGCGACTACTTCACCCGCCGCACCGACGCCGAGGCCCGCAAGCGCTACCTGATCCGCCAACTCGAGGAGCTCGGCACCAAGGTCACCGTCGAACCCGCCGCCTGACAGGCCCGCCCGACCGCAGTCACGCCGGCTCCGAGCTTGCCCTGCCCGGCTGGGGTCAGTTTCGTCTCAGAGTCCCCGTCTTGTCGCTGCACACGACCGTCGCCGACCCCAACGTCTCCACCGGGGCGAGGCGCTTGACGATCGCGTTGCGGCGGGCCATGCGGTGGACGCCGAGCGCCAGCGTGAGGGCGAGGACGGCGGGCAGTCCCTCGGGAACCGTGGCGACCGCGAGGGCGACCGCACGCAGCGCGATCTCACCGAGGGACTCGCCGCGGAGGGCCGCGAGCGCGGCGTACCCGGTGACCGCGATCCCGCCGACGAGAGCGAGCCTCTTGCC
>DATICZ010000205.1:0-8270 GCA_035456525.1 Gemmatimonadales bacterium
GACGCCGTCCTGCGTCTCGACCTTGATGTGTCGCGCCGCGACGCGCTTGTCCGTGACGAGGGCCATCTTCGTCTTCGTGGTGAGCCAGGAATCCTTCGTCATCTGCCCGACGCCGGCCATCGACACCGCGGGCGACAGCACGAGAGCGAGTACGGTCAGGCCACACAGCACCAGTCTCATGGCGTTGGCTCCTCCCGCTTCCTCAGACTAGCTGCGACTTACAGCATGGGGAGTGCCACGCGCGCGAACGGCAAAAGCTCCGGGATATCGAATCATTAACGGATTCCCCGCTCGCCAGACTGGCAATGCGCGCGTGCGCCACGGCAAGACCGAACGCCTAGCGCAACTTCCGGAGCCGGTCGGTGCGGGAGGGGTCGAAGGGACCCGTTCCCGGAAAGCGGCGACGGACGCTATGCGCCCGGATGGAGCCCAGACGGGTGGCGCAGCGCACGCGTGCTGCGTGGTCGTCTCGACCCCTCCCGCACCGACCGGCTCCCGAAGTTGCGCTAGGCGCCGCGAACGTAACGACGGAGGACGAGGCGCAGGTGGTCGCGGAAGTGCGGCTGCAGGCGGCTCGTCCAATCGCTCTGTCGCGCCTGCTTCCACTCGGTCGACTCCTGCACCTCGGGCGTGGCGAGGTGGTAGAGCGCCACGTACTTACGATTGCCGCTGCTGCCGCGGAAGCGCCGGGCGGACAGCACGCCGGGGACGGCGGCGAGCGCCGGAATGTGCTCCTTGTCGTACCACTCGTTGAACTCGGCTTCGAACTCCGGCGCGATGTTCATCGCGTTCAACAACAGCCCGCCGGCTCCGGTGGGCGGAAGCTGGTCCCCCGGCAGGATCTGATCGCCCTCGAATCGCATCAGGCGCTCGACGCGGCTGGTGACGCGCTTCGACCACGGCGACAGATTCTCGCCGCCGATCGCCAGGTAGGCCGGGCTCTTCAGCACCTGGACGTCCTCGAGATCATAGGTCGCGACCGAGACCCGGCGGTCCGTCGCCCCGATCCAGCGCTCGCACACGAGAAATCCTGGCACACGCTTCCGCTCCGGTAGATGCTCGGTGTCGTACCAGTCGTTGAACTCGTCCTCGGCGGCCTGCCCCATGCCCATCGCGGCGATCAGCGTTCCCTTCGCCATATCGATTCCTCCTGTGTGCCGGCGCGCGTCTCGTCGGCTCAGCTCATGACGGCCAGCGGCGCAACACCGAGCTCGCTTGTGCACTCGGCGAACCACTGGATCACTTCCTTGTGCAGCGGAATCCCGTTGGCCCGGCGGGTCTGAATCTCTTCAGCCTCCGACAATCCTGGATAGAGGACACGGTCCTGTCCCGGTACCGGCTTCGCCGTCCTCAAGGTCTTGAGCATCTCGTCCATGGTGTCCTTGAATTGCTCGGGATCGGTGAAGGCCTCGATGTTGTACGCCGCAAAGTGATTCTTGGACCCGCTCGCGGGCGCCAGCATCGTGGGCAGGGCACCGGACAGCACGGTGGACAGAACTTCCGCCATGAGAGCGAAGCCGTAGCCCTTGTGAGAGCCCTGCTCCCGTGTCCCACCGAGCGGCGCCTGGTGATACTCGTCGCGGTTGAAGACCGGCTTCTCCTCCATGATCGGGTTGCCGTCCTTGTCAGTGACCCAGCCGGGCAGAAGCGGAGAGCCCACCCGGATGGCCAGCCGGATCTTGTTGCCCGCGATCGCCGACGTCGCGGCATCGAAGAGCATCGGCGCCTCGTGGCGCGCCGGCGCGGCGAGCGCGATCGGGTTGGTGCCCAGGAGCGGCTTCGAGGCGAACGTGGGCACCACGCTCAGCCCGGCGCCGGTGAAGCAGACCCCGACCATGCCCTGGAGGGCGGCCTGCATCGCGTAGTGGCCGATCGCGCCGAAATGGCCGCTGTTGTGGACGGTCACCACGCCGACGCCGACGGTGCGCGCCTTCTCGACGGCGAGGCGCATCGCCTTGGGTCCGACCATGATGCCGAGCCGCCGTTCTGCGTCGATCACCGCCGTGCCGGGCGACTCGCGAACGACGCGCCAGCCCGGCCGCGGATCCAGCTTGCCTGCCCTGTAGTCCCGGACGTACGCGCGCAGCATGTTCGATACGCCATGCGTCTCGACCCCGCGTAGATCCGTCATCGTCAGCACGTCGGCGCCTTCCGCGGCGTCCTCCGCACTCAGCCCCAGCTTCTCGAAGATCTGTGTCACGGTGCGCCGCAGCGCGGCCTCGGACACGTGGACCTGGTCCTTTGCGGGAACCTTGAAGCGCTCGAGAATCATGCCGGCCTCCCCCGATCTGGGCCGCCTTGCCGACGGCCCGTCCTAGCAGCGGGGTGCATCGTAGCCCATTTTCTCCGGGTCGTCTTGCCGTTCCGGGTAGACTGAGCCTCGTCATGCCCATTCCCGACTTCCTCTACGGGACCGCCTGGAAGGAAGAGCGGACCCAGGCCCTCACGGAGCTCGCGCTCCAGATGGGTTTCCGGGGGATCGATACCGCCAACCAGCGAAGGCACTACTTCGAGGCGGGGGTCGGTCAGGCGCTCGCCGCCGCGTACCGTGCCGGCATCGTCACGCGCGCAGACCTGTTTCTGCAAACGAAGTTCACGTATCAAGGAGGACAGGACCACCGGTTGCCCTACGACCCCGCGGCCGATCTTTCGACGCAGGTGGTCCAGTCGATGGCGAGCTCGCTCGAGCATCTCGGGACCGATCACGTCGATAGCTACGTGCTGCACGGGCCCTCGTCCGGCCGCGACTGGACCGAAGACGACGAGGAGGTCTGGACCGCGATGGTCAAGGAGCGCGTGGCGGGCCGTACGCGCCTGCTGGGCGTGAGCAACGTCTCCCGGCGGCACCTCGAGCAGATGGCGGCCACCGGCGCCGAGTCACCCGCGTTCGTGCAGAACCGTTGCTTTGCCCGCCTCGGCTGGGATCGGGAGGTTCGGGCCTTCTGCGCGGAGCGAAGGATCGTCTATCAGGGGTTCTCGCTGCTCACCGCCAACCTGGAAGTGCTGCATCATCCGCTGGTCATGGGGATCGCCGTTCGCGGCCGTGTCACGCCTCCCCAGGTCGTGTTCGCGTTCGCGCGGGCCGTCGGCATGCTTCCGCTGACCGGCACCTCCGACGCCAAGCACATGCAGCAGGACCTGGCGAGCCGCGACCTGTCGCTCTCTGCCGACGACGTGCGGGCGATCGGGTCGCTGGTCGGCTAGACTGCGCATCCGACCCTGATCCTCGCTCCCTTCTCCGTACGCAGTTTCCGATTCCAGTGGCCCGCCGACCTGCTCGTGTCCCTGGCGTTCGAGATGGAGACCGTGATCCTGGCCTGGTACGTGATGGTGCAGACCGGCTCGGTGCTGCTGCTCACCGCCTTCGGCTCCCTGCTGCTCCTGGGCACGCTCGCCTCGCCGATGTTCGGTGTGCTGGGCGACCGGCTCGGTGGCCGCGTGATGCTGGCGGCGATGCGCGCAACCTACACCGGCGTGGCCGCGCTCGTCCTGCTGCTCGCGCTGACCGAGAGCCTGACGCCCCTCTGGGTGTTCATCGTCGCGACGCTGGCCGGCATCGTCCGTCCCAACGATCAGGTCATGCGGAACGCGCTCATCGGCGAGACGATTCCGCCGGCGCACCGGATGGGCGCCGTCGGCCTCTCGCGCATCACCATGGACTCGGCGCGCGTGTTCGGTGCGCTCGCCGGCGCGTCGATCTCGACCGTCCTCGGTATCGGACCCGCCTACGGCCTGATCACGGCCCTCTACGTCGCGAGCCTGGCGTTGACCTTCGGCATCGCGCGGCGTCCCGCGATCCCCGACCCCGCCGAGCCACGGCCGGTCCGCGGCGTGGCCGCGGTCGTCGGCGCCACGCGCGGCAGCGATCTCAAAGACGGTCTCCTCTACGTCCTGAGGACGCCACAGCTGCTCGCGATGATGTGGCTGGCGTTCCTGATCAACCTGACCGCCTATCCCGTATCGAGCGGCGTCTTGCCGTATGTCGCCAAGAGCGTGTACCGCGTCGACGCCACCGGGCTCGGATGGCTCATCGCCAGCTTCGCGTTCGGGAGCCTCCTGGGCTCGATCGCCACAGTCGTGACGGGATGGCCGCATCGCCCGGAGCGTTCCGTGGTCACGTACACGGCGATCTGGTACGCGGTGCTGCTCGTCTTCGGCCATCTGCGGAGTCTGGGCACGGGGCTTCCCGCGCTCTTCCTCGCGGGCTTCGTCCAGAGCGTGGCGATGATCGCGATGACCGCCAGCCTGCTCGCCGCGTCGGAGGATCGATTCCGCGGACGCGTCATGGGCGTGCGGACGCTCGCGATCTATGGCATGCCACTCGGGCTCATGAGCGCCGGCGTTCTCATCGAGCGCATCGGCTATTCCCTGACGATCAGTGTCTTCGCGGCTGTCGGCCTGCTGTTCACGCTGGTGATCGGGATCAAGTGGCGAGCCAGCCTGTGGCAGCCCGTGCGGCTGTCCCTTGACACCGCGCCACGTCGCGGGTAGTACGCGGGTAAAGGAGGGACCCATGATTTACGAAGTTCGCACCTACACGCTGCGCACCGGGGCCGTGGCCGAATTCGAGGATCGCTTCGCCAAGCGGAAGCCGCTGCGGGAGAAGCACTCGAAGCTCGGGGCCTTCTGGCACACAGACTTCGGTCCGCTCAATCAGGTGATCCATGCCTGGCCGTACGAGGATCTGGCGCATCGGACGGCCGTGCGCGATGCGATGGCGAAGGACACGGAGTTGGCGCAGTTGCCCGGAGGGCGGGATCTGATCGTGGAGCAACAGTCCGACATCATGATCCCCGCGCCGTTCATGAAGCCGCTGGGAAGCCGGGACTTCGGTACCGGGAACTTTTACGAGATGCGGATTTACACCTACGCGCCGGGCGACCTTCCCAAGGTTCTGGAGGCGTGGGGCAAGGCCGTTCCGGGCCGCGAGAAGCTCTCGCCGCTGGCCGCTTGCTGGACCAGCGAGATTGGCGGTCTGAACAAGTTCGTGCACGTCTGGGTCTACAAGGACTCGAACGAGCGCAACCGCATCCGCGAGGAATCCCGGAAGGACGGCCAGTGGCCGCCGCAGTCCGGGGTGCGCCCGGTCCGGCAGGAGAACAAGCTGCTGATCCCGGCGTCCTTCTCGCCCCTGCGGTAGTCTTCCACGTCGATAGCGCCCGGGCGGGCCGGCCGGCGAGCCGGCGCGCCCGGGCGGTTCGCAGCCACCACTGCGTGACAGAAAGGACAGCATGACCTCGCTCAGCCGGCAGCTCGCGCAGTGGGTCGCGGGTCTTCGCTACGAGCACCTCCCGACCGACGTGGTCGATCGCGCCAAGGGGCTCACCCTGCACGGCCTCGCGTCCGTGCTCCTCGGCTCGCTGACCCCGGGCGGCCAGCAGGCGGTCGCGCTCATCGTCGGAGAAGAAGCGGGGGTCCGCAGCGGTGCCACCATCATGGTCGACGGCACGAAGGTGACGAGGGGCGGCGCCGCCTTCGCCAACGCGGAGATGGCGATGGCCGGCGGCAAGTGGGACACCTTCCGGATGCTGACTCACCCAGGCACGAGCATCATCCCCGGCGCCTTCGTCGCGGCCGAGACGGCGGGGGCCTCCGGACGCGATTTCATCACCGGTCTCGCGGCGGGCTACGAGGTCATGGAGCGGCTGGCCGCCGACTTCATTCCAACCGTGATGGCCCGCGGGTTCCACGCGGGAGTGGTGTTCGGCATCTTCGGCCCCGCCATCGCCGCCGCGAAGATGCTGCGCTTCACCGAGGACCAGGTGAACAGCACCCTCGCGCTCTGCGCGAGCCTGGCGGCCGGTAACCTCGAGGGAGCGCGCAGCGGCGGTCGCCCCCTGCGCGAAGGCGGCGCGGTGCGCAACGCCATGCTGGCGGTCGCGCTGGCCCGGCAGGGGCACGTCGGCGGCGAGACCGTCCTCGAAGGCGACGCGGGCTTCTACCACGCCTACGCGGGCAGTAACAGTGGCCGGCTCACCTACAGCTTCGTCGGCGACACGCAGACCAACCTCGACAAGATCACCGCCGGGCTGGGGAAGGACTGGCTGTTCCTCGAGACGCTCTACCGCATCTACTCCACGGCCGGCTACAACATCGCCCACATCGACGTCACCGCGAAGCTGTGCGAGGAGCACAACATCGTCTACCACGATGTCGCGCGCGTCGAGGCCGTGGTGAACTGGCTCGAGACGCAGTATCCGAGTCCCGCGTTCCCGAGTCGACGCGAAGACCTGGAATCGAAGCCCGGTAGCACCGCGTACTACACGGCGTACGGCGTCGTGAAGCGTGGCTATCCCTTGCTGAAAGCTCAGGTCGATCCGGCGGGCGCCGGCGATCCGCCCGAGGTGCTCGATCTGATGAAGCGCGTGACGCTCATCCCGTCCCACCGGATGACGCTGTTCGGCCCGCGGATCACGATCCACACGAAGGATGGCAGGAGCTACACGAAGCAGGCCACCGGCCGGGAGTTCGTGTGGGACTTCGGCGAGGAGACGCGGCGCATTCGCGAGGTCATCCCCGGGCTGCCGATCCCGGCGGCACGGTTCGAAGACATCATCGCGACCTGCCGCGACCTCGACCGCCAGGACCGCGCCGATCGGCTCGTGCAGCTGACCCTCAAGAAGGCGTGAGGAGGAGACATGCGCTTCGGCTTCTTCGACCAGCTTCCGTGCGCCGACGGGGATTCGGAGCGTCAGCGATACCAGGACCTCATCGCGCAGATCGAGCTCGGCGACGCCCTGGGCTTCGATACCGTGTGGCTCGGCGAGCTCCACTTCAGCCGCGCCTTCTCGATTCTCGCCGATCCGCTCATGCTGCTGGCGGCCGCCGCCCAGCGCACGACGCGCATTCGTCTCGGGACGGCAGTGACGCTCTTGCCCTTGCACAACCCGGTGAAGATCGCCGAAGAGGCCGCCATCGCCGATATCCTCAGCAATGGCCGCCTGGAGTTCGGCGTCGGTCGCGGCACGGCTCCGGTCCACTATGCGGGCTACGACATCCCGCAAGAGGAGAGCCGCGAGCGCTTCGAAGAGGCGCTCGACTTCATCGTCCAGGCGTGGACGCAGAAGAGCTTCTCGACCCAAGGGAAATACTTTCGGGCGCGCGACCTGACGGTGGTCCCCAAGCCCGTGCAGTCGCCTCATCCCCCGGTGCGGATCGCCGCGAACAGTCCCGACACCTTCCCGCTCGCGGCGCGCCGGCGGCTTCCCATCTTCGCCACGCCGCTCATCAATCCGCCGGACAAGCTGAAGGAGGGTCTGGCGGTCTATCGTGGCGGGCTTCCGGCGGGCACCCGGGGTGATGCCGCCCTCGCGTTTCCCGTGCACGTCGCTGCGAGCCGGGAGCAGGCGCGTCGGGAATGCGAGTCGAGCCTGCTGCACTTCCTGCGCGAGGCCGGGGAGCGGCTGCGCCCGCTCGGCGACGCGGACGTCAAGAGCTTCGAGGCGTTTCGGCAGGTGCTGGCCAGGATGCAACGGGTGAAATACGAGGACGTCGACCGCGAGATGGCCGTCTTCGGCGATCCCGCATACTGCGTGGAGCGCATGCGGGCCCTCCAGCGCGAATACGGGATGGACGAGTTCATCTGCTATTTCAATCAGGGCGGCCTGATGGACCACGCCCTGGTCAAACAGTCGATGACGCTGTTCGCCCGGGAGGTGCTGCCGCACTGCCGGTGACGGAAGCGCGGCTCACCACCGCCGCGTCTCGCCGTGCTTGAGGACCCACACCCGATCGGGGTCCAGGCTCAGCCGTCTCGCCTCCGCCTCGAGCCGCCGCGGCGGCTCGTCGATCGGCTCCTCCGCGAGGTTGAACGTTCCCCAGTGGATCGCCACGAAGCGCTCGGCCTTGACGTCCGCGAAGACCCGGAGCGCCTCCTCGGGAGTCACGTGCACCATCCGCATCATCTCGGCCGGGGTGTACGCGCCGATGGCGATGGCCGCGAGGTCGAACGGTCCGAATCGCGCGCCGATCTCCTTGAAGACCTCGTCGTATCCGGTGTCGCCGCTGAAGAGCATCCGACGCTCACGACCCAGGAGTGCCCAGGACGCCCAGAGCCGGCGGTTCTGGTCCCAGAGCGTCCGGGCGGACCAGTGTCGCGCCGGCAGGCAGAGGAGCGTCAGACCCAGAACCTGCCGGCTCTGCCACCAGTCGAGCTCCTCGACCTGATTGATACCGAGCTCGGCGAACCACGCCTTGAGGCCCAGGGGAACGAGGAAGAGCGGGCGATGCGTGTCGGCGAGCCGCTTGACCGTCGGCGCGTCGAGCTGGTC
>DATICZ010000206.1:0-3210 GCA_035456525.1 Gemmatimonadales bacterium
GTCCTGGCCCAGGCCCACCGGCTCCCGTTCTACGTGGCGGCACCCTTCTCGACGATCGACCCCGCGATCCCCGACGGGCGGGCGATTCCCATCGAGGAGCGCGACGCCCGCGAGGTGCAGGAGCTGGCCGGGCGGCGCATCGTGCCGGCCACCTCCCCGGCCCGCAACCCCGCCTTCGACGTGACGCCGGCCGCGCTCATCACGGCCATCGTCACCGAGCGGGGGGTCTTCCGCCCGCCCTACGACTTCGGCGGCTAGGCGCGGGCTCCGGCTCCGCGGCGTCCTCGGCCCCGACGCCGGACCGCTCGTCGCTCGGAGAGCCGGTCGTTCGCGCCCCGCCTGCTCGAGGACGGCCATGACCTCCGCACCGTCCAGGAGCTGCCGGGGCACCGCGACGCCAGCACGACAATGATCTACACCCACGTGTTGAACCACGGTCCGGCCGGCGTGCGGAGTCCGGCGGACCGGACTTCTCCCGGTGACACCGCGCGCCGCGTCGCCGGTGACCCACGCCAGGATAGGCGGCGGAGCGGCGCAGCATATCACGGGGCGTGAACGCGCGGTCGAAGGCGCGCAACGTCGCGAGTCGAAAGGGGTAGACGTACCACGCGCAGCCGGAGGTCGTTCCACGGCGGGATGACCAGCTCGGTCTCGTGGCCCGTGACCCCGGGGGCGACCGGCTCCCACTGGCGACAGGGCGGCCGCGCTCGCCTTGAGCGGCAGCCAGCTCCAGTACCCGACCTTGATCGCATAGCCGCAGTCCCGGGCCGTGAGGAGCTGCAGAATCCCGCGCTGGAAGAAGGCCGCGTCCATGCGGAACTCCAGGGCCACCCGCCGGCCGAGCTGGCGGCGGAGATCGTCGATCACCTCCCGCAGGAAGGGGAGGGCCTGCCTGGAATCGTGGACATTGCCGGGGCGGTTCTTCAGGCGCAGGATGTGGCCGGTCTGGGCGATGTGGGCCAGGAGCGGATAGTAGCTCGGGTCCTTCCGCTGATGCGGGTTGAAGCCTCGGAAGGCCCAGCCGACGGTGGCGCCGGTGCGGACCACCGAGCCATCGACGGCGATCGTGACCCGGGGCAAGGCCAGGCGCGCCAACGCCTCGGTCACGACGTCGCGGTTGAGCGCGACCAGGGGCCCCAGCGTCTCCTGCGTAAACTGGCGGAGCCAGTTCGCCACGGTGCGCCGGGTCGGCAGCCGGGCCAAGCCGCAGAAGCGGGGTGACGAGAGGGTCGCCGCTCAGGAAGCGGAGGTGCTCCAGCCGGCGGGCGCCGACGTAGAACAGGGCCAAGAGCACCAGGGCGAGCCGCGGGCTCCCGTAGTCACTGGGCAGCCCAGCGAACGCGGCGCGCAACCGCGCGGTCAGGTCGATGCGCCGCAGGTAGCGGCGCAGCAGCTCCAGGCCGCCGTACGACGTCAGCGCCTGGGGCACGAACTCGATGGCGAGATCACGCTTGACCACCCGTCGCAGGCTCGCTATCTTCAAGCGCATCAGAGGGGCCTCCAGTGTGTGAGGGAGCGCATGGGGATGCTCTCCCTTACGACCACACTGGGGGCCTTTCTGATTCCGGTGTCTCACTCGGTCATGCCCCGGCTATTTGCCGATTGGGGTTAACTCCACGCTTGAGCGGACGCGCTTCGCGCGCCGCTCACCGTGCGCGTTGATATGACTTCCACTGTCAAGTAGCGACGCAGACCCCCGGATCGCGGGTGCCGTGTGTCTTCGTGCCTTCACGGAGGTTGCTCGAGCCATCGGAAGAGGCGGAGCCTGTAACTGCGACGGTTGATCATGCTGATATCCGTGGGTTGGGTACCACCGTACAGGTGTCCGTCGCGGCGCCTGCTTCGCTCTAGGGGCGAGGGTCGTGGCCTCATAACGCGATCGAAGATTGCGCCGATACCGGGGCCGCGCCTCCGCCGATGGCTCGAGATCGTGAGCAATGTCGCTGGGCTCCGTCTGGCTCGATCCGGCGTCCGCCCGTCAGGCTGCCAGCCGCACGAGGCGGGCAATCGCCCAGGCGAAGGCGGCCATCTCGCGGGCAATGGCCACCACGACCTGGTTGACGTGCTTCCCGCGGGCGGTCAACTGCCGATACCGCTTGCACAGGCGCACCTGCGCCTTCCAGCCGATGGCCTGGACCTCGGCGGGCAGCTTCTCGAGCCGGAGTTGGAGATGCCGGCTAACCTTCGCCGGATACCGATAGGCCCACGCGCCTTCCACCAGCGCGCGCCGGGCGTGGCTGTTGCCGGCCTTGGTGATGCCGCCCTGGCGGCGCCGCTCGCCCGACGAGTACTCCGAGGGGGTCAGGCCGAGATAGCTCATCAGCTGGCGCGGGGTGTCGAACCGCGTGATGTCCCCGAGTTCGGTCATCAAGATGACGGCGCCGGTGAGTTCCACCCCACGCAGCGCCTGGATCGCCTCGACCACCGGGTACAGCCGCCAGCCCTTCACCGCCTCATGCAGCTCGCCCTCCAGACGCTGCCGCCGTTCCTGCTGCTCGGTGACCGCGCGGACGTATTCCTGGAAGACGATCTGCTGCGGCGGGGTCGGGCACACCACCTCGGAGAGCCAGCGGAGATGGGCGGCGTTCCAGGTTGCCCGGCCCTCGTAGCGAATGTCCTGCCGCAGGAGGAACGATTTCAGCCGGCGCTTGCTCCGCTTGAGATCCTGCATGGCATCATCACGGCCGCGGCTCAAGTCCCGCAGCGCCTCGTCTTCGATCCCGGGCACGTAGATCGAGGTCAGATCGCCGCTGCGCATCAAGCGGGCCAGCGTGATCGCATCCCGTCGATCCGTCTTCACCCGGTCCCCCGCCTTCCGCGGGATCAGCGACGGCGCCACGACGTGGCAGGCGAGGCCCTTCCCGGTGAGGTACCGATACAGGCCGTAGCCGCACGGCCCTGCCTCGTAGACGAACACCAGCGTCGCGCCCTTCGACTGAAGCTTCCGGATCAGCCTGTCGATGTCGCACTGCCGGGTACCGATCGCCCCCAGCGACAGCACCTCGGCGCCGCGGTCCTGCGGCGCGTAGGCGACGGCGATCGAGTCCTTGTGCACATCGAGACCGACATACAGGGTTTTGCTAGACTCATCCATGGCTGACCTCCACGTTCGTGCTGTGCCGCGAGCACAGGGCGGCTCTGGCCCTTCCAGGCTAACCCGCGTAGAGCGTTGGGGGTCAGCCTCACCTCGTGGAAGTCATACTGTCTAGC
>DATICZ010000207.1:0-2306 GCA_035456525.1 Gemmatimonadales bacterium
ATCGGCGGGTGCGGCTTCTGGAACGGGAAGATGTGCGGCCGGAGCGTGTTGAACATGGTGCCGGTCTTGGTGACGTGCCAGTACTTACCCTTGTAGTCGAACTCCGGCTCGTCGCTCCACAGGCGCAGGATGATGTCGAGCGATTCACGGGTCATCTCGCGATGCACGCCGGAATTGCCGTCGACGCGGAACATTGCCCAGTCGCTCGCCAACCCCGAGGCAGCGACACCGAAATTCAACCGCCCGTCCGACAGGTGGTCCAGCATCGCCACGCGGTTCGCCAGCTCCGCCGGATGGTGGTACGGCATGAGGAACCCGCCCGGCCCGATGCGCATGCGCGAGGTCTCCATGAGCGCCTGCGCGACGAGCAGGTCGGGCGCCGGGTGCGGCTCCCAGGGCGCGGTGTGGTGCTCGCCGATCCACGCCTCGCTGAACCCGAGCTCGTCGGCCCAGCGAAGCTGCTGGAGATCCCATTGATGGCCGTCGTAGAGGCTGCGCTCGGGCGGATGCGACGGCATCGTGAACAATCCGTAGTCCATGCTGACCTCCCCGGGTGGTGCGCTGCTCAGGCCGGCCCCACGAGGCCGATATAGGCGCCGCACGCGTCCTCCGGCCGCACCAGCATCGCCTGCTCGCCGGTGTTCCGTACGCCGCGCGCCGGCGGCGGCACGCCGTGGCTCGCCATCCAGCGGGCAGCCGCATCCATGCTGCGCGTGCGATACAGCACCTGGAACGGGCCGGGGCCGCGCCGGGCCAGTGCCTCGGCGGCGGGACCCGGCTCCGCCGGCTGCGCCACCGTCAACCCTGTCGGCCCCAGGTCGAAGACCGCCATATCCGCCTTGATGACCGCACCGCGCTGGATCTTGGGCACGGGCATGCCGAGCACCCGGCCATACGATTCGGCGGCCGGGGCGAGGTCGGGCACCGCCACGTAGACGCGATCGAGGCGCAGCACGCCGTTCGGATGATCGCCGGCACGAGGGACCTGGCGGCGCCGCTCGTCGATCGCCGTCAGGTGCTGGATGAAAAAGATGGGCAGCGGGTTAGCTGGACCGAGCGCCGCCGCCCTCCAGCGAAGCTCCTGGCCCGCCGGCGTTCGCCGCGCCCCTTCCGTCGGGTCGCTCACCTCGACGCCGCGCCGTCGCATCGCCGCCACGTCGGCCGCCAGGTCGTCGCTCTGCACGGCGACGTAGCGGAAGCCGCCGCCCCGGGACAGGAACTCGGCGAGGCGGGCATCCGAGCTTCCGGGCGCCACGGCCTCCCAGTGGTCGCAGTCTCCGTCGCGGAGGCTCAGCAGCTCCAGATAGTCGTCCTCGTGAAAGGCGATGGCATTGTGGGTCGACCGGCCGGCGTGGCTTCCGCCGGGATAGACGTTGAAACCGATCCGGGTGTAGGCCGCGATGCCGGCCTTGAGATCCGGGACGCAGATCATGACGTGGTCGATACGAGTCAGCACCGTGGCCTCCCGCGGTGTATGCTACACCGCACTGTCGGGAGCCGCTTGCCGGAGGAAAGAATGAGCGACTACATCCTCGTCGAGAAGACCCAGGGCGTGGCGATTCTCACCATGAACCGCCCCGAGCAGCTCAACGCGATGAACGCGCAGCTCAGCGCCGAGCTGCACGACGCGGTCCAGCGCATGAGCGCCGATGACGAGGTCGGGTGCGTCGTCATCACCGGCGCCGGAACCCGGGCCTTCTCCGCCGGCGGGGACATCCACGAGCAACGCGAGGACGACCGCAAGTACACGCAGCAGGAGCTCGATGCCCGTGGCGCCGTCCGCGCCCGGGGCAGCTACGAGATCGGCGCCTGCCCCAAGCCCACCATCGGCATGATCAACGGGCTGGCGTACGGCGGCGCCGGAGTCCTGGCCTCATCCCTGGACATGCGCATCGGCTGCGAGCATGCGAGCTTCCGCTTCCTGGCCGCGGCCTACGGCCGCATCAACAGCACCTGGACCCTGCCGAACCAGGTCGGCTGGCCCATCGCCAAGGAGCTGCTGTTCTCCGGCCGCGTCGTCGAGGCGGCGGAGGCCCACCGTATCGGCCTGCTCAATCACCTCGTTCCCTGCGCGGAGCTGCGCGAGAAGACGATGTGGCTGGCGACGATGATCGCGAAGAACCGGCGGGAGGCCGTCATGGGCGTGAAGGCGCTCCTGCTGCGCGACATGGGCTGCGACCTGGAACAACAGTGGGCGAACGAGCGCGACTACACGATCAACGTGGTCCGGGGTGCGAAGGCCGAGGCGGCCTTCCCCGAGTTCATCGCCCGCCGAGGACGGCCGCTCACCAACGCGTGACGGCGCG
>DATICZ010000208.1:0-6019 GCA_035456525.1 Gemmatimonadales bacterium
ATCGGGAACCAGCGTGTCCTGGGTGATCTGCGTCCGCATCACGCTCAGCCCCACCCGCTCCCCCAGGCCGTCCGTCCGGGTGGCGTAGAAGGCGCGCAGCACCCCGTCCTGGCGCCGCTGATGCCAACCGGTCACCTGCGGACCGTCGTCCCGCCGCCAGGAGGAGCTGAGGATCTGATAGCCGAGCCCGTACCGCGGCGACGGGACGTACTCCGCCTTGAGCCACAGGTCCACCGTGTTGAAAGCCGTCGTGGAGGTGCCCTCGATGCCGTCGATGTTGCGGTAGTCGGCGTTGATCGAGAGACCCAGACCGGACGGCCAGCGCTTGGCGAAACCGCCGCGGTATTGCGCGATCGAGTTTCCCCCCGTGCTGATGCGCACGACGGTGCGCGGCTGGGTGGAACGCTGCCGCGCGGTCACGAGATACACGCGCAGCGTAGACGGCAGGAGCTGCACGTCGATGCGCTCCACCGGTCCGAGCGGAATGCGCGCCGGGTCGAGCCACACCGAATCGCGCCCCAGCGGCAGGTAGGGCACGCCGTCCCAGTAGACCTCCAGGGCGAGCGGGCCCTGGCCGCCGTACACCGGCACTTCGGCCGCCCCGAACCAGCCGCCGCGGGCGACGTACACGCCGGGAATCCGGGCCAGGAGATCGGAGAGCGTCGTGATGTCGGACAGTACGAGGGAGTCGCCGTCGAAGCGCCAGCGCGTCCCGCGCGGCAGCGGCCCGGGCGGGATCGCCGGGGCGAACGTGGGGAGATACCGCTCCATCGTATCGCGCGCCGCGCTGTCCGCGGCCGCGCGCGCCGAATCGGCGCGGGCCGAATCCGCTTTGGCGCTGGGACGGGGCGGGCCCGTGTCCACCTGGGCCGCGAGCCGGCCGCCGGCGACGAGGAGAGCCCCCGCGAACAGGAGGCTCCGGATCATCAGGTCCCGGAGCGTCGCAGCAGGAACTCGCTGAACAGCCGCACGCCGAACGCGGTCGGCCCCTTGGTCTGGTGCGGGGCCTCGTTGTCGGTGTAGGCGGTCCCGGCGATGTCGATGTGCACCCAGGGGTACCCCTCGACGAACTCCCGCAGGAACCAGCCGCCGGCGATCGAGCCGGCGCCGCGTCCACCCGAGTTCTTGACGTCGGCGATGTCGGACTTCACGAGGTCGCGGTATTCGTCCCACAGCGGCAGCGGCCAGCAGCGCTCCCCGGCGCGCTCGCCCGCGTCACGCACTTCGGCCGCCAGCGCGTCGTCGTTCCCCATCACCGCGCTCGCCTGGTTGCCCAGCGCGATCACCACCGCTCCGGTCAGCGTGGCCGCGTCGATCACCGCCGCGGGCTTGTAGCGGCGCGCGTAGGACAGCGCGTCGCACAGCACCAGCCGCCCCTCCGCATCGGTGTTCACGATCTCGATCGTCTTGCCGAAGTGGCTCTTGATCACGTCCCCGGGCTTCACGGCGGTGCCGGACGGGAGGTTCTCGGTACTGGAGATCAGGCCCACGACGTTGAGCGGCGGACGCAGCCGGCCCAGCGTCTCGAACGTCCCCAGGACGGCCGCCGCCCCGGACATGTCGTACTTCATTTCCTCCATGTTGGCGGCCGGCTTGATCGAGATACCCCCGGAGTCGAAGGTGATCCCCTTCCCGACCAGCACGACGGGCGCGGCGTCGCCCGCGCCACGGTAATCCAGCACCATGAAGCGCGGCTCCTGCGCGCTGCCCTGCGCCACCGCGAGCAGCGCCCCCATCCCTTCGGCACGCAGCTCGGCGGGTCCGAGCACCGTCACGCCGAACCCGTGGGTGCGGCCCAGCGCTTGAGCCTGTTCCGCCAGGTAGGTCGGCGTACACACGTTGCCCGGCTGCATCTGCAGCCCTCGGGCGAGCAGGTGGCCGGCCGCCACCGCGTCTCCGCGGACGCGCCCCGCCTCCGCCGGCTTTGCATCGGCCGCGTCCACCACTACATCCACTCCGGCGATCGTCGCACGGAGCTCGTCGCTGGGACGCTTCAACTCCACGAATGCCCAGCCGCCGTGGGCCGCGCCTTCCACCGCCGCCTGGGCGATCGTGGCGGCCGCGAGCGTGTTCCTGGCCTCCGCCGCGACCCCGAAGGCGAAGCGTCCGGTGCCGAGGACCCGGGCCCGCTTTGCCGCCACGGCGGCGGCGCGGCGCACGGCGCTGGTCGTCACCTCGTTCGCCTTCCCCATGCCCACGAGCAGCACGCGCCGCGCCTTGCCGGTACCGTACGCGAGCAGCGTTTCGTCCCGTTTCCCCTTGAAATCCCCGTTGGCGAGTGCGCGGCCCAGTGCGCCCCCCGTCGCCTGATCGAGCGGCGCGAGCGCCGCCGGGAGCGTGGCCGCGGTGGCCACGGCCACCGCCAGCAGCGGGGTGTCGATCTCGGAGAACGGCTGCGCCGTCAACGTGCTGTTCATGCGAGGTGCTCGATGATCGCGTCGCCGAAGGCGGAGGTGGAGACTTCAGTCGCCCCCGGCATCTGCCGGGCCAGATCGTACGTGACTCTTCCCGCCGCGATCGCCCCTTCGATGCCTGCGATGATGGCGCGGCTCACCTCGGGCCAGCCGAGCTCCGCGAACATCATGGCGCCCGAGAGGATCACGCTCCCGGGGTTGATCTTGTCCAGCCCGGCGTACTTGGGCGCCGTGCCGTGCGTGGCCTCGAACACCGCGTATCCGTCGCCCACGTTGCCGCCGGGCGCCAGCCCGAGTCCGCCCACCTGCGCGGCGCAGGCGTCGGAGAGGTAATCGCCGTTCAGATTGGGCGTCGCGAGGATGGAATACTCGGCGGGACGAAGCAGCAGCTGCTGGAACATGGAGTCGGCGATGCGGTCTTTGATCACCACTCGTCCCCCGTCCCCCGTCCCTCGTCCCATGTCCGCCTCGGCAATCGTTCGATCTCCGAACTGCGTCTTGGCGGTCTCGTAGCCCCAGTCGCGGAACGCGCCCTCGGTGAACTTCATGATGTTGCCCTTGTGCACCAGCGTCACCGATGGGCGGCCCGAGTCGAGCGCGAACCGGATCGCCTTGGCCACGAGCCGCTGCGAGCCGAACTTGGACATCGGTTTGACCCCGATCGCGCTGCCGGGGCGGACCTTCTTGCCGAACCGCTCGAGCAGCGCGATGAGCTCGTTGGACTCCTTGCTCTCGGCCGGGAATTCCACCCCGGCATAGACGTCCTCGATGTTCTCGCGATAGATCACGATGTCGAGCTTGCCCGGGTCCTTCACCGGCGCCGGCACGCCCTTGAACCAGCGCACCGGCCGCACGCAGGCGTACAGGTCGAGCAGCTGGCGCAGCGCGACGTTCAGCGAGCGGATCCCGCCGCCGACCGGTGTCGTGAGCGGTCCCTTGATCGCCACGCGATGCGCGCGAATCACCTCGAGCGTCTCATCGGGCAGCCAGTTGCCCGAGGCCTTGAACGCCTTTTCGCCGGCCAGCACCTCGCGCCACTCCACCTGGCGGCGGCCGCCCGAGGTCTGCTGCACGGCGGCGTCGAACACCCGCCGCGACGCACGCCAGATGTCGGGTCCCGTGCCGTCGCCTTCGATGAACGGGATGATGGGGGTGTCGGGCACCACCCAGCGCCCGTCTCGATAGTCGACCTTCGTGCCGCTCATCGCTTACCCTCGCTTCCGCACCGCAACCCAGCGGCGGTTCATGTGCCCCATGTACTCGGCGCGCGGCCGAATGAGGCGGTTGTCCGCGTGCTGCTCGAGCACGTGGGCGCACCAGCCGCTCACCCGACTCACCGCGAAGATCGGCGTGTAGAGGTCGAGCGGGATGCCCATGACGTAGTACATCGACGCGGAATAGAAATCGACGTTGCAGTACAGGCCCTTCTCGCGGCGCACCACATCCTCGATGGTCCGCTGGATGGCGGACCACTGCGGCTGCCCGGCCCGGGCTCCCAAGCTCTCCGACATGCGGCGCAGCTGCGCCGCACGCGGGTCTTCGGTGCGATACACCCGGTGGCCGAATCCCATGATCTTTCGCTTCTGCGCCAGCGCACCCTGGATCCACGCCTCGGCGCGCTCGGGACTCTGAATCTCCAGCAGCATCTTCATCACTTCGGTGTTGGCCCCGCCGTGCAGCGGGCCCGCGAGCGCCGCGATCGCCCCGGTCACTGCGCCGTGCACGTCCGCCAGCGTAGCCGCGATCACCCTGGCGGCGAACGTGGAGGCGTTGAGCTCGTGATCGGCGTGGAGGATGAGGGCGACGTCGAAGGCGTGCTCGGTCTCCCGGTCGGGCTTCTTCCCGGAGACGAGGTAGAGGAAGTTGGCGGCGAGCGAGAGCCCGCGGCGCGGCGACAGCGGCTTCTCGCCGTTCCGCAGCCGGTGGAACATCGCCACCATGGTGGGTAGCTGCGCGATCAGGCGGACCGCCTTGCGGTACTCGGCCTCGCGTCCGTTGTTGCCCCGGTCCGGGTCCACGAAGACGGACGCGCTCACCGCCGTGCGCAGCACGTCCATCGGATTCGCGTTGGTGGGCGCGTCGCGGATGACGCGCTGCACGACCTTGTCGAGCTTCTGCGAGGCCTTGAGCTGGGCCGTGAACTCCTTGAGCTGGTCGCGGGTGGGCAGGTCGCCGTTCAACAGCAGGAAGGCGGTCTCTTCGAAGGTGGAATGATCGGCGAGGTCGTTGATGTCGTAGCCACGGTAGATGAGCCGGCCTTCCTCACCGAACACGTAGCAGATGGACGATTCGTTGGCGACGATGCCTTCCAGCCCGCGAGAGGGGGGCGCAGTCGGCACGGTGGCGGCAGGCATGGAGGTGCGGGACCCGATCCTGGTTCGAGGTAAGCTGCGGAGACGGTGCAGTTTACCCAGGTCGCCCCGGATTGCGCCAGCGGTGCTTCGGGAGGCTCGTGACTAGTTGATGTTGAACACGACGCTGGTCGCCGCGGACAGCCCGCCCGCCGAGGCCGTCAGCTTGTAGCCGGTGCCGGCCAGGTTGATGCTCAAGTCGGAGAACCTGGACACGCCCGCAACCGCCGCCACCGGCGTCAGCCCGGTGAGGACCGCGCCAGCGGTACCGGTGCCCGGCGTGATGGCGATCGCGACGTTGCCGGTGAAGCTGGTCACGGTGTTGCCGAAGGCATCCTGCGCGGTCACCTCCACTGCTGGTGTGATCACGGCATTGGCGAGCGTGGCCGCCGGCTGCACCGTGAAGGCCAGCTTCGTGGCGGCGCCCGCCGTGATCGCGAAGGCGGTGCTCGTATCGGGCGCCAGGCCGCCCGCCGTCGCACTCAAGCGGTACCCGCTCGCCGCCTTGTCGATGGTGAGGGTGCTGAAGGTCGCCGTGCCCTGCACCGCGGCGAGGATCTTGGTGCCTCCCAGGGTGCCGCCGCCGGGGTTCACGGCGATGGCCACGGTCACGTTCCCCGTGAACGTCTTCACCGGGTTTTCCAGCGCATCACGTGCCGTCACCGACACCGTCATTGGCGAACCGGCGACGGTCGTCGCCGGTTGCTGATCGAACGTGAGATGGGTCGCCGCCCCCGAGGTGATCGCGAAGATCGCGCTCGTGGCCGGCGTCAGGGCGCCGGAGCTCGCCGTCAGGTGATAGTCGGCCCCGGTCTTGTCGATGCTGAGGTTGGAGAACGTGGCGATCCCGGACGAGGCGTTCACCATCGTGATGCCACTCAGCGCCGCGCCGGAGGTGCCCGAACCCGGTGTGATCGCGATGGTCACGCTCCCCGTGAAGCTCGTCACCGTGTTGCCGAAGGCGTCCTGCCCAGCGACCTTCACGGCGGGCGCGATCATCGCGCCGGCCATCGCATTCGACGGCTCCACCGTGAAGCCGAGCTGACTCACCGCCGCGGGGGTGATGTTGAACGTGGAGCTCGTGGCGCCGCCCAGATTGTTGGCCGCCGCAGTCAAGGTGTAGCCCGTGCCGCTCTTGTCGATCGTCAAGCTCGAGAAGGTGGCGACGCCCGCGACCGCCGCCACCGTTTTCGTGCCGGACAGCGTGCCGCCTCCGGGATTCGTCCCGATCGCCACGGTCACGTTCCCGGTATA
>DATICZ010000209.1:0-20101 GCA_035456525.1 Gemmatimonadales bacterium
TCCAGGGGGCAGCGCTCGAATGCCTGGGGAACCGTTCCTCAGCTCCGACGAATACGACGACCGTGCCCATCAGCTGTACAACGAAGGACAATACGACGAGGCGATCGAGGTGCTCCGGGAGGGACTGACCCTCTACCCGGCCGCCGTGGAATTGCACGTGGGCATGGGCTACGCCCGCCTGGCGCGCGACGAATACGTATGGGCCCGACGGGCCTTCGAGGAGGCGTTGACCCTCGACCCCGACCACGAAGACGCGCTCGCCGGTCTGGGCGAGGTGCTCCTGAAATTCGGGGAGCGGACCGGCGCCGTCTCCTGTTTTGATCGGATCCTCGGCCTCGGATTCCGGGACGACCACGACCTCATGCTGCAGGTGGGCCGCGCCCTGTTCCGCGAGGGCGTCCTCGACCAGGCGCGCCGCTTCTTCGAAGTCGCCCTGGAGGCACACGGCGATTCCGCCGAGGCCGCCGCATGCGTCGGGTACGCCGCCCACCGGCTGGGCGACGAGTCGGGAGCGCTCGTCTGGCTGCGGCGCGCCCTCGAGCTCGATCCGGCGCAGGCTGAGGCGCGCATCTATCTCGCCAATCTGCTGTACGATCGCGGGGAGTACGAGGCGGCGCTCTTCCATCTCGAGCGGACGGAGCCGGACGACCATGTCGATACGCTCGCGATCTGGCGCCTGCTCGAGCTCAAGCGAAGCGTCTACAAGCTGCCCGAGGGCGACCCGGAGCTGGTCCCGTGGAACGCCCGGCTCGGAGAGCTCACCGCCGATGCCACGGCCGACGACCTTCTTCTGGCGGAGATCGAGGCGATCGGGTCGAACGGCCAGGTGCGCGATCCGCGGCAGCTCGAGCTGTTCGGTACCTTGCTCACCGAGCTGCAGGGGATGCGCAAGGGCGCGGCGGGCGGCGACATCCACCGGGTGGGGACGCGCGCTGGGCGCATCTACGTCGGCACGTGGGAGGAGATCGTCCGGCAGATGAAGGACGATGCCGTGGAGTGGGCGGGCGGATCGGTGGAGGACTACATGGCGGCAAGCGCCCGTCTGGGGCGGCAGGAGACCGGTGTCACCATTCCCGCGACCGATGCCGAGAGTTTCCTGCGCGGCAGCGCCGAAGCGGGATTGCTGCGGATCCTGCTCTAGGCGCTCCGCTTCAGCTTCATCCCCAGGGCGATCGGGCCGTCGCCCAGAGCCACGAGGCTGGCCGCACCGGCCAGCAGCAGGGCCTCGAGCTCGAAGTTATGCCCGCCGGGGATCTGGACCCGCAGGATCGCCACGATCATCTCCACGGCGAGGCAGACGGCCCAGGCGCGGGTGAGCACACCGAGCAGGACGCAACCGGCGCCCACCGTTTCCACGACCATCAGCACGACGGCCCACACATTGGCGAAGGGGAATCCGAGGCCATGCAGGAAGCCGGCGAGCGCCGGGATCCCGCCTTCCACCTTCATGATGCCGTGCCGCAGGAAGACGCCGCCGACGGCCAGGCGCAGCAGCAGGGCGGCATAGCTCGAGAACGTGTTCACGGCCGTTCGAGGTGTGCGGGAGCGGGTTCGCGCGGACGCACCGCCTCGGTTCTCACGTCGCGGGGTGCCAGCCGGCGGACGATGACGTCGAGCGCCCGCTGCGGCTGCGCTGCGCCGACCGAGGCGATGTCCGCGTAGCACAGGCCTTCGTCGGGCAGGGCGTGGATGGCGACGTGCCCGCCGTGACAGGCGAGCACCGCCGACGTACCGCGCGGACTCGCCTGGACGATCGGCGGCGCGGCCGGGTGCAGCCCGGCGGCATTGGCGGTCGCCAGGGCGAGGGCGCCCAGGTCCTGCGGGTCGTGGAGGCGGCTCGGAACCACGCCGCTCATGTCGACGAACAGGTGCTCGCAGCTCACGGCGAACAGCGGCTCGTAGCCGCGACCAGGGGGGCGACGAAGGTCCCGCGCACCGGTAGCGATCCGAGCGGATCGGTGTAGAGGTCGAGGCGCCGGGCCGTGAAGCGGAAGCGGCCGCCGATCGCCAGCCCATTCGGGACCGGAGCGGTCTTCGTGATCGTGATCTCACCGCCCTGCCGCGACAGGGCCTGCAGTGGGAACGTCGTGGCGATGGTGGACCAGCTCCCCCAGTTGCGTGGCGGCCGGCAGAACGGGTCGAAGCCGCCCGACCCGCCGATCTCGGCGGGCGAGATGGAATCGATGGGGAAGGTCCCGACCCCGGTGGCCTCGGTGCGTGCCGTGATCACCACGGCCTCCACCGTCGTGGCGCCCTGCGAGATGAACGCGCGCAGACGGAAGGTGGCGGTGTCGCCGTTGCGTGGGTAGTTGATCGCCTGCACGGCGCTCCTGGCGCTCCGGACCACGGTCCCGGACAGCGTGTACGCAGCCTTCCCGCCGGTCGTATCGGTGAGGCTCACGACCTCCACGGTTCCCGAGTCGGCGGCCGTGTCGGCGCCGAGTGCCGCGAACGCGACGAAGGGAAGCGGTCCGCCCGGGGCCTTCGCGCTGTCGAGGCCCGTGTTCTGGTCGAGGGTGAACACGGCGTTGGGAGCAGCGAGGAACCAGACCGTGGGAGTGCCCGGCGCCCGGTGCACGACCGCGACGGGCACGGTGATCGTATCACCGGGCATCAGATACAGGGTGTCGAGCAGCAGGGCGATCGATACCGGCCGCGACACCACGACCAGGGCGGACGCGACGAGGTTGCGCGCGCGGGCCTGCAACACGGCAAGGCCGGCCTGGAGCGCGACCGCCTTCCCGGTCACGCTGTCGACCTCCAGTACGCCGGGCTTGTCGGTGAGCCAGCGGACCGTGCCGGGGTCGAGCGCGTTGCCGTTGAGGTCGACGTACTGGACCGTGGGAGCGGGCACGGTGTCGCCGACGAAGGCGGAATCGAGCACCGGCGTCAGGCTGAGGATGGCCGTGGGACCGGAATCGCCGTTACACGCGCTGGCGAGCGAAAACGCCAGGGCGAGGACGTACGTGATGGGCTTCATGGAATGCGGCGGCGACCTTCTCAGAACATCGACATGGCCAGAAACGACCGCAGGTTGTCGTTCGTGACCCGGAGGCGGGAGGAGAGCAGGCGCACACACGACCACAGCACCTTGTAGGCAATGTCGCGGTTGAAGTCCAGCAGCAGCTCGAAGTCCGAGCGGGAGATCGTGATCAGCGTGCAGGCGGTGTTGGCGATCGAATCGGTGGACCGCTCGGAGCGGTCGAAGATCGCCATCTCGCCGAAATTGGCCCCGGGCTTGAGCACGGCCAGCGCCTCCTCGCCCGAGCCGGGGATGGTCCGGGAGATGCGGACCTCACCCTCGGCGATGATGAACAGCCGGTTGCCCGGCTCGCCTTCCTTGAAGATGTACTGGCCGACGGTGAACTTCTGCTCGCGGCACACTTCCGCGACGCGGGCGAGCTCGCCCTCGTCCAGATCCTGGAAGATCGCGGCCTGCTTCAGCAGATTGAGGTCCACGCGGTGAAGGTATCGGCCCTGTGAAGGTGGCACAAGTGAAACCGCTCCTCGGATCGGCGGACCTGCTGACGCTGCTGCGGTTCCCGCTGGCGGCGGCGTTTCCGTTCGCGCCCCGGCCGCTGGAACGGCTCGCGATCGTGGCCCTGGCCGCGGCCAGCGACCTGGCCGACGGTCTCGTCGCGCGGCGCACCGGCGGATCCCAGTGGGGACCGTGGCTCGACCCGGTCGCCGACAAGGTCTTCATGGCGAGCGCGTTCATCACGCTGGCGGGGCACGGCGTCCTCCATCCACTGGAGATCACTGGCGTCCTGTTGCGGGACATCGTCGCGGCGCTCTCGTTCACGGGCGCCCTGATCCTGCGGAGGCCAGTCGCGTTGCCGGCCCGCGCGGGCGGCAAGGCCGTCACGGTCTGCCAGGTGCTCACGCTCATCGCCCTGATCGCGGGATCTCCGTTGACGCGCTCCCTGGCCTGGGCCACCGCGGCGGTCTCGGTGTATGCCATCTGGGATTACGGACGTGCGGCGACCCGGCGCGGCGCCGGGGCCGGGGAGGGAACGCCGGCGGACAAGAGGGAGGGGTAGTGGCGGGGAAGACCGCGAATGTGTCGGTGCGCTGGCGCAGTCAGCTCGTCTTCGAGGGCGGTGGCGCCGGCCGCCCGTCAACGGTGATCGACGGCAACACGCAGGTCGCCACCTCGCCGGTCGAGATGCTCCTGGTGGCGTGCGCGAGCTGTACCGGTGCCGACGTCGTCGAGATCCTCGAGAAGATGCGCGTCATGCTGCGCACCCTCGACATCGAAGTCGAGGGGACGCGGCGGGAAGAGTATCCCCGGCGCTTCACGGCGATCCACTTCCGCTTCCGGGTGGGAGGGGAAGGCCTGGATGAGGCCAAGATGCGTCGGGCCGTGGACCTGTCGCTCGAGAAATACTGCTCGGTGATGGCGTCGCTCGCGCCCGATATCCGCGTCACCTCCGACGTCACCATTGCGTAGCGCGCTCGCGCCCCTGGTGCTGGCGGCGCTGACGCACCCGCTCACGGGTCAAGGGCTCACGGCCACGGAGCTGGATGCGGGACCGGTCGCCACCTGGGCGCGCCGCACGTTCTCCGGTGTCGCGATCGGCATCGCACGGCGTCCCGGCGGGGAAGGCCGCCTGGCCTTGGCCGCGGCGGTCGGCTCGCTGGACGGCCACACGGCATTGCGGCTCGAGGCGACGGCCCAGTTCCTGGTGCTGCCCGGTGCGAAGAGCGGGATCTCCCCCTACGGCGGCGTCGGCGTGGCCTATCTCGGGGCGCACCCGTACCGGGGGGCGGGGATGCTGGTGATGCTGGTCGGTGTCGAGGAAGCCCCGGGAAGGTCGCGCGGCTGGTTCGGTGAGCTGGGGCTGGGTGGCGGACTGCGACTTCGTGCGGGGTACCGCTGGCGCCACCTGCCGCCGTGGTGGTCCTGAACGATGACGGGCGCCCAGTGGGGGCGCCCGGTTCACTCAACTCGGCGGTGTCGGCTCAGCCGTTTACGGCGACGGGGGCGGGCCGGGCAACCACCGGCCGGCAGTAGCGCTCCCCCAGCGTCCGAAGCTGCTCGAGCTCCGGCTCGGTCAGGTCAACATAGCGGTCGGCCAGGTACAACATCGTATCGTCGAACCACTCCTTCTGGTGCTCGGGCGCGGCTTCCAGCACGCCGCAGCGAAGGATATGGGAGAACAACTCGTCACGAGCCTGCTCGAAGTTGGTCGGGATCGCAGTCTTTCGGGGCTCACGGTTTTTGGCCATTCGGAGGCGCTCCTTTCGGGATGGGCGGCTGTCGGGGGCGCAATCTAATGGGGCCCTCCTTTCCAGGCAAACGGGCGTGGTATAATCCGAGGTGAGCATGCACGACCAGACTTACGGCCCGGAGCGCGCGCGTCGTCTCGTGGCGTTGCTGCGCAGCGTGGCCGCACGGATTCAGGAGCTGGACCGGGATGGCCGCCTGCTCGAGGCGGCGCCCGAGCTGCAGCGTCTGCTGGGCAACGCGCGGAGCGAGCTGTTCCACTACGAGGTTCGCGTGACCTACGATTCGCCCGAAATCGCCGAAAGCCGGCGCATCGTGGAGGAAGCCGAGCGGCACCTCGGCGACCTGGGTCTGGACGAGCCGGACGACGACCAACCTTGGCGGAGGGATGACGACGGATGAAGCGCTTTTACCTGCTCTTGGGGCTGGTCGCGGTGGTGGGCGCCGTACTCATCTGGCAGGCCTCCCGGCCGTCCACCGGGGGCGCCCCCGCCTCGGACGACGCCGCCCCGGTGCCCGTCACGGCGGCGGACAGCGCGTTCCGCGGCTACGTCCTCGGCAGCGACAGCGCGCCGGTGGAGATCGTGGAGTACGCGGACTACGAGTGTCCCGTGTGCGCGCAGTTCGGGGCGGTGCAGTTCCCGGACATACGCCAGCAGCTGATCGAGACGGGGCGCATCCGCTGGCGCTTCCGTGACTTCCCGCTCGTGGGCGTGCATCGCTGGAGCCGCCTGTCGGCCCTCGTGGTGGCGTGCGCGAGCGAGCAGGGGAAGGCGTGGGAGGCCATGGATGCGCTGTTCCAGCGGCACGGCGAGTGGGCGCAGCGGCCCCCCGATCCCACCGGACTGTTCGCGGACCGGATACGCGGCATCGGGCTCGACATGAACGGATATCGCGCCTGCATGGATGCGCAGCGCTACGCGGGCCGGATCGAGGCGAGCCGCCAGGAGGGTCTCGCGCGCAACGTGGGTGGCACGCCGACGTTCTTCGTGAACGGGCGGGAGTACAATTTCCGGCGCGCCAACTCCGACGAGTTCCTGGCCCTGGTCGACAGTCTCACCGGGGTGCGCCGCTAGTGCGTCACCGGCAGGTGATCGCGCTGCTCGCGCTGGTCGGGTTCGGCATCGCGCTCTACCTGTGGTTGTACAAGTTGGGCTACCTCGGGCGGCTGCAGTGCGGCAGCGGGACGTGCGAGTACGTCCAGACGAGCTCCTACGGCGATTTATGGGGCGTGCCCGTGGCGTTCTACGGCGTCGTGGGGTACGCGCTGATCTTCGCGGTGGCGCTGGCGGGCCTGCGGCCCGCCTTTGTGAGCCGCCGCTGGCCCACGCAGCTCGTGGCGGCCCTCGCCGCCGGCGGCTGGTTGTTCACGCTGTACCTCACCTACGTGGAACTGTTCGTGCTGCACGCGATCTGTCGCTGGTGCGTGAGCAGCGCGGTCGTGATCACGGCCATCGCGGTGGTGGCGATTCCGGCGGCGGTGAAACGGGACCGGGGCGCAGGGAGCGGGGAGCGGTCGCCGATGGTGTAGAGCGGACTCCAACGCCGCGCCGTCTTCGACCACTCCCCACTCCCCACTCCCGGTGTTTCGATCAGCTCTCCTGCGCCTCGTACTGATCCTTGAGCCGCGCCACCACCGTCGGATCGGCCAGCGTGGTCGTGTCGCCGAGCGCACGTCCTTCCGCGATGTCCTTGAGCAGCCGCCGCATGATCTTGCCGCTGCGCGTCTTGGGCAGGTCCGCGCTGAACAGGATGTCGTCCGGCCGGGCCAGGGCCCCGATCTTCTTCGCCACGTGCGATTTCAGCTCCTCGCGCAGCGCATCGGTCGCCGTGTGCCCCTCCTTCAGGGTCACGAAGGCGGCGAGCGCCTGTCCCTTCAGCTCGTGCGTCCGGCCCACCACGGCGGCCTCGGCCACCGCGGGGTGATCCACCAGGGCGCTCTCCACTTCCATCGTCCCGATGCGATGTCCGGCGACGTTCAACACGTCGTCCACGCGACCCAGGATCCAGAAGTAGCCCTGCTCGTCGCGTTTGGCGCCGTCCCCCGGGAAGTACATCCCGGGCCAGCGACTCCAGTACACCTCGCGGTAGCGCTCGTCATCGCCCCAGATGGTGCGCAGCATGCCCGGCCACGGGCTCGTGATGGCCAGGTATCCGCCGCCCACCGACACCGGCTTGCCCTCGCCGTCGAGCAGCTGGGCGTCGATGCCGGGAAAGGCGACCGTCGCCGATCCCGGCTTGCAGGTGGTCCAGCCGGGCAGCGGAGTGATCATGATCCCGCCCGTCTCCGTCTGCCACCAGGTGTCCACGATCGGGCAGCGCCCGCCGCCGATGTGCTGGTGGTACCAGACCCACGCCTCAGGATTGATGGGCTCACCCACCGTGCCGAGCAGCCGCAGGTGTGAGAGGTCGTGTTTGGCGGGCAGATCCGTGCCCCACTTCATGAATGCCCGGATCGCCGTGGGCGCCGTGTAGAACACGGTGACGCCGTGGCGCTCGCAGATCGCCCAGAAGCGGTCCTTCGCGGGATGGTCCGGTGCTCCCTCGTACATCACTTCAGTGACGCCGAGGGCGAGCGGTCCGTACACGACGTAGGAGTGGCCCGTCACCCAGCCCACGTCGGCGGTGCACCAGAAGACGTCGGAGTCCTTGAGGTCGAACACCCACTTCGTCGTCGCGTAGACGTGCGTGAGGTAGCCGCCCGTGGTGTGCAGGATGCCCTTGGGCTTCCCCGTCGTGCCCGACGTGTACAGGATGTAGAGCGGGTCCTCGGCGTCCATCGCTTCCGGCTCGCAATGGGCGGCGGCCCGGCCCATGAGGTCCTCCCACCACCCATCCCGGCCGGCCTGCATGGCGATCGGTTGGCCGGTGCGCTTGAGCACCACCACGTGCCGGATGCTGGGCGTATCGGTGAGCGCCTCGTCGGCGTTCTGCTTGAGGGGCACGAGGCTGCCGCGGCGGTACCCGCCGTCGGCAGTGACCAGCACTTTGGCGGTGGCGTCGTTGATCCGGTCGCGCAGCGACTCGGCGGAGAAGCCGCCGAACACGACGGTGTGCGGCGCCCCGATGCGGGAGCAGGCGAGCATCGCGACCGCGACCTCGGGGACCATCGGCAGGTAGATCGCGACGCGGTCGCCGCGGGTCACCCCCAGGCCTTTCAGCACGTTGGCGAAGCGCTCCACCTGGTCCAGCAGGTCGGCGTAGGTGAGGCGGCGGACCTCGCCGGGCTCGCCTTCCCAGATCAGCGCCGTGCGGTCGCCCCGGCCGGCGTGGACGTGGCGGTCGAGGCAGTTGACCGACGCATTGAGCTTGCCCCCGACGAACCACTGGGCATGCGGCGGCTTCCACTCGAGCACCCGGTCCCAGGGACGAATCCAGTCGAGCTGCCTGGCCCAGTCGGCCCAGTAACCCTCGCGATCGGTCCTCGCCCGCTCGTAGACGTCCGGGTCCCGGACGTGCGCCTGGATGCGGAACGCGGGCGGCGGCGTGAAGCTGCGTTGCTCGTCGAGCAGGGTCTCGATGCGATCGGTCATGGGTCTTGGACGGTAGAAGTGAGCCGTAAGGTATCGCCGGGTCGGTCCGGCCGGTCAAGCGCTTTCTAGCATGCGCCGGGCCATCCCTCCCGCCACTCGTTCGGCGCCCGGACGCGTCGAGTCCTCGGAACGCAACCGCTTGTTGCCGCGGTGGTTGCCGGAACGAGCGGGGCTGTGACGAAGTGGTTCCGGAGGTCCCGGCGGAGTGGTATGCGGTTCCGGGACCGGGAGCGTCGTGTACGTGCCATAGATGTGCGCACACCCGTCGGGAGAACGTGGTTTCCGCGCCGGAGGCGCTGGAGCCCTTCGACTCGGCGGGTATATTGCCGAGGTCATGGCCGCCGTCGGAACCAAACGCAAAGTGCTGTTCATCGAGGACGAAGCCGCCCTGCAGGCGTCCTACGCCCGGTTCTTCAGCGCACGCTACGACATGGCGTTCGCGCGAACCGGGGTGGAGGCGATGCAGCAGCTCGAGACCTTCAATCCCGAGGTGCTGGTGCTCGACCTCCGGCTGCCGGACACGGACGGCATCGCGCTGCTGCAGCGGATTCGCCAGAAGCGCGCCACCATCCCGGTGGTGGTCACCACGGCCTACGTCAGCATGGAGCCGTTGATGCACGTGCTCGACCTCGGTCACAGCGCCTACCTCGTCAAGCCCTTCGACCTGAACGAGCTCGCCGCCCGCATCGATGCTGTCGGCGCGTGACGTCTCGCACGCCTACGGCTCGCTGCGCGCCCTCGATCGTATCACCTTCACCCTGGATCGCGGTCAGACGCTCGCGATCTTCGGGCCCAACGGGGCCGGCAAGACCACGCTGCTCAAGGTCCTGGCCGGGCTGATCAACCCGGGCCACGGCACGGTGCAGCTCGCGGGCGGCCGCCGCGCCATCGGCTGGATCGGCCACCAATCACAGCTGTACGGGCCGCTCACGGTCGTCGAGAACCTGCAGTTCTGGGCGTCGCTCTACGACGTGCCCGCGTCCGCGCGGCGCGCCCGCGCGGACGAGCTGATCGGCCGCCTCGGCCTCGAGGGTCAGGCGCACCAGCAGGCGCGTACCCTGTCGCGCGGGCAGGCGCAGCGAGCGGCCATCGCCCGGGCGTTGATCCACGATCCCTCGGTGCTGCTCCTGGACGAGCCGTTCACGGGGCTCGACCGCGTGGCGGCGGAGGAGCTGCGCCGGCTGCTGGGGGAGCTCGCAGCCGCGGGTCGCGCCACCGTGCTCGTCACCCACAACGTCGAAGAGGGCACCGAGCTGGCGAGCGACATCGCGTTCATGCGGGCGGGCCGGTTCGTGGCGTTCGGGCCCCGGGCCGGTCGCGATGCGACGTCGCTCGCGGCGGCCTACCGGGAAGCGGTCGGCGGTGGCTGATCTCGTGCGGCACGCCTGGCTGGTGGCGCGCAAGGACCTGTACCTCGAGTTCCGCTCGCGGACCGCGATCACCTCGGCGCTCGTGTTCACCGCGCTCGTGCTGGTCGTGTTCGAGTACGGCCGCGACCCGACCGCCGTGCCGACGATCGCGCTCGCGCCGAGCATCCTGTGGGTGACTTTCAGCTTCGCCGGCATGCTCACGCTGAATCGAGCCTTCAACGCGGAGCTCGAGAACCAGGCGCTCGAGGGCCTGCTGCTCGCCCCCATCAGTCGCACCAGCCTGTTCTGGGGCAAGCTGGTGGCGAACCTCGCCTTCGTGGCGGTGGTGCAGGTGACGGGCCTCCTCCTGTTCATCCTGTTTTTCGACGTTCCGGTTTGGCGGGTGTGGGCGCCGCTCCTGACCGTCATGATTCTCGCTACTGTCGGATTCATCGCCGTCGGCACGTTGTTCAGCGCGATGGTGGTGCGCACGCGGTTCGCCGAGCTGATGCTGCCGGTGCTGCTGTTGCCGTTCCTGCTGCCGCCGTTGATCGCTGCTGCGGAGGTGACGACGATGCTCCTGGGGGGTCGTCCCTTGAGCGAGGTATCGGGTTGGCTTAGGTTGCTCGCTGCCTACGACGTCGCGTTCGTGACGCTCGCGACGCTTCTCTTTCCGGCGACGGTGACGGAATGACGCTGGTACAACGCGGTCGGTGGGTCACGGTAGTGTCGCTGCTGCTGCTGGGCGGCATCTACGTGCGTGCGCTCGTCTACACGCCGACCGAAATCCATCAGGGACTCGCGCAGAAGATCTACTACGTGCACGTGCCGTCGGCCTGGTCGGCGATGCTCGCGATGGGCCTGATGGGCGTCGCCAGCATCCTGTTCCTGTTTCTCAAGGACCCGCGCTACGACCGCTTCGCCGCCGCGTCGGCCGAGGTCGGCACCGCGTTTTCGCTCGTCATGCTCACCACCGGTCCCCTGTGGGCCAAGCCGATCTGGGGCACGTGGTGGACGTGGGACGCCCGGCTCACATTGACGCTGATGATGTTCTTCATGTTCGTGGGCTACCTGGTGCTGCGCGGCGCCGTGAGCGAACCCGGGCTGCGGGCGCGCTACTCGGCGGTGCTGGGGATCTGCGGGCTCGTGCTCCTCCCCTTCATTCACCTGAGCGTCTACCTGTTCCGCACCTTGCATCCCGCGCCGATCGTGCTGAAGCCGAGCGCCCCCTCGGCCCCGCCGGCGATGGTGATCACGCTGCTGTCCTCGTTCGCGGTGTTCACCCTGCTGTACATCGGGTTCGTGATGCAGCGCTATGCCATCGGAGAGCGCAGCGATGACGCCTGACCAGATGCCGCAGACCGGCGGGTACATGGCCGCTGCGTACATCGCGGCGGCAGTGCTCCTCGTCGCCTACACCATCATCCTGTGGCGACGAGGTGCGGCGAAGGCGAAACGGTAGGGGCGCTTGTCCCTACTTCTTCGGCAGGAGCAGCACTTTCCACACCCACCCCGCGAGCGCCCCTCCCGCCAGCGGTCCGATCCAGTACACCGCCTGTGAGTGGAACGACCACGCGACCAGCGCCGGCCCGAACGCACGCGCCGGGTTGAGGGCCGCGCCGGTAAGGCCACCCACGACGAGCGCGGAGACGAAGATGGCGAGTCCGATCCCGAACCCGCCGATTTTGGGCGCCTCGCTCGAGACCGCCGTGCCGAACACAGCGGACACGAGGAAGAAGGTGAACGCCGCCTCGATCGCGATCCCCTGTACGAATCCGATGTTGAGCGAGAGTTGGGGCGCGCCGGCCGTCACCGCCCGGACCGCCGTGCTCGCGAACAGCACCTTCAGGAGCGCCGCGCCGGCGATCCCCCCGGCGAGCTGGGCCAGCACGTAGCGGCCCAGCGTGCGGCCGTCGATCCGCCCCGCCACGAACACGCCCAGGCTCACCGCCGGGTTGAGATGGCCGCCCGAGATGCCCATCAGCGAGCTGATCAGGATCGCCATGCCGACGCCGTGGGCCAGGGCGATGCCCAGCGGCGTGACGCCGCCGGCCGTCATGGCGTTGGCGACGACGCTGCCGGCGCCGATGAAGACGAACAGGGCGGTGCCGAGGAACTCCGCGAACATCGGTCGGAACGAGGCGTTCACCAGACTCCTCCGAGACGTTGGGGTGAGCGAGGGCGCAAATGTAGGCGGTCTCAGGCGCGCCGCAACACCAGCGACGCGTTGATACCGCCGAAGCCGAATGAATTGGTGAGGATCGCGCCGGGCCGCGCGGCGCGCCCCTCGTGGGGCAGGCAATCGAGGTCGCAGGCCGGGTCCGGATGGGTGAGGTTGATGGTCGGGGGCAGCCAGCCACGGGCGAGCGAGAGCGCGCAGATCGCGGTCTCGATCGCCCCGCTGGCGCCGAGTGCGTGCCCGTAGTAGCCCTTGGTGCCGCTCATCGCCAGGCGGTAGGCGTGGTCGCCGAACACTTGCTTGATGGCGAGCGTTTCGGTGGAATCGTTGAGCGGCGTGGACGAGCCGTGCGCATTGACGTATTCGATTTCCCCGAGGCTCACGTCGCCGTCGGCGAGGGCGAGGCGCATGGCCCGCGCGGCCTGGCGGCCGTCGGGTCGGGGGGCGGTCATATGATGCGCATCGTTGGTGCAGCCGTACCCCACGATCTCGCCGTACACCGGTGCGCCGCGGGCCAGCGCGCGTCCCCGTTCTTCCAGCACGACCACGGCGGCGCCCTCGCCCATCACGAAGCCGTCGCGCGCGACGTCGAACGGCCGGGACGCCGTCCCGGGATCCTCGTTGCGCGTGCTCATCGCCCGGATGTTCGAGAACGCCGCGAACGTGAGCGGCGCGAGCGGCGCCTCGGCGCCCCCGGCGACCATGACGTCGGCATAGCCGTCGCGCACGGCGCGGAAGCCCTCGCCCACCGCGATGGTCCCCGATGCGCAGCTCATCGCGTTGGTGGCGTTCGGGCCGGTGAATCCGAATTCGATCGCGATGTTGCAGCTGGCGGCGCCGGGGAACACCGCCAGCGCGAGCGACGCGTCGAGCCCGCGCGGCCCCTCGCGCAGGTAGTTGCCGACCTGCGATTCGGCGAACGCGACCCCGCCCAGCGCCGAGCCCATCATGGCGCCGACCCGGTCGGGATCCTCGCGCGCCGGCTCGAGCCCCGCGTCGGCGAGCGCCAGCCGGGCGGACGTCACAGCGAGCTGGGAGAAGCGGTCGAGGCGGCGCGCGCGCTTCGCCTCGAGGAAGTCCTGCGGGCGGAAGTCGGGAATTTCCGCGGCGATCTTGCTGCGGAACGGGCCGGGATCGAAGCGGCTCAGCGTCCGCACCGCCGAGCGGCGCGCCATGAGCCCGGCCCACAGTCCGTCGGCAGCCGTCCCGATCGGCGTTACGGCACCCACGCCCGTGATGACCACGCGCCGCCGCGCCGTCATGCGGCCTCCGCTTGGCGACGGATCCCGGCCAGCGTGCGGGACGCGATGCCGTGCACGAACACCGGTCCGATCACCCGGTCCGCCGCCAACCGGCCCACCAGGGGCCAGCCCGGTCCGGCCCACTCGTGCACGATCTCCACGGCGACACTCCCCTTCTCGCCCGATTCCGCGATCTCCCAGCGCACGTCCATCCCCGTCGTGATCCCCGCGATGTGCCGGTAATGGATCGCCGCCCGGTCCGGGTCGACGTGCATTTCCGATACCCACCACGCGGGATAGCGCAGCGGCGGCGGCCCGAACGGCCGCCACGCGGCCATCTCCACACGCCCCCCGTCCGCTCGGCGCTCCAGCATCCGCACCCAGCGATAGTGCGACAACAGCTGCGGCCAGCGCTCCACGTCGCGTGCCAGGGCGAAGACGCGCTCCAGCGGGGCTCGGATGACGATGCGGTCGATTGTGAGCATATGAAAGAGGCTATCAGCTATCGGCTGACCGATAGCCGATAGCCGATAGCCATTCAGAGACTCCCATATCCCCCCCGATAGTACAGCAACGGCCGCCGCTCGCTCACCTCGCCCCCCGTCACCAGTCCGAAGAAGACGGTGTGGTCGCCGCCCGGCACCGCCGCCTGTTTCGCGCATTCGATGTGCGCCAGGACGCCGTCGATCAACGGTACCCCGTGGCGGCCTTCGCGGAACCCCACGCCCTCGAACCGGTTCGCCTCCACTTCGGCGAAGCGCCGCGCCAGCGCCTCCTGATCCTCGGCGAGGATGTTGACGGCGAAGTGCGCCGCCCCGAGCAGGGCCTCGTGCATGTCGTTCGTGTGGGCCACCGCCACGAGCAGCAGGGGCGGGTCGAGCGACACCGACGCGATCGAGCTGGCGGTCATGCCGACGGGCTGCCCGTCGCCGCGGCGCGCGGTCAGCACCGTCACGCCGGTGGCGAATTGCCCCAGCAGCTGGCGGAACTGCGCCGCACCGACGCCTCCCGGGATCACCATAGCAGACGGGCGAGCGTAGCCGGCGCAAGCACCGCGCGGGCCGGCACGAAGTTGCCCGTCGCCCCCACGACGAGGTCCGCCAGGCCGGGCTGCCGGGCCAGCCGCCCGACGACGCGGCGCGCCAGGCCTTCCCACCCGACTCCGAAGCCGATCATTCGTTCGAGCAGCCACTTGCCCAGGAATGCCCGGCGCCGCGCGGCCCGGTAGGAATCGAGCGCCGCCGCGGGCACCGGCCCTCCGCGAGGTTGCTCCGCCAGGGCGGGAATGAGCGCCGCGGCGGCGAGCTCGGCGCCGCGCAGCGCGCTGTAGAGTCCCTGGCCCGTGAACGGGTCGAAGAAGTCGGCCGCGTCGCCCACCAGCAGCGCCCCGCCACCCGGGGCCACGGCACGGCGCGACCATTGCGCGAACGGACCCGTCACGAGCACCTCCCGCACGAGGCGGGCCCCGGCGAAGCGTCCGCGCAGGCGGGGGAACCGCTCCACCTCGGTCAGCAATCCGCGGCGCAGCGTCGCCGCGCGGGCGCGGGCCGCCGCCACCGGCAGCACGACGGCCACCGTCGTCACGCCATCGCCGACCGGACCCATCCCCACGTAACCGGGCCGGCCGATGTGCATCTCGCCCATGTCTCCCACATCGCCGACGCCGCGGTAATGGGCGGTGAAGGCCAGGCGCGTCGGGCGCCAGGCCCGTCCCCATCCGCGACGCAGCCCGAGGCGGCGGGCGACGACCGACCGCAGCCCGTCGGCCCCGACCACGACCCGTGCCCGATGCACGGAGCGGCCGGCACCGCCGCCGGCGCGGATCGACACTCCGCCCACGGCGCCTTGATCATAGAGTAGCTCGTCCACCGCGCTCCGCTCCGCTAGCTGCGCGCCGGCCCGCACCGCCGCCTGCACCAACAACGCGTCGAGCTTGCTGCGGGGAAGCGCGAATCCGTAGGGAGCGGGGCTTCTGAACCGGTGCTCCGCGGAGAACCGGCCGATGGCCTCGGTCCCATCGGGTCCTACCACCCGCATGCCGTACAACCGGCCGGGGGCCGCCCGTTCGATGTCCGCCACCAGCGAGGGGTCGAGGCGGGCGAGCAGCGGCGTCGCGGCAGGGCTCAAGTACTCCGAGCACGGCTTGTCGCGGGGAAAGCGGGCGCGATCGAGCAGCAGGACACGGGCTCCGGCGCGGGCGGCGAGCAATGCGGTGGCGGAGCCGGCCGGCCCGGCTCCCACCACGATGACGTCCCACTCGGGTCTCATCAGCGCGTCAGGAGCCGGGGACCAGGGTCGCGGTGCCCAGCCAGGCGAGTAGCGCGCCGACGAGCGAGCCGGCCACGTTCACCAGGTCGTTGTCCAGCCATCGCACGCCGCGCACCAGGTGCCCCGGCTCATGACCGTGACGATCCACCGGCTGATCCGAGATCATGCCGCACGCGGGGCAGGCGTACCCGGCCTGGAGCGTCGCTCCCAGCAGGGAGTCGGCGAGCATGCCGAGGCACCCCGCGGCGGTCACGATGGCCGCGGTCCGCCACGCCAGGGGCGCGACGAGCGCCGCGAGGACCGCGATCGCGGCCGACCCGGCGAGACCGCCGGCCGTGCCGAGCGGGGTGATCCCCCCAGAGCGTCCCGCTGGGACGCTCGCGCCACTGGTGATGAGGCGCGGCGGCGTGGGGGAGAAGGCGCCGATCTCGGTGGCCCAGGTATCGGCCGCAGCGGCGGCGAGGGCGCCGGCGGCCTCGGGCCAGCGGCCGAACAGCGCGGCCGCGGCGGCGATGCCGCCGTTCGCCAGCACCTGGCGCCCGGTGCGCCTGGGGCTCGCGCCGGTGGCCAGACGCGTGAGGAGACTGCCACTAAGAAGGAAGAAGAAGAGGGGAATGAAGCCTCGCCACCCGAGGCCGAGCCAGACCGACGCCCCGACGAGGAGGGCGGCGGCAACGCCGCCGGGTGTGAGCCAGGTCACTCGTCCAGCAGCTGGTCCAGGATGCGGCGTCGCAGCGTGGGCGGGGCGCCCTGACTGCTGCACCGCGCCTTCACGAACTTCAGGAATACGGCTTCCGTATCGTACTGCTCGATACAGGGCGGACAGTGGGCCAGGTGGTCGCGGATTTCACGCTCCACCTCGGGGGTCAGCTCCCGGTCGAGATACTCGTAGAGGTGCTCGATGCACTGACGGCAATTCATGTCGCGTGGCCCTTGATGTACCCCATGCTCACCGCGTAGTCGTGGAGCTTGGCCTGCAGCATGCGGCGGCCCCGGTACAGACGGGACTTCACTGTTCCCACGGGGACCTCCAGCACGTTGGCGATCTCTTCATAGGAGAGCCCTTCCACGTCCGACAGCGTCACCGCTTCGCGGAATGCCTCGGGGAGCTCGTCCACGGCGCGCAGCACTTCCTCGTCCACGATGCGGTCGAAGAACGCGCTCTGGGGATCGTGCTCCTGTCTGTCATCTAACAACGCAAAGGGCTCGATTGTGTCCAAATCCACCGACTCCGGGTGCCGGCGCTTGCGCCGGTACTCGTTTATGAAGAGGTGGCGCAGGATGGTCAGCAGCCATCCCTTGGCGTTGGTGCCGAGGGTGAACCGGTCCCAGGAGCGGTAGGCGCGCAGCATCGCCTCCTGCACCAGGTCCTCGGCGTCGGCCGCGTTGCCGGAGAGACGCAGCGCCACGCGGTAGAGTGAGTCCAGGTGCACCAGCGCTTCACGCTCGAAGCTGGCTCGCCGCTCCTCGGGGGAGGGACGGCTGGGGGCGGGGGCGGGGGATGGGGGAGTGGCCATGGCGATAGAAGCCTCGCTCGGCCTCCCCGCATCCGCAATGGGGTGCTAGGTTAGCGCTTCGTGATCCACAGCATCGTGCCGCTCGCGGTGCTCGAGGCCATCCAGAATCTCGACACTCCCGTCGAAGACGGTCTGGGCGAATTTGCCGACGAGCTCCTGGTCAAGCGTCTGGGCCTCTCGGCGACCATCCGGACCCAGCTCGCCGAGTTCGAGGCCCTGGTGCGCCGCGACGCGCGCGTCTCCGGGGACCACGTCGAGGCGTTGCTGCGCCTGGTGGGCCGCCGGCCGGACGCCGAGCTGGTGTTCGCCGACGCCGGCCGGCGCGCCGCGCGGCGGGCGGCCCGCCGCGCGTTCAGCGGGATGCGGCTGCTGGCGGGCCTGGCCCCGCGCAGTCTCGGCTACGTGGTCGCCGGACGGGTGTCGCGCACGGTCCTGGGCGGAAACTTGACCCGCGAGGCCCGGGTGCCCGTCGTGCGGGTCACCGACCCGCTGGCGATCCGGGCCACGCCGGGCGGCGCCGCGTGCGGGCTCTATGCGGCGGCCTTCGCCGAGCTGCTGCGCCTGCTCGCGGGCTTCGAGGGCGCGATGCTGCACACCACCTGCCGTGCGCGCGGCGGCGCCCGCTGCGAATGGCGCGCCGCTCCACCCGATCCGAGGCATCACTGATGGCCGCCCCTGCCGCTCCGCTCGCGGGGTTCGACTTCGCCGCGTTGTCCGCCGCGCTCGAGAGTCTCGGCGCAGATGCCTGGCTGCTGTTCGACTTCCGCGGAGTGAATCCGATCGCCTCTCGCGTGCTCGACGTGCACGGCATGGCCACGCGCCGGTATTTCGTTTTCCTGCCGCGCTCGGGGCGACCGGTCGCGGTCGCTCACCGGATCGAGCTGGCTCCCTTCGAGCAGTTTCCCGGTGAGGTGCGCCCCTACGCCGCCTGGCGCGAGCTGCGCGCGCAGCTCGAGCCGTTGGTCCGCGGGAAGACGCTGGCCATCGAGACCTCGCCGCAGGACGGCGTGCCCTACCTCGATCGCGTGCCGCACGGGGTGGTCCAGCTGCTCGAGTCGCTGGGGGCTCGCGTGGTGTCGTCGGCGCCGCTCGTGACGCGGTTCGCGGCGCGCTGGTCGGACGCGGAGCTCGCCGGGCACAGGCGCGCCGCGGAGGCGATCGGCGCGATCGCCCGCGACGCGCTCGCCTGGGCCGGAGCGGAGCTGGCGCGCGGTGCGGAGGTGCGGGAAACGACGGTGCAGCGCCGGGTGGTCGAGGCGTTCGACCGCGCCGGCCTCGTCACCGATCACCCGCCGATCGCCGCGTTCGGCCCCAACGCCGCGAACCCCCACTACGAGCCGCGCGCCGGTGCGGACCGCCGTCTCGCCGCGGGCGAGGTCCTCCTGCTGGATCTGTGGGCGGGGGTGACCCGCGACGCGGTGTTCGCCGACCAGACGTGGATGGCCTTCGCGGGCCGGACGCCGCCCGAGGAAGTGACCCGCGTGTGGGAGGTGGTGCGCGATGCGCGCGACGCCGCGGTGGCCCGGCTCGTCGAAGCCTGGCGTGCGGCGGCGGGTGGGGGAACCCCCGTGACCGGCGCCGATCTCGACGACGCCGCGCGCGGCGTGATTGCCGCGGCCGGCTACGGCGAGTGGTTCGTGCACCGCACCGGCCACTCCATCGACCGCGACCTGCACGGCTCCGGCCCCCACCTCGACAACTTCGAAACAGCGGACACGCGCGAGCTATTGCCGGGGATCGGGTTCTCGGTGGAGCCGGGGATCTACTTGCCGGGCCGCTTCGGCGTACGCAGCGAGATCAACGTCCATCTGGGAGACGCGGGGCCGGAGGTGACGCCGGCCGCTCCGCAACGCGAGCTGCAGATCGTCTGACCCCCTGATTCCGTGGCGACATGATGGATGCATGAATTGCGGATGAAACACGCGGTGTGCACTTGCGTGGCGCATCGTCCCTCCACCTGAGTCTGTCCACTTCCGGGGACAAACCCCGCGCCCCGGTCGCCTTGACAGCCCCTCGAAACGCGGGCCACTTTTGCGGAGTCCGCGTGGGCCACCGCGCGCCACTTACACGGCCCTGACAGAGTCCTGTCGTGCAGGCCGTCGCCCGACGAGCGTGTGCTCGTTCGGAAGCACTCACCGAGAGGGAGGTGACGTGTCGGCAAACGCTTTTCCGTTCGGCAGTTCAAGCCTCATCACGCCATGGGAGGGTGTGTCATGACTCATCGTGTGCGAAGCGCCTTCGGTCGCTTCCTCGCGCTGGGCGCAGTGGTCGCGCTCGCGACGTTCGTCGCGGTCCCGGCCGCCGCGCAGCAGACGACGGGAAAAATCGAAGGCACGGTGTCCGATCAGGCGGGTGTCGCGCTCGCCAACGCGCAGGTCTTCGTCGTGGGGACCTCGTTCGGCGCCGTGACGAACGACAAGGGCTACTACTTCATCAACAACGTGCCGGTCGGCAGCTACACGCTGCGCGCGCAATTCATCGGCTACGCGCCGACGGAAGTGCGGGACGTGCGCGTGTTCGGCGGCCAGACCATCACCCAGGACATCAAGCTCAGCCCCTCGGCGATTCAGGTGTCGGGGCTGACGGTGACGGCGGCGGCCAACCCGATCGTGCCGCGCGACCAGGTGGCGTCGAAGTCCATCGTGTCGGGTCAGACGATCAACGACCTGCCCGTGGACGATGTGCGCAACGTGATCGCGGTGCAGCCGGGGGTGGTCGAGTCGGGGGCATCCGGGGGCGTTTCGATCCGCGGCGGCCGGCCCGGTGAGCAGAACGTCTACATCGACG